>CAZXCK010000025.1:0-36780 GCA_964639225.1 uncultured Anaerolineaceae bacterium | reverse complement strand
TTGTGTCTCTTTAGCAGACACGCTTCCTGTAGCCCGGTGTTTTAACGCCGGGCGGAATCGGTCCTCCTTTTTACTCCGCTCTGAATTCTTAATCTGCATTAGCGCGCGCCTACAACAGGTTGTGGATTTTTATGAACTCAAGTGTGATTTTGATGCGATGACCCTGCCGGGGGGTAAAGTGACTCTGAAACCCGGCAGGCGGGTTATGTTATAATGACCGCACTTGCAGCCGGGACCCCACGAAATCGCCATGCGCATCGAGCATCTTTCGCTGACCAATTTCCGCAACTATGCACGCCTGGAAGCGACACTCCCGGCAGATAAGCCCGTTGTGCTGTATGGCTCCAACGCGCAGGGCAAAACCAGCCTGCTGGAAGCCATCTACTACCTGGCGACGTCGCGCTCGCCTTACACCACCAGCGACCGGCAACTGATCCACTGGCGCACCGAAGGCGACCCGCTGCCTTACGCCCGCCTCGACGCCGAGATTCATGGCGCGGGGCGAGTCGACCGGCTGGAGCTGACGCTCATGCTGGAACAGAACGCCAGCGCCGTGGCTCGCTTTAAGAAAGTGGTACGGCTGAACGGCGTCGACAAGCGTGTGATGGACGTGCTGGGACTGGTGCGGGTGGTGCTGTTTCTGCCGCAGGATTTGTCGCTGGTGGAAGGCTCGCCGTCGGATCGTCGCCGCTTCATGAATACGACGCTGTCCCAGGTGGACGCCGACTATTACGCCGCGCTGGACCAGTACGAGAAGATTCTGCCGCAGCGCAACGCCCTGCTGCGCCGGCTGTCGGAACGGCGTGGCGGCTCCGGTGAGCTGGCCTTCTGGGATGAGCAGCTTGTGCAGGCTGGCAGCATCCTGGTCGCCCAGCGCCAGCGATTTTTGCGCGAACTCGAAATGGACGCGCAGCGTGCCCATCTGGAACTCACCGGCAGCCAGGAGACGCTCACCCTGAGCTACCAGCCGAGCTTTGCCCCCACCGCCAGCGACAACGGCCAGCTTTCGTTCGACGTGCTGGGGCTGGACCTGCACCGCGATTTGAATCCGGACGCCGTCGCGCCGCAGTTCGCCGACCGCCTGCGCGACGAAGAGGCCGAATCCATCCGGCGCGGCGTCACCCTCAGCGGACCCCACCGCGACGAGCTGCGCCTGCTCATCAACGGGCGCGACGCCGGGCTGTACGGCAGCCGGGGGCAGGCACGCACGGCGGTCATGGCGCTGAAGCTGGCCGAACTCCAGTGGATGCACCAGCGCACCGGCGAGCCGCCCATTCTGCTGCTGGATGAGGTCATCGCCGAACTGGATGCCAGCCGCCGCGCCTATTTGCTGGAGCGCATCGACGGCAGCGTGCAGTCGCTGCTGACGACCACCGAACTCGAAATCTTCACCGACTCGTTTGTGGAACGGGCCGCCGTCTGGCGCGTCCAGGAAGGGCAGATTTCGGCCTATGTATAGGCGACGCGAACCGCGCGTCGTTCAGCCATCCCTGCCACGCAGTCAACTTGCTCCGAGCCTGACCCATCCATAAGTAGATTCTGTATGTCATCTCGCCTGGCGCGGGCGTATAATCGGCACAGTAAGGGGCGACTTCAACCAGCTTATGCGACACAAAAGCACAAAATCATCCATTCTGCGCTGGCTCTTTCTTCGGGTTCATCTCACCGAGCGCCGGCTTCTGTTGATACTGGCGGTTACCGTCGGGCTGGCGACCGGTCTGAGCATCTGGTTATTTCGCCTTAGCATTGAGGCGTTTCACATCTTCTTTTTCGAGGTGCTCCAGCACGACGTGCTGGGCGCGCTGGGACCGTTCAGCGTGGTGCTGGCGCTGGGGCTGGCTGGTTATGTCGTGGGCCTGCTGATGCAGCGTTTTGTGGGCGAGGAACGGCATCATGGCGTGGCGGGCATCATGGAAGCCGTCGCGCTGTCCGGTGGCCGCCTGCGCTACAAGCGGATGCCATTCAAGGCGCTGGCGTCGGCGCTGTCGCTGGGTGCGGGGGCGTCCGTTGGACCGGAAGACCCCAGCGTGCAGATCGGCTCCAACCTGGGGTCGATGTTTGGCCAGCGGCTGGCCCTGTCTGAAGAGCGCATTTCGCTGCTGGTGGCGTCGGGCGCGGCCAGCGCCATCGCGGCAGCGTTTAACGCGCCCATCGCCGGCGTGTTCTTCGCGCTGGAAGTCGTCCTCGGCGAATTCACCACGCGCGCCTTTGGCGTGGTGGTGCTGGCCGCGGTGCTCGCTTCGGTCATCACCCAGGCGCTGGAGCCGCTGCTGCCGTTGTACGAACCCAGCCTGCAACTGCTTAATTACAATCTGGGCGGCATCGGCGAGATTCCGCTGTACATGATTCTGGGCCTGCTGCTGGCTCCGATGGCGGCGTTCTTCACGCGGTCGATCTACTGGCAGCAGGACGTGTGGCACCGCTACGCGCACCGGCTGCCGACGCCGTATAAAACGGCCATCGCCGGGCTGATTGTGGGCGCGGTGGGCATGTTCCTGCCGCAGATTCTGGGCGGCGGGCGCGAGGCGATGAACGCCGTCCTCAGCAACCCGGAAGAGTTTACGCTGCTGCTGCTGCTGGTGCTGGGCGTGGCGAAGATTCTGATGACGGGCCTGAGCATCTCCGGCGGATTTGTCGGCGGTGTTTTCGCGCCGACGTTGTTCGTCGGCCTGATGCTGGGCAGCTTTTACGGGCGCATCGTGGAATCGCTGCGGGTTGACTGGTTCAGCGACCCGCAGGCGTTCGCCATTGTGGGCATGGCGGCCATGATGGCCGGTGTCGTCCACGCGCCCATCACCGCCATCATGCTGGTGTTCGAACTGACCAACGACTACCGGCTGATTCTGCCCATTATGATCGCCACTGTAGTCTGCATCTCCATCGCGCAGATTTTTGTGCCTTACGGTATCTACACGCTGGGACTGGCGCGGCGCAACGTGTTTATCAACGCCGGGCGCGACGTGGACGTGATGCAGGGCATCACCGTTGGCGAGGTGATGGTCCAGCCGCCGCCGACCATTCACCAGGCCGCTTCGATGGTGGACCTGCGCGACGCCCTGCGCCGCCAGCATGTGCGGTCTATGTGCGTCGTCGATGACGATGATCGCCTGGTTGGTATGGTGACATTGTCGGATTTGCAGCACAATTACGAGACCCAGCCGCAAGAGGCCGCCACGCGCACGGTCGGCGACATCTGCACGCGCGATATCACCGTCGCCCATCCTGACGATGTGCTGTGGACGGCCATCCGTACCATGAACACGAAAGCGATCGGTCGTCTGCCGGTGGTCGATGAGCAGTCGGGCGATCTGCTCGGTATGCTCAGTCGCCAGGAAATTATGAACGCTTACAACACGGCCATCGCCCGCAAGCTCGAGGACCAGCACCACGCCGAACTGATCCGGCTGCACAACCTGACGGGCGCTCATGTTTTTGAGTTCCGCGTGGGGAGAAAAGCGCCGGTTGCCGGGCGACCCATCTGCGATGTCCGCTGGCCGCCGGAGAGCGTGGTCGCTTCAGTGCAGCGCCAGGGCAAGCTGCTCATTCCGCATGGCAGCACCGAACTGCATGTCGGGGACGTCATCACCATTGTCGCCGCGCCCGAAGTGGAGCGGAATCTGAAGGTGCTGTTCAACAGCCAGTCCATCACGCACCTCTGAGTGTGTTCTGGCTTGTCCGGGAAGGTCGAGTGCGGCGTGTTGTCACGCACGAATTGCGTGAATATCGATGCGGTGTACAATGAAAATATCGACCGATGAGGACTGACGCCATGAGCCCGATACACCACCAGATACCGTTACCCACTGATGCGGAGTATGACGATCAGGATCGTCTGGACCAACTGACAGTCAGCCAGCTACGGGAGATTATACGCCACACGGTACAGGAGGCTTTCGCCGAAGTGCTGATGGAGTTTACCATCGCCGCTGAGTTCGAGGCGGAACTGACCTACCAGGCCGAGGTTACCGAACTGCTGCGCCAGTCTCTGCGGGAACGGCTGGCCGGTGCTTCCTCTCTGATGGCCACCCAGGACGATTAGCGCGTTTACCCCACCGGCATTGTGAGCCGGTCCGTTTTGCCTGTTTCTTCTGACTGCCAGCCAGCAACCGCATACAACACCATCCGCTCAGTCTCTGGCGGCCAGTTCCGGGTCGTGGATGGCTGGATCGGTGTGCGCCAGCACGGCGCGCAGCAGCGTGTCGTAGTTGGTGTGCGCGCGGTTGGTCAGGGCGATGACCGGCGCGGCGCGTTCGCCGGCCAGGAAGCCAGCGATGCGATACACAGGCGACAGGTCGGGGATGACGAGCATCACGCCACTGGCCGGGCGGTAATTGCGCCGGCCCACCGCCAGCCGCCGCGTCACTTCGGCGTCTTCGATGGGCAGCAGCGGGTAGCGTTTGACGGCGCGCACGGCGTTCCAGGGGATGTGGCGCGCCTTCCAGACGGCTGGCTGCAACGTAATGCCTGCCGCGTCCACACTGACGGCGGGCGCGACCGCCGTCAGCATGAGCACGGGGAAGGCCAGCAGGCTGGTCGCCAGCGCGCCGAACAGCGCCAGGCCGCGCAGCGCGCCGCTGGGAGCCAGCAGCGCCATGCCGATCTGCCCCAGCGCGCCCACGACGATCAGCGCCACCACCACCAGCGCACCCCATTGAATGGCGCGGTCCAGGTTCGGGCGAGGGTGATGGTGGGTGGTCACGGTCATCACGGGTTACCTAGACGGTGTCTTCGGGGACATTCATGCCCAGGCTGCGGCGCAGGTCGTGGAGCTGGTGCAGCTTGCCATCGGGCAGCGGCGTGACCCCGCCGATCTGGTGCGCGTAGTAGATGAGCCGGGCGGTATGTTCCAGCGTTTCCAGGCGCATATAAGCGTGCCAGGGATCGTCGCCCACGGTCAGCGAGCCGTGATGCGACAGCAGCATGGCGTCGTGATCGCGGATCAGTTCGCGCACGGCGTCGGCATCCTCGTGGGTGGCTGGCGTGGCATAAGGCGCGGTGGGCACTTCGCCTAGCAGAATCACCGCTTCCGGGATGATATAACGCTGGAAGTTGATGCCGGCCATCGTCAGCGCGACGGCGTAACCCGGATGCGCATGGACCACGCCGCCCACGTCCGGGCGCTGCCTGTAAACTTCGAGGTGCATGGGCGTCTCGCTGGTGGGCGTGAACTGCGCCGGGCCATCGTCCAGGCGGCGGCCTTCCAGATCGAGGACGATCAACTGCTCCGGCTTCATGAAGCCCTTGCACACACCCGACGGCGTGACCAGCACGCGCTCGCCGTCCAGCCGCGCCGAGATGTTGCCGGCGGTGCCATCCACCAGCCGGAAGCGGTGGAGCTGCTCGCCCACCAGACAAATCTGCTCGCGTAAAGCCTGTTCCTGCTGCATGTTTCTCTCCATCATCTATCAGGCGATAGCCTGTCGGTTGACCCCTGTACGGCGCTCGGCGGTGCGCCAGCGAAACCGGGTTTGTGGCCCCAGAACAGTATAAACCCTGCCGCACGTTTTGAGGATAGATGTTCCTGCCGGGCAGGCGGGCAGCGCTCCATTTGCGGACGTATCGCCCAGGGGCAATCGCAGTCCAACTCAGGATTTACGTTTCAGCAGCGGACGTGGTAAAATGCGGGACAGGCGGGGTGTGGCGCAGCCTGGCAGCGCGCACGCTTTGGGAGCGTGAGGTCCCCGGTTCAAATCCGGGCACCCCGACTTGCAGCACGCGGGCATGGTGTAATGGTAGCACATGACCCTTCCAAGGTCCTAGTACGGGTTCGAATCCCGTTGCCCGCTTCGCCAGACGCCACACAAAACGGGCCTATAGCTCAACGGCAGAGCACGCGGCTCATAACCGTTCGGTTGCAGGTTCGAATCCTGCTAGGCCCACTCACACCGCTCATCTGAGCGGTTTTTTGTTATACGCAGATCGTGCCAGGGTGCATCCGGATTTGGGGGCGGACCGGTCTCGCCCGGCGTTAAAACACCGGGCTACAGGGAGCGTGTCCACTGAAGGGACACAAAGGACCGCCCCAGTTGCCTGCCACAGGGGACACAACCCTTTTAATGGGTTGGCTACCCCTAGCCAGCGGTTTTGAACCGCTGGCGGCACGGAAGCTGAAAACCTGCCCCAATTCCCGGATGCGCCCGTCGCCCTGGGGTTATCGCATCCACCGGTTGACAGGCGTATAATCAGCGAAACACCCCAGACAGAAAGGACGTGCCCATGTACTTCGGTTTAGACGGTTGCGGTATCGGCTGGCTGGGTGTGGTCATCTATGATGATGGCAGCTTCGCCTCGGATGTGTTCACCGAGATCGGTCTGTTCTGGCATGTCTTCGGCAGAGATACCGAGCGCGTGCTGATCGACGTGCCCATCGGTCTGCCGGATAAGGGCCAGCGCGATGTCGAGGCTGCGGCCCGGCGTGTGCTGCCGGGGCGGGCCAGCAGCGTGTTCTCGGTGCCGGTGCGCTCGGCGCTCAGCACGTATGATTACGACGAGGCCAGCGCCATCAACAAACGGCTGGCCGGCAAAAAGCTGTCGATGCAGACGTGGCACATCCTGCATATGGTCAAGCAGGTGGACGATCTGCTGCGGCGTGACGAACGCGCCCGGCAGCGTTTCCACGAGGCGCACCCGGAAGTCATCTTCTGGGCGCTGGCCGGTAAGCCGATGGCGCACAGCAAGAAGTCCGGCCAGGGCTTCATGGAACGGGTCGAGGTGCTGCGCCGTTATTATGCGCACACCGACGCCGCCGTGAAAGCCATCTGGGCCGATCAAGGTCGGTTCGTCGCTGAGGACGACGTGATCGACGCGCTGGCGCTGGCGGTCGCCGCCCGCATGGAAGGCTTCCGCACGCTGCCGGAGTCGCCGCAGACCGACGGCCAGGGTCTACGTATGGCGATGGTCTACCCCGAAGTCGAACCGGTGGCGTACATTCACGGCCTGCACCACGCGCAGATCACCATCCCCGCTGGACAGGAAGCGGCAGGCCGCGCTTTCTACTGTGACGTGCTCAATTTGCCGGAAATCGAAAAGCCGCCGACCCTGCGCGGGCGCGGCGGCTTCTGGCTGGCGGTGGGCGGTCAGGCGGTCCATGTGGGCACCGAGGACGGCGTCGAGCGGGCGGCGACCAAAGCTCACCTGGCTTATGAAGTGGGCGACATCGGCTACTGGCGGCAGCGCCTCGAAGCGCACGGCATCAGCGTGCTGGAGTCGGTGCCCATCCCCGGTTATGCCCGCTTTGAGTTCCGCGACCCGTTCGGCAATCGCGTTGAGATGATCCAGCGGCTGGACTAATCGCCCTGCTCTACCGTCGTTTTGTAGCCGTGCGGGTGTGACTGGTGCCAGGCCCAGGCCGTCTCGACGATCTTCGCCAGGTCGTCGAACTCCGGCTGCCACTTCAGCTCGGCTTTGATGCGGCTGCTATCGGCCACCAGGCGCGGCAGATCGCCAGCGCGGCGCGGGCCGACCTGCACCGGGATGGGCTGGCCGGTCACACGGCGGCAGGTCTCGATGACTTCCAGCACCGAATAGCCGGAGCCGCTGCCCAGGTTGTAGACGCGGCTCTGGCCGTCGGCCAGGGCTTCCAGCGCCAGAATGTGCGCTTCGGCCAGGTCCATCACATGGATGTAATCGCGGATGCAGGTGCCGTCCGGCGTGTCATAGTCGTCGCCATAGACGGTGATATGTTCGCGCTGGCCCAGCGCCACCTGGAGCACCAGCGGAATGAGATGCGTCTCCGGGTCGTGGGCCTCGCCGATGTGCCCCAGCGGGTGCGCGCCGCTGGCGTTGAAATAGCGCAGCGCGCAGTATTTCATGCCGTAAACGCGATCCATCCACAGCAGCAGACGCTCGGCGAAGTTCTTGGTTTCGCCATAGACGCTGCCGGGGATTACCTGCTCGTCCTCGCTGATGGGGATGCGCTGCGGCGCGTCGTACAGGTTGGCGGTGGATGACAGGATAAAGCGTTTGACTCCCTGCTGCGTGGCAGCTTCCAGCAGATTAATCATGCTGTCTACGTTGTTGCGGATGTACATAAACGGCTTCTGCATGCTCTCGCCAACGGCGATATGCGACGCGAAGTGCATAATGCCGTCAAAACGATGCTGCGCGAAACAGGCGTTGACCGCGTCTGCGTCCAGCAGGTCGCCTTCGACCAGCAGCGCGTCGCGGTGTACGGCCTCGCGGAAGCCGGTACACAGGTTATCAAAAACGACGACCTCATGCCCCTGTTCGAGCAGAAGTTCGACAACGTGGCTGCCAATGTAGCCAGCCCCACCGGTCACCAGTACTTTCATAGAGCGCGTATCTCCTTGTTTTTGGGTCAACGTCACAAGCATACAGGCCCGCCTGCTTTGGTGCAAGTCGCTGACTGGCACGCCTGTTGCGTGATATGATGGAGTCAGAACACAGGCGATCAGCGAGGGGAATCGATGAAAAGCAGCCACACCTTACCGCCATCACCGGACAAGCCGCAGCGCCGCGACCGCTGCCCGTCGTGCCTGCACCGCACCGACTGGCATTATCTGGGCACGCAGGAATGGCCCGAAGAGCTGGCCCGCAAGGAAGGCCGCCCGGCGGTGACCATCCTGTGGCAGTGCGGCTACTGCGGCACCACCATCACCGACACGGGCAAAAAGTAAATCAAAAACGCGCCGCGATGCGATACGCGGCGCGTCGGGACTTCGTCCCGGATACCCGCGGGTAAACTCGTGCCACTTTTGATGCGGATTAAGAATTTAGAGCGGAGTAAAGGGGCGGACCGATTCCGCCCGGCGTTAAAACACCGGGCTACATCAAGCGTGTCTGCTAAAGAGACACAAAGGAACGCCCTTTTGGCTCGCCATTAGGTACATGGTGTAGGAGCAGCGCCCCCACGAGAATCTTGCTGAATAGTTATCCCCCAAGCAAAAAACGCGCTGCGGTTGATCGGTCGCAGCGCGTCGGTTCGGTTATGCGTTTGTCTGGCGTTTAGATCATCCCCAGCGCTTCGGCGATGCCCTCGAACAGGGGCGTCAGGTCGCGGATGATGGGAATGTCGTACCACAGGCTCAGCGAGTCGATAATCACCAGACCGACAATGGTGCTGCAACAGCAGAACACCGAGATCACCCCACAACCGATGGCGGCCCAGCGCAGCGTGGAGCGGCCTTCTTCCTCGCGCACGGCATATGGGTCATACTCGTAGCCGGGCGGGGCCTGCTGCGGCGCGCCGTAGCCGTAATCGGGCTGGGGGGCGTCGTAGCCGCCGCCGTACTGCTGCTGGCCGTATTCCTGCTGGCCGTATTGTGGCTGCGCTGGCTGCGGCTGCTGACCATAAGGATCGTATGGCTGCTGCTGAGGGGGTTGCTGCTGGGGCTGCTGGCCATATGACGGCTGCTGTGCCTGCTGTGGTGGCTGGTACTGCTGCTGCGGCGGCTGCGGCGATTCCTGCGGGGTCGATGCCGGCGCGCCGCTGGACGCGCCACGAGCGCCCAGATCATAGCCCAGCGTGACGGTCTCGCCCAGGCCGATGGCATCGCCGGGGCGCAGCGGGCGCGGGCTGGTCAGCCGCTGGCCGTTGACGAACGTGCCGTTGGTCGAATTGAGGTCCTCGAGCGTGTAACCTTCTGGCCCCCGCGACAGGCGCAGGTGATGGCGGCTGACCTCTGGATCGTTGATGACGATGTCATTGGTGATATCACGTCCCAGCGTGATATGCTCTTTGGTGAGGTCAAACGTCTGGTTTGGCTGCGGGCCTCGTCGAACGACCAGCCGGTAGCTGTCGCTGCCTTGCATCAATGCCCCTCCTCAGTCATATGGGTGCGCTGCATCCAGTGTTCCGAATGCACGCCAGTATACCGTTTGTTTAAGAAAACTGTCAAATGATGACAAGCAAAAACGGACCGGGCTGGCCGGTCCGTCTGGATTGCGTGTGCGGTGATTATTCCTCGGCGGCCTCGACATCTTCGCCCAGGGCGAAGCGGGCAAAGCGCGCGATCTGGATGCTTTCGCCAACTTCGGCGACTGTCTCCTGCAGGATATCGCTCACCGTCTTGGAGTCGTCCTTGATGAACGACTGCTCCATCAGCACCATGTCGGCGAAGAACTTATCCATACGCCCTTCGATGATACGCTCCAGAATTTCTTCCGGCTTGCTGGCGTTCTTCGGGTCTTCCTTGAGGATGCGAAGCTGCATGTTGCGCTCGGCCTCGATGACCGCAGCCGGCACGTCCTCGCGGTTGACGTACTGCGGGCTGAGGTTGGCGATGTGCAGGGCCACGTCGCGGGTGAAGTCGCGGAAAGCGTCGGTAGCGGCCACGAAGTCCGTCTCGCAGTTGACCTCGACCAGCACACCCAGCCGCTTGTTAAAGTGCAGGTAAGTCTCGATGAGACCTTCATTCATGGTGCGGCCCGCGCCCAGCTTCTTGGCGGCCTTGGCCAGACCCTTCTCGCGCAGGAAGTCGATGGCTTTCTGTACATCGCCGTCGTTCTGCTGCAGGGCCTTCTTGCAGTCCAGCGGACCGGCGCCGGTGGCCTCGCGCAGGTCCTTGACCATCTTAGCGGTAATTTCAGCCATGAGTGATTTTAGTCCTCGTCTTCTTGGTTTTCGTCTTCGTCTTCGTCAAACAGACGGGTGTCGCGCAGCTTGGCCAGTGTGGATTCGCCGAGGTAGCGCTCGTCGCCTTCGTCGTCGTCGTCGGCATCGTAATCGTAGCCCATCTCGTCCATCGCCTCAGCCATGTCTTCCTCATCCATGTCCGAAGCGCGGATGGCCTTGCCTTCCAGCACGGCATCGGCGAAGGCGCTGATGAGCAGCTTGATAGCGCGCATGGCATCGTCATTGGCCGGAACGATGTAATCGATGGGGTCCGGGTTGCAGTTGGTATCCACCAGCGCCAGAATCGGGATGTTGAGGATGTTGGCCTCTTTGACGGCGGTGAGTTCGCGCCGCGTATCAACCATAATCACCAGGTTGGGCAGGCGCTTCATGTTGCGAATACCGCCCAGGCGAATCTGGAGCTTTTCGATCTTGCGGTTGAGCATCATCGCCTCGCGCTTGGTGACGAGTTCAAACTCGCCCTTGTCGCGGCGGGCTTCCAGCTTCTTGAGCGTTTCGATACGTTCGCGGATGGTACGCCAGTTGGTCAGCGTGCCGCCCAGCCAGCGATGGTTGACGTACGGCATGCCGCAGCGTTCGGCCTCGCGGGCGATGGTCTCCTGCGCCTGACGTTTGGTGCCCACAAACAGCACCGAGCCGCCATCGGCGATGATATCGCGCACCAGGTCATAATAGCGGTTGAGGTTAACGATTGTCTGTTGCAGGTCGATGATGTGGATACCGTTCCGCTGGGTGAAGATGAACGGGTCCATTTTGGGGTTCCACTTCTGGGTCCGATGCCCAAAGTGAACACCCGTTTCCAGCAGTTGCTTGAGGGAAACCTGGGAAGGCATACTATGCTCCTGTAACGTGTTTAAGCGATCACGCCATTCATCCCTGCGCGGCCAAGCCTGCATTCCGCAGACCAACACAGCGCCCAGGTCCAGACGTGTGATTTTTGGCCGGTTCCCAATGGAAACCGACCGGCGGGCATTGTAGCACAGCCGGGGGTGGGGTTCAATTGTGAATCGGGGGCGTCCGCCTACAGGTCGTCAACCGACAGCAGCGGCAGCACGTAGACCACTGGCTGCTCGTAAGGGTGGGCCTGCTGGATGGCGGCGACGACCGCCTTCGCCTGCTGGCGGTCGCAGAACGTCTCGATGCGCCATTCATCGACGGCGTTGATGGCGTCCACCTGGCCGATGTGAGGGTTGGCCTCGGCGTCCGGTTTGAAGCGGCCCACACCGGCGTTGGTAAAGGCGCAGTGCGTATACTGGCCGATGATGCCGCCGCCCGCCGCCGAGATGGCGTCCAGCACGGCTTCCAGATGGCTCTCTGGTACGCCGGTGACGATGTAAACCTGCTCAAAATCCATCATGGGCGTCAGTCCTCCAGCAGCGCGTAGGCGTTGGCGGCGTAATCCTGGGCGGTGCCGGCCACCTCGACCAGCTTCGTGCCGTAAGATTCGGCCAACTGGTATTCGCTGGCGATGCGCTCGCGCAGTTGTTCCAGTTCACGGTCGCCCGGTTCGACGGTCAGCGCGTCCTCGACCAGCAGCTCGGCCACCGTTACATGACGGCGGCTTTGCAGCAGCAGCCGCGCCAGATCGGTGACCAGCGCGACGATGTTCGCCGCATCGCCGGCCTCATACGCCAGATGGAGCGCCTGCCGGTAGCGCAGCACCGCCTCGCCAAGCTGATTGGCCTGCGTGGCGGCGAAGGCCAGGCTGGCCAGTTGCAGGCTTTCCTCGTCGCGATCCTGCGTCTCGCGGGCGATGTACAACGCCGACGTGTGGAAGTTGACCGCTTCGGCCCAGCGACCCAGGTCGCCATAGGCGCTGCCCAGCGCGCCCAGCACGCGGCCCTCGTAACGGCGGCGCGCCTGCCTTTTGAACAGAGTCAGGGCGTGTTCCCAGGTATCGACCGCCGTTTCGGGGTCGTTGTTGTCCAGTTGCGCGTAACCCAACTTGTAGAGGATCATCGCCTCGTGCTGTTCATCGTCGCGCTCGCGGCTGATGGCCAGCGCGCGGCTGTAGTCGGCGGCGGCCAGCTCGCTCTCGCCGAGCTGCTGGCGAGCGTCGCCCAGCGTGATATGAAGCTGCATGCGCGTGTCGTCGTCGCCCAGTTCCTCGGCCAGGTTAACACCGCGCACGGCGTGCAAGACTGCCGCCTGGAAGTTGAACGTGCGCGCCATCAGCACCGACAGCATATCCAGCATCTCCAGAATGCCGCGCCGGTTGTCCTGATTTTCGTAAGCCGACAGCAGCTCGGCGTAGGTGCCCAGGGCTTCGTTTTCCATACCCTGGTCGATCTGCTGCTGGCCGATGGCCTTCAGAATGTCGATCTCACGAGCAGGGTCCTCGGACTGGCGGGCCTGCCCCAGCGCCGCCCGTAACTGGTCCAGACCGGCGCTCTCCAGGTCGATAGCGTCAGGTTGCGCCGGGGATGGCGGCTCGCTGACGACTGGCGGGCCGTCGTCGGGGATGGCCTGCGCCATGCGCGCCAAAAAGTCCTGCGGCGATTCGTCGTCGCCGTCCTCGGCGTCCTCGACATCATCTTCGTCATAGACGAGATCATCATCGTCATCGTCATCACTCATGAAACCAGCCAGTCCGGCGAAAGGAGTCGGGCTGGCGGGAGCGGTCTGCGTCTCGACTTCCGCGCTGTCGTCGGCGGATTCATCCACTTCGTCGAACATCGCGCGCGGCGGCATGAAAGTCGCGTCGCTGGCCTCGTCGCCGGTGTCGAGGTCGTCTTCGCTGTCGTCCTCATCCTCATCGTAAGCCAGATCGTCGTCGAATTCGTCGTCGTCCGTCAGACCGGCCCGCATGTCGTCCAGGCGAGTCTCGTCCTCGTCCGGCAGGTCGTCGCTGGCTTCTAACTCATCTTCTTCAAAGTCGTCCTCATCGAGATCGACGCCCGGAGAGTAGCGCCCGGACTCCTCGGCCTGATAGGCGGGGAAGGCGGTCGATGACGAGATGGTGCCGTAGGCACGCACCTGCTGCAA
This sequence comes from uncultured Anaerolineaceae bacterium, assembly GCA_964639225.1. Taxonomy (GTDB): domain Bacteria; phylum Chloroflexota; class Anaerolineae; order Aggregatilineales; family Phototrophicaceae; genus CAZXCK01. The sequence goes on along the minus strand of CAZXCK010000025.1, from coordinate 23,201 downwards.
CTCGTAGAGGTAGCCGCGCTCGCGCACGAAATCGCCTGCCTGGTCGAGCAGGCTGGTGATCTGCGACGCCACCTGACGCTCGCCCTTGTTGGCGGCCCAGCGCGCCGTCGCCAGGAATGTCTCGATTTCGGTCGCCAGCCTGTCGTGCGCCTGGGGCGACTCCGCGCTGTATTTGCCAGCATAATCCAGCACCGCCTCGCGGACCTTCGTCTGCAGGGCTTCGAGGCGGTTGGTTCGCTGCAGCGATGTCTGCACAAAGCGATGCGTGATGGGGTGCATGTGATAATAGGGTTCGCCGTAACGCTGGGTGCGTTCCAGCAGATGCAGTTGCGTCAGCAGATTGAGCGCCTGCTGCACGGTCTGCGGGGCGGCCCCGCTGATGATACTCAGCAGTTCGACCGAGGCGCTGCCGTTGAAAGTAGCCCCCATCATAAACAGCAACCCCTGCAGCGCGCCCGTCAGCGGGCGGAAGCTGGTCGTGAGGGCGGCAACAGCGCCGTCGCCGTCCACCGCGCTGATTGTCTGCTGCAACGTTTGCAGAAAATCGCCGGGTGTCTGTTTGGCGGCCACCATCGCCCGCGCGGCGATGATGACACTGTAGGGCAGGCAGTCGAGCAGGTCCATCATGCGGCGCACGTCGGGGTTATGCTCGTCGCTTTTGAGCAGCGCCTCCTGACGGAAGAGGGCGGTCGCGTGTTCGGTGGTCAGCGGCTCCAGCTCGAAGCTGGCCCACGCGCCATCCAGCGGTATCTCGCTGGTGATGACCAGCGGCAGCCCGCTGGCGCAGCGCGAAATAAAACGCGAGGCGACATCCGGCTGAATGGACCCATCCAGCACGATAAACGGCTTGCTGCCTTTGAGCGTCGTCTCGACCGCGCCCACCATGCCCAGCGGAGTCGCCGTGTTGACGATCTCCTCGACGCCGTAAGCGCGGCCCACCCGGACCAGCAGCTCCTCCAGGCGGGGATTATCGACGTTCATCCACAGCACGCCGCCCGGCTGCTGGGTGTAGGCCGCCGCTAACCGGCCCACCAGCGCGGTTTTGCCCACACCAGCCGGCCCGTAGACCAGCACCGGCTGCCCGGCCTTGAGCTGGCTGTAGACCTGCGCCAGCGCGTTCTCCCGCCCGACGAGTTTCGCCGGCAGCATGACAGGTAAGGCCTGCGCTTCGTGTACGGTCGCTTCGTGCGACTTGTGATCGGACATGGGGGACCCTCACCGTGTGGCAAAAGATAACCGGATGACTTATTCGGCAGTATAACACCGCCCCGATTACAGGGCAATTTCAGCGGTGCGCGTTTTTATGATTCGCCCAGGCCGGACGCCGGTGTGGCTGCCGCCTGGGTCGCGGTCGCGTCCAGGGCGCGCTGGGTCATCTCGACGACGCGCTGCGTAGCCACTTCGACGGTGGCCGTCGCCTGCTCGACCTGGGCCGTAGCGGTCGCTTCGGCGGCGGCAGCGTCAGCAGTGGTGGTGGCGACAGCGGCGGCGGTCTCGGTGACCGGCACGGCGATAGTGGCCGTCTCGGTGGCGAAAGCCTGCGCGGTGGCGGTCATCTCCGCTTCGACACTGGCCGTCGCCTGGATGACCTCGGCGGTGGCCGTCTGGACCTCGGCGGTGGCCTGGGCCTGTGCCCGCGCCCGCGCCTCGTGGATGGCATCAATGCGCGTCTGGGCTTCAGCGGCGAACGGGTAGCGATAGACCTCGTTCCACGTCAGCACCCACTGGTAATCGCGCAGGGCGGCTTCGTCCTCGTCGCGCGCTTCGTGGATGCTGGCGCGCAGCAGATAGCGGCTGCCCGTCTCGGCGGCGGCCAGCGCGCGGTTGACCGCGTTGAGCGCATCGCCCTGATTGCCCAGCCCGTGATGCGCCCGCGCCAGATATTCATCGGCCACCGGGCGCAGATGGTCCGGCAGGCTTTCGATCTGCGCCAGCAGGTCCAGCGCCTGGTTATAACTGCCGGTGCTGCCGCGCGCAGCGCCATCCACCAGAATCCGGGCCTGCATCAGGCGGACCTCATCGGCGTCGATGGCGGCGGTGTTGTTGAGCAGGTCGGCGTCGGCGCTGGCGATTTCCAGCGCGCCAGCGGCGTAAGCGACTCGCATGCGCTGGGCGCGTGTGTTCAGGTTGTCACGCAGGTCCAGCGCCCGGTTGAGATCGGCCAGCGCCAGATCGTAGCGCCGCTGCTGGGCGTAGAGCGCGGCGCGAGCGACCAGCGCATCCGCCGTGACCTGATCGCTGCCAGCCAGTTCCAGGGCGCGGCTGTAGGCTTCCAGGCCCAGGTCGATCTTGTCCTCGGCGACGCGGGCATCGCCCTGCAGACGGAAAGCGTTGGCGCTGTCGGGATAGTAGAGCAGGTACGTCTCGCTGTGGCCGACAGCCAGACCGGCGTCGCCCAGTTCCAGGGCCGCCTCAATACGAATCTGGTGCGCCTCTTCGTCCCAGGGATTCACGTACACGCCGAAGAATCCCTCGTAGATGGCTCTGTCGAAGCTGGCGCGAGCGTCTTCGGCGTCACCGGCGGCGGTCTGCGCCCGGCCCTGCGCTAAATGGGTCCAGCCTTTGGCGTTAATCAGCTTCATGTTGGCGGCCAGCGCCTGCTGCTGCTGGCCCTGCTCGATGATCTCGATGGCGCTGTCGTAGTCGCCGCGCAGACGATAGGCGGCGGCCATGTTCACATAGCTGTCGGCGAAATCCGGGTCGATGAGGATCGACTGTTCGCCCAGTTGGATAACGGCGTCGGTCAGTTCGCTGACGCGGGCGGTGCTGCGAGTCGCGGCGGCCTGTTCGGCCTGGTGCAGCCAGACGCGGGCCTGGGCGCTGTTGATCAGCGGGCGATAGCGGCGGGCGTCGGTCTCGCTGACGCCTTCCTGGGTGTCCATACGACGGATGGCGTTCTCCAGGGCGAAGTTGGCGGCGTCCGGGCGATCTTCGCCCAACTGCGCCAGGGCTTCCAGGTAATACGGATAGGGATTAAACACCATGCCGGCGCGCGCCTGCTCGGTGACCATCAGCGGCACGGCGTCGGCATGTTCGCCGCGCTCGATCAGCAGCACGGCGGTGCTGACGGCGTTGTTGACCTGATTCGGCAGATACAGCCCGGTGGGGCGCGGCGTGACCTCGATCTGCCCGCGCGGGATAAACGAGTCGATGGTCGGGCTGGCGGTAAAGGTCGGCTCGTTGGTGAAGTCAACCGTCGGCGACGGCGTCGGTGTGAGGCCGGGCGTGTTGGTTGGTGTGTTGGTGGGCGTGTTGGTCGGTGGCCTGGGGGTGGGCGAAGCGCCGAACAGCACGAGCTGCACTTCCGGGCTGTTGTTGATGGCGAATCCGGCCATGCCCACCAGCAGCGCGCCAAAAACCAGGATGGCGGTCGCCACCTGCAGGCGCAGAACCACGACTTCGCGCTCACCGGCGCGGCGTTTGCGTTTGTGTTTCCAGCGCAGCGGCGGGGGTTGCTGCTGGTGCAGGTACTCGTCGATGATCTGCTGGGCAAGCTTCTGGCTCTCGTAGACATCAGCGGCGTCTGGCAGGGGGATGCCGGGGCCGGTGATGATCTCGTCCTCGGCGGCCAGCGACCGGTCGATGGTGATCTTCTCCGGGATGAGCCGCGCCGGGTCCACGCCCAGCGAGCGCACCGCCTTGAGCGCCATCTCGTGCTGTGGGTCGATCTCCAGCACTTTTTGCAGACACAGCAGACGCTCGCGTTTGTCGCGGGCCACGCTGGCCAGCCACAGCCAGGCGGACTCGTCTTCGGGCGTCAGGCGCAGCGCGCTCTGCAGCAGACGGCGCGCCTCGTCTTTCTGGCCTGCCTTAGCTGCCTGGATGCCACGTTCGCGTAGGTCGTGAGCTTGATCGCCGGACACCGCTTAACCCCTTGCACGTTTCGCCAACACACATTCATTCTAATACAACGTGTGAATTTGAAACGTAAAGGGGTTGGCGTGTATCGAACCTCAAACCGGGGGCCAGGGCTGGTTGGGGCCAGGGCCGGGCAGCGGATAGGTGCGTTTTTCCAGCACGCGCCGGGTGCGCCGCGCCAGCGATTCGAACTCGGCGGCGCTGATGAGTCCCGCCATCTCGTGGTGATAGGCGCTGTCCGTGTCGATGAGCGTCTGCTGGAACGCCTCGACATCCTTTAGCAGATGCTCCGGGACGGGCTGGCCGGCAAAGTCCCAGATGACGGTGCGCAGCTTGTGAGCGGTGTGGAACGAAATACCGTGATCGATGCCCCACAGCCGCCCCCGGCAGTCCGCGATGCAGTGGCCGCCTTTGCGGTCGGCGTTGTTGATGAGATAGTCGAACAGGGCCAGCCGCATCAACTGCGGAATCATCGAGTCGTCGAACTCGAAGTAGTGATATTGCGGGTCGTGCTGAATAAAAAACTGGACCGAACCCAACCCGTGTGGACCTTCGCGCAGGACGGTCGGCGGCACAATATCCCAGCCCAGCGCGGCAGACGTGAGATAGGCCGCCCGTTCCCGGAAGCAGAGCGTACCGTCGGGGAAGTCCCACAGCGGGCGCTCGCCGCGCTGCGGTTTGTAGACGGCCATCAGGTTGGTTTCGGCCAGGGCCAGGGAGACGAGAAAGGTGTAGTTGGAACTCCAGCGGATGAGGCCATGTTCCACATCGAATGTGCCGCGCGACAGCACATCGAGCGCCGCCTCAAAGGGAATGGTGCGGGCAGCCGAGCCGGGTTCCTCGCTGCCGCCGGTCACGATCAGCGTGCGGTCATGGTTTTGCATCGCGGTCTGTTTATGTCCAGTAATACACCAGGCGACCGTTCTGCCGGGGATCGGCGCGGCCCGCCTGGACGGTCGCCTGTGCCTGCTGGCTGAGGGCGCGCATCTGGGCGCGGCTGCACCACAGGCGTAAAATGCTGGGCTGCTCCGAGGGGTCCAGCCCCAGAATGTCCTCTAAATCGTCATCCTGTTCGGCGTCGAAGGCGGCCTCGCCGCTGTCGGTGAGGATCAGCTCCTGAGCGACGAGGACGACCTTATCCTGATCTTCGTCGTAGCCCAGCCCCATCTGCGACACACGGAACAGCGGCTCGATGGGCTGGCGCAGCTCCATGTTGAAATCCGCCAGATCGACCTCTTCGGTGGTGCGCTGGTAGCGCTCGTCGAGATCGTCGATCAGTTCGTTGATGGCATCGCTGAGGGCGCGCGACTGCTCTTTTTCGATGACGATAGAAAGGACCTGGTCCGCATGCCCCGCCTGGAGATAAAACACCCGCCGCCCTTTCGGGCCGACAGTCCCAACGGTGACATAATCTACCGGGTTAAGCTCGATTTCTTGGCCTGGCATAATTTTCGCTTCTCACTGGCTGGCTGCGCTGCACATCGTGTAAAACTCCGGCGACGGGCGTGTGCAAAGTCGCGCGTCCCGTGTGGCTGCGCATGAGGTTCAGTACAGATGGCCGGCGGACCGTCGTCAACGGGCGGTTGCGTCCGGCTGTGCTGCTTTGCGTTCGCGCTCCATCTGCTGCACATGAGCGGTGTCGTTCAGGCAGGCGACATACGGACGGCTGTGACCCACCATCAACACGCTGACCGACGCCGGCGACACCACAATACGCTGGAAGTTATCGAGGTGCATGCCCAGAAAGTGGGCCAGCACCATCTTAATCAGGTCGGCGTGGGAAACGGCAACCACCGTCTGCCCCGGATGCCGGCGAATCATGCGCTCGATCTCATCGACCGCGCGCACCTGTACAGCGCGCATCGTCTCCCCGTTGGGAAACTGGGCGCGCGACGGATATTCCTGGACGACATCCCACATCTTGCGACGGCGCAGGGCGGCGATCTCCATGCCTTCCCAGTCGCCGTAGCGCACTTCGCCGATGGCACTGTTGGACTCGATAGGCAGATGCGGGTAATGCTGGCGGATGGCCTCGGCGGTCTCCATGGTGCGTTCCAGCGGGCTGGCATAAATATGGTCGATGCGCGCATCGGCCAGCCGCTGGCCCAGCGCCTCGGCCTGGGCTTTGCCCTCGTCGTTGAGGTGGACTCCCGGCGTCCATCCGGCCAGCTTGCCGGTTTTGACGAAATCATTCACGGCATGGCGAACTAAAAACAGTGTCGTCATAGGCTTAATCTGATACCGGATGTCATGGCTCGCATAGACCGTTAATCATAGCATATCCATCTGACGATAACACGGCCTGTCACTGAGTCTTTGATGAGACTCTAACCACTTTTATCAGACTTTCGCCTGATGTGGCCGGGGAGAGGTTCAAGGGGGCCAGGGGTACATCCGGATTTGGGGGCAAACCTGCCTCGCCCGGCGTTAAAACACCGGGCTAGAGGAAGCGTGTCTGCTAAAGAGACACAAAAACAGACTCACGTAACCTGCCATGAGGGACACAATCCTTTTAATGGGTTGGCTATCTCTAGCCAGCTATTTTGAACCGCTCGCGCGCTGGCAGCGCGAAAGCTGAGAGCCTGCCCCAATTTCCGGATGCACCCGGGGCCAGCCCACGATTCACCGGACGGGGGGCCATGTGCTATAATGGAAGCTCGAATTGCTGCAATCAGGATAGGGATTCACCATTGGACATTACCTGGTACGGACATAGCTGTTTTCGTATCGCGGAACGCGGGGCGATCACCATTGTCACCGACCCCTTCAGCGAGGCGCTGGGCCTGCCGATGCCCCGGCTGCGCGGCGATGTGGTCACCATCAGCCACGACCGGCCCGGCCACAACAACGCGGCGGCGGTCAAGGGCAGTACGCATGTGCTGTTTGGCCCCGGCGAGTATGAGATTGGCGGCGTGTTTATCTCCGGCATTCCCATGCACTACGTCGAAGAGGACGCACCGCCCCACTACAACGTAGCCTATATCATTCAGTATAACTCGCTGACGGTGGTTCACCTGGGCGATCTGAAGCACGTCCCGGACCAATCGACCATCGAGGCGCTGGGGCAGGTCAACGTGGCGCTGGTTCCGGTAGGTGGCGGCAACAGCCTCAAATCGAGCGCCGCGTCGGAAGTCATCGCCCTCATCGAGCCGAATTACATCATCCCCATGCACTACGCGCTGCCGGGCCTCAGTGTGCCGCTGGAACCGGTCGAGCGTTTCCTCAAAGAGATGGGGGTGAGCAAAGTTCAGGAAGAAGAGCTGCTCCGGCTGCAATCGAGTTCGCTGCCGGAACAACCACAGGTTGTTCTGTTGAAACCGCAGACATAACACGAGGTTATATGAGCGTCAAACTGCTGATGAACTGGGACATCAAGCCCAATCAGGACCAGGAATACTTTGAATTTGTCGTGCGGGAGTGGCTGCCGGGGGTCAATAACCTGGGGATCGAGACGACCTGGGCCTGGTACACGGTCTACAGCCGCGACGAAACGCCACAGATTATGGCCGAGGCCATCGCCGAAGACGTGGAGACCATGCGCGGTATTCTGCAAAGCCCGGACTGGCAGCGGCTGCACGAGCGTCTGCTGGAATACGTCAACAACTACACGCAGAAGGTTGTGCGCGTCTCCGGCGACTTCCAACTCTAGCGGACATTGAACGCGCCAGAATCACAAAAAACCGCTCTGGATTAAACCGGGGCGGTTTTGCTATAACGTCCGGCGATGCCGGTCGCGGGCATTTGCCCTTGCAAAACAGGCAGAGGCTTAGTCGCCGGCGGCGGCCAGGCTGGTATCCTTTTTCGGGGATTTCTCCGCAGCGGTGGCAGCCGGGGCGGACTTTTCGGCGCTGCTGTCGCTGGACGAACTGCTGTCGCCTTCGCGGCGGTTGCCGTTGCCGTTGTCGCGGCGCGCGCCGCTGCCGTTTTTGTTATCGGTGATGTAGAAGCCAGAGCCTTTGAAGATCACGCCGGCGTTCTGAATCACGCGGACGACCTTCTGGCCCGTCTCCGGGTCGGCGGTCAGCGGCTCGTCGCTGAAACGCTGCCGCACCGTGAAAGTAGAGCCATCCTCACGACGATAGACATATTCTGGCATGGCACAACCTCGCGCAAGATATCGGTTTACAACTGAAGGACCACCCATTATCATACAGCACTTTTGTAAAAGATAGCCATACCCTAACGCAATTTCTGATGATTCTTTTATACAGATCGTCGTTTGCCGCGTAGCATGTGCAAAAAAGCGCCCGGTGGGGCGCTCTGTTTGTTGCGGCAGGTGGGATTCGAACCCACACACCCGAAGGTAGAAGTTTTTAAGACTTCCGTGTCTGCCATTCCACCACTGCCGCGCTGGTGATTTGCCGGAAGTTTAGCACTGCATGAGTGGCGCGTCAACCGGGCAGATACAGGTCCACGTAGTACTGGGCGCGGTCGCCTTCAGCGATCCAGCCGCGCAGGTCGCCCTTGTCGACGAAGTACCACAGATAGTTACCGCCGCACTCCGGCCCACTGAGCACGTAGAACACATCCAGCACTTCCAAACGGCCCAGGATGCGGTGGCCGGTGCTGGGGCCAGAGCGCACGTTAAGCGGGCGCAGGTCGTTATCCGACACGCGGCCATGCTCGCCGACGATCAGGCGTGGCACTGGCGCTTCGCCGCAGGCGGGCGTGACCGAAGCCGCCGGCGTCTCGACGATGACGGGTGTGATGAGGATGTCGCTCGCCGCCGGGGTGCTGGTGGCCCAGTTGGTCCCGGCGGGGGTCGTGTCGCCATCCGGTGTGGGCGCTGTCGTCGATTCCAACGCCGAACAGCCCATCAGCGCCGCCGCTGCCAGCCCCACCAGCCCGATTCGCACTCGCTTCATCCCAACACCTTTTTGCAACATCTGCCGACTGCTTTAGTATAGCGCCACCGAGGCCCAAAGTGAAAGATCATCGCGCTTCAGCGCAGGCGAACCGGCAGGTTGACAGCACCGGTTTTATGCTAAAATAGGCCGCTATGATGAGATGGACACGCTTTTTATGGATCGCGCTGCTGGTCGCGCTGGTCCCGCCGCTGTTGAGCTATGGTCAGGACCCGGCAGGTTATCTGCTGGGTCAGGTCAATGGGCTGCGCCAGTCACTGGGGCTGCCGGGCTACGCAGCCAACGGGGCGCTGGCGGCGGCGGCGCAGAATCAGGCACAGTGGATGGCCGATACCGGCCAGATCAGCCATACGCAGTACGACGGCTCCACGCCCAGCGTGCGGGCGCAGCGCGCCGGATATGGCTCGTCGCTGGTGAGTGAGAATATCTACATGGGGAGCAACGCCACCGCCGCCACCGCCTGGCAGTGGTGGCTCAACTCGCCGATTCACTATCGCGGCATCACCAGCGCCAACTACACCGAGATCGGTATTGGCGTGGCCAGCGGAGCCAGCGGCACGGCCTTTGTGCTGGTGTTTGGCAATCCGGGTGGTGTGCTGCCAGCGCCGGTGCGTGTCAATCGCAGCGGCGGCTCGGCAGCCAGCAGCAGCGCCAGCGGTGCGGGTGGGCTGCCGCCGTTCGTGGTGGGGCTGGATAACTACGGCAACATCATGCACGAAGTGCAGCCCGGCCATACGCTGGGCGAGATCGCCATGCTCTACGGCTACTCATGGGATGACCTGGAGCGCATTCGCCAGCTCAACGAGATGTCCGAGCCGGAAGGTCGCCAGCTTGCTGTCGGCAGCGTGCTGCTGATTCCGCCTGCAGGCGGGACGTATACCCCCACCCCCGGCGAGCCGCCGACAACCACGCCCACGCCCGGCGTCGAGCAGGCGACCGAAGCCGCCAGTGATGGCAGCGGCAACCCTGAATCCGTCGTCGAGCTGCGTATTTCGCCGACGCCGACGGCCACACCGCCACCGGTAGGCACGCTGGATGTTGTGCCGGAGTGGGTGATTCTCACCGCTGACGCCGAACTGGCGTTCGCGCTGGACGCGGCGAGCCAAACGCCCGCGCAGGCTGTCATGGACAACGCCCCGCCACTGGTTACGCTGCCGCCGCCCAACAACAGCCAGCAGAACTGGATCGCCGCTACCGTAACGCCATCGCCATCGCCCACAAGCGACGGCATCGCGGTCGCCGCCGCCAACCCCGCCGACGCCAGCGCCGGGGTCGAAGCGGCACCGGTGCGCGAGGTCGTCGTGGTGGAAAGCGGCCCCTCGCCGCTGCTGATCGCGGCGGTGGTGCTGCAAGTGGCAATTCTGGGACTGGCCGGCGTGGAGTTCCTGCGGCGCTCGCGGCGCAGGTAGGCGCGAACGAACCGCGCGGCGCACCCGGTGGACTCAGGTGGCTACCCGGCAGGCTCTCTGAGGGCAGCCCCTAAAGAAAAAGACCCCTCGGCAACAGCCCGGCTCACCGATAGCCGTTATCGGCGTACCAGCGATCGGTGTCGCGCAGGCTGCGGCGCATGTCGATGTGCGGCGCGCCCAGTTCGTCCCATGTTTTACGATAATCGAAGAACACGTTGCGCGTCGCCAGCAGCGTCTGGTTGGCGTCGATTGGCGTGACGATGCCAGCGGCGCGGGCAACGTCGATGAGGCGCGCCAGCAGCGGCGGCAGCCAGTCCGGCAGGGTGAGGCGCGGGCGCAGCACGCCCAGCGTCTCGGCGAGCATGTCGAGCAGTTCGCGGTAGCCATAGTTGGCTGTGCCCAGGATGTATCGTTCGCCGCTGCGGCCACGCTCGGCGGCGGCGACATGCCAGCGAGCCACATCGCGCACATCAACGACGGCCAGCCCGCCCGACGTCACCGGCAGCAGCGGACCCAGCCGCCGCGCCTTGAGGATAAGATCGCCGGAGATCAGGTTGAGATCGCCCGGCCCCAGCACGACGACCGGATTCACAGTGACGACATCCTGTCCGTCATGCACCGCCTCGGCGACCACCTGCTCCGCGAGATGCTTGCTGTAACCATAGGGGAAACGCTCCGGTGGCAGGTTGAACGGCTCGCTTTCGTCGGCGGGGCGGTCATCGCGCAGGCCGACCGCCGCCGCGCTGCTGGTGAACACCACGCGCCGCACACCGGCCTCGCGCGCCGCCTGGAGCAGAAGCCGCGTGCCGTCCACGTTGGCGGCGAACATCCGCTGGCGGTCGGCGCGCCAGTAATCGGCGACTGCCGCCACATGGAACACCCAGTCCACACCATCGCAGGCCGCGCGCAGAGCGCCGGCGTCGTCCAGTGTGGCGATGACGCTCTCGTAGTTCACACCGTCCAGCGCCGTCAGCCGCGAGGTGGCGCGGTGCATCACACGGACGCTGTGCCCCTGCGCGTCAAGTTCGCGCGCGATGTGCGAGCCGACAAAGCCGGTCCCGCCTGTCACCAGTGCTTTGACCATGATGTTGTCTCCGTTTGTGGTGGGGTGGATACGGTCGTATCGGTTCGCCTGCCCTCACATGGACAGGCGAACCCACGATCGACTAGAACCGGTCCGGGTAGACCTCACGGGCCAGGGCTTCTTCCTGCTCGACCAGCGTCTGGATGGCGTTCAGACCCCGGCTCCAGAAGGCCGGATCGTTGAGGTCCACGCCCACTTCGGCCAGGATGTTCTCCGGCCAGTCGGAGTCGCCGGCTTCCAGCACACGGATATACTTCGGCACGAAGTCCGCGCCCTGCTCTTTATAGATGTCGAACAGCGCCAGCACCAGCAGCTCGCCGAAGGCATAGGCATAGACATAGCCGGGCGTGTGCAGGAAGTGCGGCACGTAGCTCCACCACAGGCCGTACTCGTCGCGCAGGTTGACGCTGTCGCCGAACATGGCCCGCTGCGAGTCCATCCACAGTTCGCTGAGGCGCTCGGTCGGCAGTTCGCCCTCGCCCCGGCGGGCGATGTGCATACCGTTCTCGAAGCGGTTCATCGACACCTGGCGGAACACCGTAGCGAAGGTGTCCTCGATCTTGGCGGCCAGCATGGCCAGGCGCGCACCGGGATCGGCTTCTTTTTCCATCAGGTCGCTGAACACCAGCATCTCGGCGAACACCGACGCCATCTCGGCGGTGGTCAGCGGCGTGTACAGACCGAATAGGCCGCTCTTCTGGCCGGACAGCAGCATGTGGATGCCATGCCCCAGTTCGTGGGCCAGCGTGGCCACGTCACGGGCCTTGCCGGTGTAGTTGAGGAACACATACGGATGCACGTCCGGCACCACCGGGTGGGCAAAAGCGCCGCCGCGTTTATTGGGGGCCAGCGCCGCGTGAATCCAGTTTTCGTCGAAGAAGCGGCGGGCCGACTCGGACATCGTATCGCTGAACTGATTGAAGGCATCCAGCACGATCTGCCGCGCGTCGTCCCAGGCGTAGCGTTTGTCGCTCTCTTTGACCGGCAGCGGCGCGTAACGATCGTAATCGGTGAGTTCGTCCAGACCCAGCAGCGCCCGCTTGAGGCGATAATGGCGCATCACCAGATCGTAGCGCGCGGTGACCGCTTCGACCAGCGCATCGACGACGGCATCCGGCGCTTTGTTGCTCAGGTTGCGCGACGAAATCCAGGTCGGGAAGCCGCGCAGACGGTCGTCGGTGGCTTTGTCGGCAGCCAGTACGTTAAAGATGTAAGTCAGCTCCATCGAGCGTTTGCGCAGCCCTTCAGTCAGCGAATCGGCGGCGGCGCGGCGCACGTCGCGGTCCGGGCTGTACATCCGCACCAGCACCTGGCTCTGGGTGAGTTCCTCGCCGTCCAGTTCATAGCGCATGACGCCCATTAACTGCGAGAAGAAACGTTCCCAGGCGCTGCGCCCGGTGACGTTCTTTTCCAGCAGAAGCTGCTCGCGGCCCTCGTCGAGCTGGTAGGGCTGGTAGCGGCGCTGCGCTTCCAGCATATGGCGATATTTCGCCAGCGCCGGATCGGCCAGCAGCGCCCCGGCGCGCGCCTCGTCGATCGCGTTCCATTCGAGCTGGAAAAAGACAAACTTCTGGCTAACCCGCGCTTCGAACTCATCGACCTTCGCCACCAGGGCGTTGGTGCGGGCATCGACGGTATCGGTGGCATGTACCAGCCCCGCATACGATTCGATGCGCCCGGTCACGTCGTAGATGGCTTCCAGCGCCTGCACGGCTTCCAGCAGTTCGTCCGCTTCCAGCAGCGACACGCGCCCCCGGTAGCGGCTGGCGAAGTCGTCCACCAGCGCCTCGGCGCGCTGCATGTCGGCGTCGATGGCCGGGTCGTCGAGTCCGCCGTACAGCGGCGTCAAATCCCAGGTGATGCTCTCGGCACCGGTCTTTTCGGGTGCTGCGTCTACCATAGTAGCTGCTCCTCGCAACTTAACTGTATTTAAGAGGGTCAAACGTCTGTATCGTATCACAAATGAGGGCCATTCGCTGAGGTTTAATCAGCGGATGCTGGCAGCGTTCTAAGGGGGTTTTCATGCTGGCCCGTTAGACTGGTGTTCATCAGCACAACTGAAAAAGGAGAACCTCAGATGGCAACACCAGCCTTATCCCAGCAGGAAATCGCGGAGCATATGCGCAAGCTGGACGCCTGGGAACTGGACGGCGACAGTATCAAGAAGACCTACAAGCTGCCGAATTACATGGCCGGGCTGGCCTGGGCGACCACCATCGGCACCATCGCCGAAGCCCACGACCACCACCCCGATCTGACCATCGGCTACCGCACGGTGACGGCGCGCTTTACCACGCACGACGCCGGCAGCAAGCTGTCGGCCAAGGATTTCGCCGTAGCCGCAGCTATCGACGCGGTGGGCTATCCGAAGGCCGAATAGAACCGGCTGCATATCATAAAAGTCCGCGCGCCGAGTCCAACCGACTCGGCGCGCATTATATGCATTGCTGATGCGAATTATGTGTTGTCGAGAGCCTGCATAGCGGCTTGCCACTCCGCCGGGTCGGCGGGCTTGCGCGCGCGGAAGTTGATACCGAGCGTGCCGAAGTTCGCCGCGCTGCTGGACTGTGGCGCGCCAGCGAACACATCCGCCTGCCAGGTGATTTCAAAGTCCACGAAACCGGCGGCTGCGACCGCAGCCTGTAACTCTGCTTCCAGCAGAGCGCCGGCAATTCACCCCGTCCACAGGTCGATGTTCTCTTTGGCGCTGTCTGGCACGACCTTCTGCACCATAATGTCGCCGATCTGCAGGCGACCGTTGGGCTTAAGCACCCGGTGCATCTCCTCCAGACCGGCGGCTTTGTCCGGCATCAGGTTGAGCACGCCGTTGGAGATGACCACGTCGGCCCATTCGTCCGGCACGGGCAGCGCTTCGCCGTAGCCCTCGCGGAAGTCCACATGATCCATACCGGCATCGCTGGCGCTGGTGCGCGCTTTGCGCAGCATGGACTCGGTCATATCCACGCCCACGACAACGCCATCCGGGCCGACCATCCGCCCGGCGATCAGGCTGTCGATGCCCGCGCCACAGCCAATATCGACCACACGCTGGCCGGGCCGCATCTCGCCCACACTGAACGGATTGCCCGTCCCGGCGAAGGACTCGATGGCTGGTTCTGGAATGCCATCCAGCCAGGCGTCCTCGTAGCCGAGGATACGCGCCAGCGGACGCCCCGTGTGGAAGTGAAAACCGCGCATCGGCTCGCTGGCGACGACGTGGTACTCGTCGCGGATAGCCGAGCGCAGCATGTCCACATCGAGGCTGAGTGCCTGTTGGTTGCTGTTACGGTTAACCATATTTCCTTACCTCACAACTACACTTCTAACAGACTCACATGCTGTAGACACCAAAACACCAGCCGATCAGCGGTAGCCTGATGCCAGCATGAAGCACACTATTCTGTTGGTCGAAAAATGGGTGGCATGTGGTATTGCGTTGTGAGGACCGTATCGCTGTTGGTGACAGTCGCCGAAGCGGCGGCTGCTGGGTTTCCCCAAAAAATCCTCGTAGCTACTATATCATGCGACTCGCACAGTTTGTCAACCCCTCCACGTGGATTCGATGCGGAGGCACGGGCGATGCCTTGCCCCCACCTCGCAGGCTTTCCTCATCAGAATCTAAGGCGTCTGTCGTACAGTGTTACACAGAACAAACGGACGCAATGCGCAGCGAAAGCGCGTCCCCGCGCCGCCAACAGGGTTATAAACAGCAAAGGCAGGCTCTGGCGTTCCGCGTAACCGGGGCAGTTGTCAAGGGCTGTTGAAGGATGCTACAATAATCAGGAAATGGCAAAGATGACGATTGACCATCCGCAACCCTCAATCAGGTTCGACCGACCACTACCGGGCCGAACCCGGACAGCCGTTATTCGGTTCGCGGGACTCCCGACACGGATAGATCGAGAAGCGTAATGTCGACACGTGATACCGAGACACGCGCTGTTTCGCTGGTAGACATTCCGCTGATCCAGCGGTTGTCAGACAAAGCGACGGCGCTCGACAGTGAACTGGAACACACACGCGATATTCACGGCCCCAGCGGGGCGGTGATCTCCAGCGTGCTGCTGCCCCAGCGCGGGCTGCATACGTTCGTCGCCCGTGCCAACCGGCAGCAGGTGATCGGCCAGTTACGCCTGCGCGAAGACAGTCCCAACGCGCAGATCACCTACATCGCGCCAGCGCCGCAGGCCGACATGGACGACACCGCCTGGCTGCACATCCTGGACACCATGACGCGCGAGGCGGGCCGCAACCAGATTCACGCGCTCATCGCTGAGGTAGAGGAAAGCAGCTACCTGTTCGAGACGCTGCGCACCGCCGGTTTTGCCGTCTACGCCCGCCAGCAGATCTGGCGGCGGCAGCCCGGCGCCTATCCCACGCGCGCGCCGTCGGTCCAACTGGTGCCGTATGACGAAGTGGACCCGCACAGCGTGCAACTGCTGTTATCGCATATCGTGCCGCCGCTGGTGGCTCAGATCAGCATCCCGCCCGCCGAGAAGAGCGCGAGCTGGGTGTACCCGATTAAAAACCGCGTTGAGGCGTATATCTACGTCTCTGAAGGCAAGTACGGTACCTATATGATCCCGTACATCAACCCGGAAATTCTGGAAGACGCCGCCGCCATCCTGGAAAGCGCTATCGCGCGCGTTCACAGCACGCACCGCCTGCCGGTGTATCTGTGCCTGCGGCGGCATCAGGAATGGCTGAAGTCCACCCTGGAGGACATCTTCTTTGAACCTGGCCCACGCCAGGCCGTGATGGTCAAACACACCACCGCCAGGGTACGCCAGACATCGTTCGCCAAAGTGCGTCATGGCCTGCGGGCCATAACCAGTATCGCCCAATCACCGTCGGAACCACTCCGTCAGTGATAAACTGTGGCCGTGTATGTGGAGAATACCAACGACTATATGGAAAGACGTATAACTGACGACATCGACGAACTCAAGCACGTACTGCCGCGTTACATCAACGATGCACTCGACTCGCTGGGTAACACGGATAACCTGCTGGAGATCGTCCTCGACCTGGGGCGGATCCCCACCGCCCGTTTTGTGGAGGGCGAAGTCGCCCTCTCCGAAGGTGAAGTCACCCGTGCCGATATCGACACCATCGTGACCAACATCGGCGATTTTGACGCCGACAATCGCGCCGGTATGGAGCGCACGCTGCATCGTATTTCGGCCATCCGCAACCGCCGGGGCGATGTGGTGGGCCTCACCTGCCGCGTGGGTCGCGCCGTCTACGGCACCATCGACATCATCGCCGACCTGGTCACATCCGGCCAGAGCCTGCTGATGCTGGGTCCGCCCGGCGTCGGCAAGACGACCATGCTGCGCGAGGCCGCCCGTGTGCTGGCCGAGAAAAAGCGCGTGGTCATCGTCGATACATCCAACGAGATCGGCGGCGACGGCGACGTGCCGCACCCGGCCATCGGTAAATCGCGCCGGATGCAGGTTTCGCATCCAGAGCGCCAGCACGAGGTGATGATCGAGGCGGTCGAAAATCACAATCCAGAGGTCATCGTCATCGACGAGATTGGCCGCGAACTGGAAGCGATGGCCGCCCGCACCATCGCCGAGCGCGGTGTGCAGCTCATCGGCACGGCGCACGGTAACGCGCTCGACAACCTGATGCTCAACCCGACGCTCTCCGACCTGATCGGCGGCATCGAATCGGTGACGCTCTCCGACGACGAGGCGCGCCGGCGTGGCACACAGAAGACCGTGCTGGAGCGCCGCGCTCCGCCGACGTTCGACGTGCTCATCGAGATTCAGACGCGCGACCGGCTGGCCATTCATGAAAGCGTGGCCGACGCCGTCGATGGCATGCTGCGCGGTCGGACGCTGCCGGTTGAGATTCGATCGCGCGACGCCGACGGCCAGATTCACGTGGACACGGTGCAGCCGGAGACGCGCAGCGTCACCAACGAGCGCAGCGAGCGTGACATGCGCAACGGGCGCTACAACCGCCGCGACCGTGTGGACCAGCCACGTGGCACAGTGCGCAATGTGCGCTCGCCCATCGGCGAGGAAGCCGGTCCGCCGCGCGCTGACCGTCCGCTGGAGACGCTGAAGGTCTACGCTTTCGGCGTGGCCCGCAACCGGCTGGAGCAGGCGGCGCGCCGTCTGCATGTGCCGCTCAACGTCTCCGACGATCTGGGCGGGGCCGACGCGGTGGTGACACTCAAGAACTACTACCGGCGGCGTCCCAAGCTGATTGTCGACGCCGAACGCCGGGGAATGCCCATCTACGTGCTGCGGGCCAACACCGTCAGCCAGATGGAGAACTTCCTGATCGACATCTTCAAGCTGGAGGTCAACCCCCTCGACCCTTTTGGGGAGGCCCTCCGGGAGACTGAGTCGGCCATTATGCAAATTCGCGCCGGAGCCGACTTCATCGACCTGGTACCGCAGGAATCAAGCATCCGGCGGCGCCAGCACCAGCTCGCGCGCAAAGCGCAGCTTGTCTCCCGGTCTTATGGGCAGGAACCCCGGCGACACGTCAGAATTTTCCGCCAGGAACCGGCCTGACCCCAGGCCGGTTTTTTGTCAGCACACAAACAGGGGCGGTGACCATGAAACTGCTGGACAGTCTCAAAGCCGGTGAACAGAATCTGCTGCCCGTGCTGGCCAGGTTCTGGCGCGTGGACATCCAGACCCTGAAGCCGGCGGAGGCCGCCGCCGAACTGAAAGCGGCCATGCTCGACCCCGACAACGCCCTGCGCGCCTGGGAAAGCCTCAGCGACGAACAGCGCGGCGTCCTGCAAACACTGCTGGCCTCGCAGGGCGCCAGTATACCCCTGCCCATGTTCGAGCGGCTCAACGGCAAAATCCGCAAAATGGGGCCGGGCGCTATCGAACGCGAGCAGCCGCTGGAACATCCGCAGAGCCACGCCGAAGCCCTCTACTACCGGGGGCTGGTCTACGAGCGTTACGAGCAGACCTCCACCGGCCCGCGTGTGACCGTCTACGTGCCGCCCGATCTGGCCGCCGTGCTGCCGGTTCACCGCACCGGCTATGACGACCTCGCCGCCGATGACGAGGACGACGCGCTCACCGCCTATGACACTGACAGCCCGCACATCGAGCCGCTGGACGCCGACATGCTGACCGGCGTTCGCCCGGCGGATACGACTATCGTCGATGACCTGACGACGCTGCTGGGCTATCTTCAGGTACACGGCGGCGCGGTCAGCGGTGACGATCTGGCCGAGGTTGACCGCGAGGGGCTGACGCCCTATCTGCTCAACCCGGAACCGCAGCGGCTGGCGTTCATCTTCCGGCTGGCGGTGTCGGCGGAGCTGATCGACGTGCAGGACCGGCGCGCTTTTCCGCGCCGCGCCGAGGCCCGCCGCTGGCTGGAAGCCCGCCGCGACGCCCAGCTCAAGGCGCTGGCCGACGCCTGGCATCACAGCCGTGTCTATCTGGACCTGTGGCACGTCCCCGGCCTGCACCCCGAACCGACCGGCTGGCCCTACGATGCCGTCGTCGCCCGCGAGGCGTTCCGGGGTTTCGTGCGCGATCTGGTGCCGCCGCAGGACTGGTGGGCGCTGGACGAGTTCGTGCATCAGATTCACGAGGAAGAGCCGGATTTCCAGCGGCCCGGCGGCGATTACGATAGCTGGTATATCCGCAACGACAAAGGCGAGTACCTGACCGGTTTTGAAAGCTGGGACGCCGTCGAAGGGGCGCTGCTGGAGTTCTACATCAGCGGGCCGCTGCACTGGCTGGGCATGGCCGATCTGGCCGAGGACGCCGCCCGCCTGACGGCCTACGGGCGCGCCTTCGTCGATCTGCAGCCCTGGCCCGCCGCCACCTATCCCGAAGAGCAGATCAGCATCCGGCCAGACGGCACGCTGCTCGTCTCGCGGCGCGTGCCACGCATCGACCGCTTTCAGGTGATGCGCTTCACCACCTGGGCCGACGCGCCCCCGGCCAGCGACCCGTACACCTACAAACTGACGGCCACCGGCATCCAGCAGGCCGCCGGGCAGGGCATCACCACCGAGCACATCCAGGCCTTTCTGGCGCGCCACCTGGACGCGGGCGCATCGCTGCCGGCGGGCATCACGCGCCTGCTCGACTCCTGGCAAAGCGGACCCGCCGCCGCCGTCACCATCGAGCAGTTGCTGGTGCTGCGCACCACCGCCCCGGAGACGCTCGATTTCATCCTCAACACGCCCGCGCTGCGCCGTTATGTGGGCGCCAGGCTGGGCGAGATGGCCGTGGTCGTGCGCGCCGACCAGTGGCAGAATCTGTACGACGCGCTGGGCCAGCACGGTGTCGAGGTGGACATCAGCGGCCTGTGAGCTATTGCTGGCTGGCCTCGTCCAGACAATTAATTCTGTATAGAATCAAGCCTACGTTAATGATAAACTACAGCGGAGCCAACCCACCGGTTATGACGGACTCGACGCGCCTATGACCCAACCATATCCACCGCAGCCGCTGAACCTGTCGCTTTTTGATCTGCTGATCGATCACCTGGGGGATACGCTGCCCATCGTGCGCGCCACCAAGACGACGCTGGTGCATCTGTCGCACGCGCTGGAAGATATCGTCCTGGAGGATAACCTGCCCGCCCTCATTTTCACGGGCTTCCAGGAGTCTTCGTACTGGGTCAAAGAGACCGCCCGCTATAACCGGCTCGCGCAGCAGGCGCGTCAGGTGTGCATCTTCTCTGGTGGGCCGCTGCCGCCCGAAGAACAGGCTACCGAACTACGCATCCAGCTCGCCAATGGCGACCAACTGCGCCAGGAATGGTTCCTGGCCGTCCTCTCGCCCGACTTCTCCGCGCTGTTGTGCGGTAGAGATGCGCATAACCGCGCCGACACCGAAGCCTTCCGCGAGTTCGACACCATCTGGACGTTCGACCCGCGCCACATCAACCCGGTGCTGGACCTGCTGGAGTCGGTGGTTGAGCATTATCGCCCGGAACGGCTGGAGACGCTGCGGATGGCCCGCCTGGAGTTTCCGCCCACAGCGCCCGATCCGCAACTCGTCACCCGCCTGACGCTGGACCTGGTGCGCTTTGAGGAAAAACTGCACCGCCAGTTGCGCTGGCAGTCCAGCCTGGTGGAGACGGCGCTGGCCTCGATCACGCACCATCTGTATGTGTTCGATTTTTACCCGGATGGCCGCGCCGATCTGATCTACCTGTCGCCCAACTTTGGCACACTTACAGGCCGTACCCACGACGAATTAACCTCAGGGTGGGACTATTGGTACCGGTGTGTCGTCCATCCCGACGACTACGACATCGCCATCGAGCACGACACCCGCCAGCGGCGGGGCGAGAGTACCGGCTGTGATTACCGCATTCAGCACGCAGACGGGCATGTGCTGTGGGTGCGCGACAGCACGCGCGTCGTCGAGGAAGGCGACGGTCTGCGTCGGGTGTACGGCGTTATCGAGGATATCACCGAGCGCAAAGCGGCGGAAGAAGCACAGCGCGAACACGAATCGCTGCGACTGGCGCTGGAAGCCGAAAAAGAGCTGAACGCCTTCAAGACGTACTTTATGTCCACCGTGTCGCACGAATTCCGCACGCCACTGGCGACCATCCTCTCGGCCTGCGAACTGCTGGAACGCTACGAAGATCGCATGTCCAGCGAGGATCGTGCCACGCGCTACCAGAACATCCGCCAGCAGGTGGTACGCCTGGGCCATATGCTGGACGATATTGGCCTGGTTGTCAGCGGCCACATCGACCGGCTGGGCTTCAACCCGCAGCCGGTGGACCTGCACCGCTTCATGCAGAGCTATATACAGGACCAGCAGGCGAATGCCGGGTCCAGGCACCAGCTCACGCTCGAATACAGCGGCCCAGAAGACGACGTTTCACTGGACAGCGATCTGCTGCGGCACATCCTCAACGGACTGACGTCGAACGCCTTCAGGTATTCGCCGCCCGGCAGCGAGGTCAGCGTGCGGGTCAGCGTGGCGGCGCATGAGGTGACGATTGAGATCGCCGATCAGGGTTTAGGCATTCCGCCGCAGGACCAGTCGCATGTGTTCAAGGCGCTGCATCGCAGCAGTAACGTCGCGCATCTGGCCGGGGTGGGCCTGGGCCTGAAGATCGTCGATGACTGCGTGAAGCTGCATCGCGGCACCATTGACTTCGACAGCCAGCCCGGTCAGGGCACTACGTTTGTCATCCGCCTGCCAACGGCATAACGCCATCCGCTGCCGGCGCGTCAGCGGTTGCGCCCGTAACGCTCGTGCGACGATACCCAGTCCGACGACGCGATGGCCGACCCCAGCGACAGCTCACCGGCCAGCACCACCCCGGCGACGATCTCTGCCAGCTTGTTGACCCTGCCCCGCCCATAACAATCCATGAGTTCCAGGCACTCGCGCTGGGTCGGCAGGCCAGTCCCGCCGCCATAGGTCGCCACGATCAGCGAAGGGATGGTCATCGAGACGTAAAAATCGCCCGCCGGTGTCAGTTCAGTGTAGAGAATGCCCGCCGACGACTCCGACACATTGGCCACATCCTGGCCGGTAGCGATAAACATAGCCGTGATGGCGTTGGGCGAGTGAGCACCGTTGTTGTTCGCCCCGGAGAGGAACGCGCCCACCGTGCCCACCTTCGACTGGTAGTACAGGTCTTCAGGAGTCACGCGCATCTGCTGGACGAGCACATCGCGCTGGATGACGGCCTCGGCGGTGACGCGCTTGCCGCGTGTGCGCATCATGTTCACCTGAGATGCTTTTTTGTCGGTGGCGAAGTTCGATTCCAGGTAAAAACGCTGGATACCGTCGTAACGGTCCATAATCCAGCTACAGGCGGCGAACGTCGCCCGGCCTACCATGTTCTGCCCGGCGGCGTCGCCGGTGGAGAAGTTGAAACGCAGGTAGACAAACTTGTTCGACAGATAGGGGTCAACATAAAGCAGCCGGGCGACACTGGATGTCGACTCGGCCTGCTCGCGGATCGAGTCCATATTGTCCAGCACCCACTGCACGAAGTCGCGCCCGCCGCGCGCGTCCTCGAACACAAAGACCGGCGCGCGCTGCATGGCATCGCCGACGACGGTGCATTTCACCCCACCCGACAGATTCAGCAGCTTGATGCCCCGATTGTAAGACGCCACCAGCGTCCCCTCAGATGTCGCCAGCGGGATGAGAAAATCGCCCTGGGCATGCTCGCCGTTGACGCGCAGCGGCCCGGCGAAACCCAGCGGAACCTGCACCACACCGGTAAACAGCTCGCAGTTGCCGTTGGTCAGGTGCGGGTCGAACGAATACTGCCAGATATGCTCTGGTTGGGTGTCGGTGAAGTCGCGCACGAACTGCTGGCGCTCCTGGATGGCCTCGTCGGAGTAGTCATCGTGGGCACTGCGCGGCACGCGAGGCATCTGCTCCGGTTCCTCGGTGATGGCGTCCTCGACGCTGATGGCCAGCTCGCCAAACATATCCGCCTCGACGACAATATCGATCTGGTGCTTGCCTTGCAGCAAATGCGGCGTATCGACCAGGATGCTGACCACTTTGCCCAGCGGCAGGTCGATGACTGGCGCTGGCGAGTCGTAATCCAGGCGCAAAACAACGCCGCTGCCGGTATCGATGGCGATACGGTTGCGCGGCAGGTCCACGCCGTTGATGGCGATGCGGCGCACATCGAGCACGCGCGTGTCGCTGAGCCGGTTCTTGAGCGAAAAACGCACGCCGTCGCCGGTGTTTTCCAGGCTGCCGAACGTGTATAGCTGCTTGAGAATCAGGCTGGGTATGGTAACAGGGGGAGCGCTCATCACAATAATCCTCGGGACACCACTAACAATAATCCGCTGCTGAACAATCTTAACCTATATTACCCGATTCCGATACAAATGCGCGTATCGCGTGCATCATCATGGATGCGCAGAAAACACGACCTCATATCCTCCTATTATCAGCATAAGCCCGGCAGTAAACCTGATGCTATAACCCTGCACGTCCACTCACCAAAAAAGCCAGCCCGCAGATGGGCTGGCTCAGTTCT
>CAZXCK010000024.1:0-37134 GCA_964639225.1 uncultured Anaerolineaceae bacterium | reverse complement strand
AGAGCTGCAGACGCTCAACCGGCAATTGAACGCCGTCCAGCAGCAGATGAGCAATATGCTCTACAACATGGGCTACATCAAATCCGAGGCGATGGCTGAGGCGCTCGAAGGCAAGTATATGGAGCACCAGCAAGAGCAGGCCCGCGTCGAGTCGAAGCTGGCACATTTGCAGCGGCGCATTGCTCAGCAGGACGAACTCGTGCGTTTAGCACAGCGTGCCGATACGGTACTGGCGAACTGGGAGAAAATGGGTCTGCTGGAGAAACGGGCCGTTGCTGAGGTCTTCATCGAGCGCATTGTGGTTACGCAGACGGGGAAACACCGAATCGCTGATGTCGAAATCCGATGGAGAGACGACAGTATCGATCAATTCGAGCTGCCCTGGTCTGCAAAGACGTGGACTCTGTGGATGCCCGATGAAATCGAGACACTGACCCGGCTGATCGCCGAAAAAGCCTCGCAGGAGGAAATCTCGGCTGCACTACCCGATCGCAACTGGCGCGCAATCCGCTTCAAAGCCTATGAGATCGTCGGCGAACGCACATTCCATATTTCACCCAAACCAATCCGCGAGGATGAAACATACGCCGACTACATCGCCCGCATGGAGAAAACCGGCTGGAAGCAGTCACGCAAAAGCGGACCGAGATGGGTGGATGATGAGGTCGCAGGTCTGGAACAGATGCTGGATGAGGGCGCGACACAGCTCGAGCTGTGCCAGGCGTTCCCCTACCGGAGCTGGGCGAAAATCAGGAAGAAGATCACCCAGCTCCGAGGGAAAGATTTCAAAGTGACTAAGCCGCAGGTGCCGATGAAGCAGCACGAGACGATTGAACACTATCTTGAGCGGCTGCCTGAGCAAGCGGAAGCGATCGACCTCTCAGCCGTAGTGAGTTCGTCACCACGAAGAAGGACGAAAAGGCCATGGCGGCGGCGGCGAACATGGGGATCAGTAGGCCAGCCATCGCTACCGGGATGAGAATGATGTTGTAGATGAACGCCCAGAACAGGTTCTGGTAGATGGTGCGCATGGTCGCCCGGCTGAGGCTGATGGCCCGCGCCACGCCGCGCAGATCGCCGCTCATCAGCGTCACGTCGGACGCTTCCATGGCGATATCGGTGCCGGTGCCAATGGCGATGCCGACATCGGCCTGGGCCAGCGCCGGCGCGTCGTTGATGCCGTCGCCGACCATCGCCGCGCGCTGCCCTTTGGTCTGGACCTTGCGCACCGCCTCGGACTTGTCGCCGGGCAGCACTTCGGCGAACACGCGCTCGATGCCCACCTCGCGCGCGATGGCTTCCGCCGTCTGCTGGTTGTCGCCGGTGACCATGGCCACCGTCAGGCCCAGGTCGTGCAGCGCGGCCACGGCCTCGCGCGAACCGTCTTTGACAGTGTCGGCGATGCCAATGACACCCGCCGCCGCGCCATCCACCACCACCATCACGGCGGTGCGGGCGTTGTTCTGCAGACGCTCCACCGCTGCCGCCAGCGGACCCGCCTCGATGCCCTGCTCGGCGATGTAACGCGGGCTGCCAATCAGTACGTCACGCCCCTCGACGACGGCGCGCACGCCGCGCCCGGACTCGGCCTCGAAGTTCTGCGGCTCTGACAATTGCAGATCGTCGGCGCGGGCCGCTGCGACGACCGCCTGCGCCAGCGGATGCTCGCTGCCGCGCTCGGCGCTGGCCGCCAGCCGCAGCAGGTCGGCGCGAGTGATGTCTGTGGCCGGGATGACATCGGTGACGGCGGGTTCGCCGCGAGTGATGGTGCCCGTCTTGTCCAGCAGAATGGTGCGCAGCTTGTGCGCGCTTTCCAGGGCTTCGCTGTTCTTGAACAGGATGCCCATCTCCGCGCCGCGACCCGTGCCGACCATGATGGCTGTCGGCGTGGCCAGACCCAGCGCACACGGACAGGCGATAACCAGCACGGCGATGGTGTTCATCATGGCCTGCGTAAAGGCGACGCCGCCGATGACCAGCCAGCCGATAAATGTCAGCGTCGCCAGACCGACCACGACCGGCACAAACACACCCGATACCTGGTCCGCGATGCGCTGGATGGGCGCTTTGGACCCCTGCGCCTGCTCCACCAGCCGGATGATCTGCGCCAGGGCGGTATCGCGGCCCACCCGTGACGCCTCGACCACCAGCCGGCCCTGCTTGTTGACCGTGCCGCCGATGGCCTCGCTGCCGGCGCTCTTGGTCACGGGCATACTCTCGCCGGTCAGCATGGACTCATCCACCGCCGAGCGTCCCTCGACGATCACGCCATCCGCTGGGATGCGTTCGCCGGGTTTGACGATCATCAGGTCGCCGATCTCCAGCGAGTCCACTGGCACGGTGACCTCTTCGCCGTCGCGCCGGATGACCGCCGTTTTGGGCGTGAGGCCCATCAGCTTGCGGATGGCGTCGCTGGTGCGGCCTTTGGCACGCGCTTCCAGCAGCTTACCCAGCGTGATGAGCGTCAGAATCACCGCCGCCGACTCAAAGTAGTCATCCTTGCCGACGGTGTCGGAGAAGCCGAACACAATCCCCAGCAGCACAATCGCGCCGTAGACGTAGGCGGCGCTGGTGCCCATCGCCACCAGCACATCCATGTTGGCTGTGCCGTTGCGCAGCGATTTATAGGCCCCCACCAGATACTGCCGCCCGACGATCACCTGCACCGGCGTCGCCATCGCGCCAAACACAAACAGCCAGTAATCCTCCATCAGCCAGGGGAAGGTATCCATAATGACGGGGATGGTGTGCATAAAGTGGCGCGTCATGCTCAGAATCACCAGCGGAATGGTGAAAATGGCCCCGATGATGACCAGCCGCTTCTGCCGTTCGATCTCCGCCTCGCGGGCGGCGCGTTCGGCGTCTTCGGGGATGTCGGCGCCGCTGGTATCGACAACGCCGTAACCGGCGCGCTCCACCGCTGCCACCAGATCGGCGCGACGCACGCTGCCGGGGATATAGGTCACGGTCGCCTTTTCGGTCGCCAGATTGACCGACACGTCCAGCACGCCCGCCGGACGGCGCAGCGCGCGGTCCACGTTGCGCTCGCAGGCGGCGCACGTCATGCCGGTGACCGGCAGTTCGATGGTGCCGGTCGCCACGTTGTAACCGGCCTTCTGGATGCGCTCGATGAGCGCCTGGGGTTTCACCCGCGCCGGATCATAGCTGATGCTGGCGCGTTCGGTCGCCAGGTTGACGCTGGCCTCGTCCACGCCTTCGGCTTTGCCCAGGGCGCGCTCGACGTTGCGCGAGCAGGCGGCGCATGTCATCCCGGTGACCGGGAGTTCGATCTGCTGGTTGGTCATAGTAACGGTCCTGTTCCTCACCGCTTGTTGGCGATTAACACTGGATTTTCACACCTGCTATGTTACCACAGCCCAGCGGACGCCCCATGCGCCGAATGGCGGGTCTGCTGGCGCGCAGCCTATCAGCATATCCCCCATATGGCCTATTGGTAAATCAATCTTATGCCGCTGCTCCCGGCCACGCAAAACCTCTATACTGTAATTCGAATGTCAGAAATGAAGATAGCAGGCTCGCCAGCCGCGCCTGCGGAGTTCCGAAATCAGTTCAATAGCGCAAACCGTTGTAGACAAAGGACGAGCATTATGGTCGATTTGACCAGCGCAGACGACATTCTCAAGGTGTCTGCTAATTCACGATCCACCGCCCTGGCCGGGGCCATCGCCGGTGTGATACGTGACAAGCGTTACGCGGAAGTCCAGGCGATTGGCGCGGGCGCTGTCAACCAGGCGGTCAAGGCGATCGCCATCGCCCGCAGCTATCTCGAAGATGACCAGCTCGATATTCTGTGCGCGCCGCTGTTCATCCAGATTATGGTGAAGGGCGAAGAACGCACCGCCGTCCGCTTCGCCATCGAATCGCGGCAGCGCGAGCCACGAGCACAGGCCGCCGACTGAACCGGATAGCGAAAACCACACAACGCCGTTCGCTGGCCTGCCGAACGGCGTTGTGATTCTACGGCCGTAACACGGGTTGGCGACATCTCAGCCTTTGATCGAACCGGCCAGCAGTCCCCGAATGAAGTAACGGCCCATGACCATATACACCAGCAGCGGTGGCAGCGCGGCGACGACCGCCCCGGCCATCGGCAGGTTCCACTGGACCGCCTCGCCGCCGGCGAGCTGCGCCAGACCGACGGTGATCGGCTGGTTGGCGGAAGAGGTCATCGTCACGGCGAACAGGAACTCGTTCCAGATTTGCGTGAACTGCCAGATGACCACCACCACAAAACCGGGTACAGACAGCGGCAGCACGATCTTTGTATAGATGTTCCAGAAGCCGGCCCCGTCGATGGATGCTGATTCCAGCAGGTCGTCGGGGATGTTGACGTAAAAGTTGCGGAAGATCAGCGTGGTGATGGGCAGGCCGTACACCACGTGGATTAGGATCAGGCCCGGAATACCGCCGTAAAGTCCGATATCGCGCATGAACTCGAACAGCGGAATCAGAATCGCCTGATAGGGAATGAACATGCCGAACAGCATCAGCGGAAACAGCAGATTCTCGCCCGGCAGGCGCCACTTGGCGAACACATAGCCGTTCATGGAGCCAGCCACCGACGAGATGATGGTCGCGCCGAAGACCAGGCTCAGGCTGTTCTGGATGCGCGGCCCGAAGGCCTGCACCACTTCGCTGTAGCTCTCCCAGTGCAGCGAGCTGGGAAGTTGCCACGTCGTCGAGAGGCTGATCTCCGCTGGCTCTTTGAGGCTGGTGACCAGCACCAGATACACCGGCAGCAGAAAAGCGGCGGTCGCCACGATCAGAACCACGTAGATGGACACACGCACCGTATAACGGCGCATTTCAGCAGCGGTCAGCATCGTGTTTACCCCCTTTCCTGATTTTGCCCGCGTAGCTGCGACCACAGATACGGGACGATAATCAACGCCACCGACAGCAGCATAATCATGGCGATGGCGGCGGATTTGGCGAAAGCGTTCTCGCGGAAGCCCTTGATATACACCAGGATACCCGGCACGACCGTCCGGGCGTTGTCTGGCCCGGCCATAGCGAACACCAGGTCGAAGATTTTCAGCGAGATGTGCCCCAGGATAATCATCGCGCTCAGGATGATGGGGTTCAACTGTGGCAGGATGATATAGCGATAGACGCCGATCTCGGTGCAGCCGTCCACGCGAGCCGCCTCGCGCAGCTCTTCGGAGATGCCGCGAATGCCGGCGATGAACATGGCCATCGTATAGCCGGACATCTGCCACACCGCCGCGATGATAATGCCGATCAGGGCGGCGTTAAAACCTTTGGGCGCGATGGAAGCCTCGGTCTCAGGCTGTTCCAGCGGCAGCCAGATGCGATCCCACAGGCCAGCGGCAAAGACCAGCGCCACGATGATCGCCGCGCCGATGGCGTACTGCGCGGCGCGCCGCCGTCCCTTCGACAGGAAGTTGACGGTCATCAGCGCCAGAATGGCGATGCCCAGATAGGTGATATAACGTGGCACATCTTCCCACAGGAATGGCAGCCAGATTTCGCGGCTGCTCATCCAGCGGAACTCAATCGGCTCCAGACCGAGCAGCGACTGCGGCAGGATGTTGAGGCCGCCGCCCGGCTGCAACATCCAGCGCCAGATGGTCCCCGTCACCACAAACGACAGCGACATCGGGAACAGGAAAACGGTACGGAAGAAGCCCTCGCCGGCCACACCCTGATCCAGCAGCAGCGCCAGCACCAGCCCCATCGCCAGACAGCCCGCTACAAAGAACAGCGTGAAGAAGAACGTATTCACCATCGACACCCGGAACGGAAACTCAAGCACGGCAGTCATCAGGCGCTCGTAGTTTTCCAGGCCCACATAGGATTTGACGACGTTGGCCGACAGTGGTGGCTGGGCCGAATTGTTGCCCCAATCCGTCATCGACGTGCTGATGGCCTGGCCAATGAAGAAATACACGAACAGGCCCAGCAGCACAATTGAAGGCAACAGCATCACGAATGCAGTTATGCGGTCGCGTGTGCTTCTCATGATTGCCAATCCCTCAACTGGATTACTCGGAAAGCGCGAAGGCCCCACCACAACGGGCAGGGCCTCCGGGCATCATTGAATTGTGAGGCGTGCCTAACCGCACGCGCCGGACTGGATGCAGACCGCGCCCATCGCCGAGGCAGCCGCTTCGGCGCTGCCGCTGGCGAGGAAGATCTCCATCACCTGGTTGAACTCGCCCATGAAGCGTTCGTTGGCCGCTGTACCGTGCGCCAGGCTGCCCACCAGGACATCCTCAGACCAGTCGGCGGCGGTCGATTGCAGATAGGCGTTGTACAGATCAGGCGCGGCGTCCACCGCGTCGGTGCGGGCCGGGATCGAACCCTTCAGCGGGTTGAAGGCGTTCTGGCCTTCCAGCGAACCCAGCAGCCGCAGCCAGGCTACGGTGTTGTCGGGGTGCGGAGCGCCCACCGGCAGGCCGAAGCTGTCCGACAGCCACATAAAGACACCGTCGGTGTCCGGCGAGGCGGCGTAACCATAATCCACGCCCGGCTCCAGGCCCTGGGTGGTGGTCAGGTAACCGGCGGCCCAGTCACCCATGATGTTGAAGGCGGCGCTGCCTTCGATGACGGCGTCGGTCGCCTGCTGCCAGGACAGGCCAGAGGCGTCAACGTCCAGGTTGGTGCAGGCCAGAATGTCGCCGAAGGTCTCCCAGACCTCGACCATCTCCGCACCGGCGGGGTCCAGCTCACCGGTCCAGATGCTGTTCCAGCCTTCCGGCCCCAGCACGCCCAGCGCCACGCTTTCCCACAGGTGGTTTACGGTCCAGGCCTCACCGACCACCAGCGGAACCACGCCCGCTTCCTGAATGGTGGGGCACACGTCCAGGAATTCGGCCCAGGTCGTGGGCACGTCGATGCCCCATTCCTCGACGTTGTCCACCATGTACCACATCACATTGGAGCGGTGGATGTTAACCGGTACGCTGTAGATGGCGCCATCGACAATCAGCGCATCCAGCAGGTCCTGCGGGAACACATCGAACCAGCCTTCTTCTTCAAAGATGAAGGTGATGTCTTCCATACGATCTGCGACCACCCACGTCCCGGTGAGTTCCTCACCAGCATGGACCTGGAACGAGTCCGGCGGATCGCCGCCCAGCATACGGGTCTTGAGGACGGCGCGGGCGTTCACACCGGAGCCGCCGGTAACCGTCGCGTTGATGACCTCGACATCGGGGTGCATCTCAACATACAGATCAATCAGAGCTTCAAGGGCAGGGCCTTCGTCGCCGGCCCACCAGGAGAAGATCTCCAGTTCGCCGGTGAGTTCTTCGTCCTGCGCGTTGGCGAAGCTGCCTACAGCCAGCAGCAGCGCCAGAATGCAAAGAAATGCAATTCGCTGTTTCATGTACAAAGCTCCTTAACTCGAAATGTGACTAAATATTACTAACAGCTCAAACCTGGCTGCTCCAAACGATCTATCAGCCGACTGTTTGAACTCAATTATCAGTGTATCACATTTATGCCCCCGCGTTATCATTAAAAGTGACGTTTTTACAGGGCAATTGCTCCAAAAGCATGCGGCGGCATCAGCCGGAACTGGTGCGATTATCCTGCGGCCCGGCCAACCCCCGCTTGAAAATTGGCCCAATCCCGGCTAAGGTGACAATCGATTCGGATTGATGGAGAGGCGCGACACTGTGGGCCAGCATCTGACGTGGGAAGCCGCCGTCCAGTACCGCCAGACTCTGCGCCACAGCGGCCAGCGGCTGGTGTTCACCAATGGGCATTTTGATCTGCTGCATGTGGGCCATCTGGATTACCTGGAACGAGCGCGCAAGCTGGGCGACGCGCTGCTGGTGGGTGTCAACGGCGACGCCAGCACCACCCGTCTCAAAGGGCCGGGCCGCCCGCTGATCCCCGCCGCCGAGCGCGCACGCCTGCTGGCCGCCCTGGAGCCAGTGACCGGCGTCATCGTTTTTGAGGACGACACCGCCACCCGCCTCATCGAAGCGTTGCAGCCAGAGATTTACGTCAAAGGCGGCGATTACGGCAGCAGTGACGGCGCGCAGGTCACGCTGGCCAAGCCGCTGCCAGAGCGGCCAGCCGTCGAGGCTTACGGCGGGCGCGTGGTCCTGCTCGATTATCTGCCCGGTTACAGCACCTCGGACCTGATCGCGCGGGTTCGGGCGCTGCCCTGAAGCTGGCTCACCGCCCCCCACCAGAAAGCGCGCCCGGCTTATGACTTCGCCCCAACCGCCTTTAGAATCCGCCCCTGGCTCGCCGGACCCCGCAGCCGGTGGCGTGGTGCCGCCTGTCGAATCGCAGGCGCGCACCAACGAAGGCGTGGCCCGCGCGACCGGTGTGCTGGCGCTGGGCAACGTCGCCAGCCGGGTGGCCGGGCTGGCCCGCGACATCACCCTGACCAATCTGTTCGGCGCGACCGCCGCTATGGACGCGCTTACCGCCGCCGTGCTGGTCCCGCGCAGTCTGTACGATCTGCTCATCGGCGGGCATGTCAACGGCGCGATCATCCCCGTACTGAGCGAAGTCGTCACCGTCAAAGGTCGCGGCGAGCTGTGGCGGCTGGTCTCCGTGCTGTTGAGCATGATTACCGTCATCCTGGCCGTGCTGGTGGTGCTGCTGCAACTGGCCGCGCCGCTGGTCGTCCAGGTGATCGCCAGCGGCTCGGACGCGGCCACCCAGGCGCAGGCGGCCCATCTGCTGCGCATCATCTCGCCGGCGCTGATCTTCATGGGGCTGTTCGCCATTCTCAGCGGCACGCTGTACGCGCTGCGCGTGTTCACCTGGCCGGCCTTCGCCACCACCGTTTTTAACGCCAGCATCGTCACCGTCACGCTGATTCTGGTGCCTGGACCGCAGTTTGTGCCGCAGCTCGCCGACGGCAGCGCCGCCTGGTCTTTGACTCGGCCCGACGACAGCGTGACCGCCGCCGCCATCGGCTGGCTGGTGGGGTCAATCGCCTATGTGCTGCTGCAGGTGCCCGGTCTGCGTGGGGCGCGGCTGCGCTTCACGCTGCGCTGGCGACATCCTTACCTGCGGCAGATCGGCCTGCTGTATGTGCCGGTGCTGTTCTCGCTGGTGATGGACACGCTCATCATCCGACCGTTCAGCTACAGCCTGGCCACGCAGACCGGCGCCGGCAACCTGACCATCATGGAGCGCGCGACCACACTGATTCAGTTCCCGCAGGGGCTGGTGGCGACCGCCATCAGCGTGGCGATTCTGCCGACGCTGGCGCGCCAGGCGGCGCTGATCGCCGCCAGCATCCGCGACAAGCGCCAGCCCGACGGCGACGATCCCAGTGCGGCCTTCAAGGATACGCTGGGCCTGGGTCTGCGCCTCACGCTGACGCTCATCCTGCCAGCGACGGCGGGCCTGTTCGTGCTGGCCACGCCCATCATCACGCTGGTGTTTCAGCATGGCGCTTTTACCGCCGCCGATACCGAGGTCACGTCGCTGGTGCTGCGGCTGTATCTCATCGGCCTGCCGTTCGCCGCGCTGGACCTGCTGCTGGTCTACGCCTTTTACGCCCGCCAGGACACGCTGACTCCGGCGCTGGTGGGGGTCGTCAGCCTGGGGGTGTATATGGCGGTGGCGCTGGCGCTGGTCCCGCGCCTGGGACTGTACAGCCTGATGATCGCCGACAGCGCCAAACACCTGACTCACGCCACTATCTGCGCGGTGCTGCTGCACCGGCGAGTCGGCGGACTGGGCCAGCAGCGTCTGCTGCTGACGGCGGTCCGTACCGGCGCGGCGGCGCTGGGCATGGCGGCGGCCACCGTGCTGCTGCTGCCGCTGGCTACATCGGCGATCGGCACGCAGGGCGTCCTGCGCGAGACGCTGCTGGTGGTCAGCGTGGGCGGAGTCAGCGCGCTGATCTTCGTCGGGCTGGCGTTCGCGCTCAGAATTGAGGAATGGCGTCTGCTGCTGTCGATGCTGCGCCAGCGGCTGACGAAGAACGCCGCCAACCCGGCATCGGGGCCGCCGGCTTAAAACAATATTTGAAAATTGACATTTGCAGTCGGTGTTGTGCTAGTATTACAGTGCCCAATCTATGAGAGCATAGCGAGTACGGAGTTCTTACAGTTAGTTCTATGCGCAAGCTTTTGGCGGCTCTGTTCATCAGTGCGCTGGGTCTTGTCGGTTGCCGGGCGAGTGACGCCGCGCAGCCCGATATGTCCGGCATTGTGTCCAGTGTGACACGCACACCTCACATTGATTCCATCCAGAGTGACACCATTCACCTGACGGTCGATGATGTCGAACTGAGTGTTTACCGACCGGCGGAGTGGCAGTCCTACGCCACCGATTACGGCATCGTCCTGGCCGAAACACTGGGATCGGTCGCCACCGATGGCCAGTTGGGTGGACTGCTGGCGCATATTTTCGTCCCGCCCCTCAGCGACCTGGATAACGTACTCGTCACCGAAACGCAGAATCCGGCCTGGGCCATCCTCAGCGAAATTATACGCCAGCCGGAATACGTCGGCAGCGCCCTGGTCAGCGAGCCGGTTCCCTTCACGTGGAGCGGGCACAGCGCCGCTTACTATCTGGTCGATAACGAAGAGGGCAGCCTGACGATCGTTATTGGCATCACCCCGGCGAACAGCGCCCGGCTGGTGGCGTGCAGCATCAGCGCGCCGGTGGACCAGGCGGGCCGCATCCGCGAGTCCCTGGCCGATCTGCTGGATAATCTGCGTATCAACGGCGTGGCGCTCAACGGCAGCGAACTGGAAGCCGCCCTGCCGCCTGTGCTGGATTTCCCCCGGCGACAGCCCACAAGCGAATAAACCGTCAGCCTTTTGGGTTCCGCTAGGGCCGCGTCTCGACTGTGCGCGACTGTGGTTCCTCGTATTCGCGTACGTTGAAATAGACCGGCGCGCTCGTCTGCTGGGTGCCGTCGGCCAGCGTGGCGCTGGCCACCAGCTCGTACTCGCCGATTGCCAGCGTCCACCACAGCGACCACGGCGCTTCGCGGACACTCCCCAGCGGCTCCCCGTTGAGTGTATACGTCACCGACTCGGTGCCAGCGGGCGCCCCGGCGCGCAGCCGGATGCGCTGGCTGTCGGCGGGGGTCTGCGGCGAAATCTGGAAGATGGCGTAAGGGTCCGGGCTGAGGATGCGCAGCGCCTCGGCGTGGTCGGGCGCGAGCGCGCTGGCGCTGGGCGGCGGCTGCGGCAGACCGCTGCGGATGGCCCACTCACGGGCTTCCTGCGGCAGCACCACAAACACCTGATCGACGCGGCGCTCTGGCGGCGTGTCGTCATCGGCCAGCAGACCGGTGTCGCGGTCCAGCGTGAAGATATGGTGCAGGTTATCCGGCTCGGTGGGGACCGTGCCGGACAGAAACAGTTCGCTGCGCCGCAGTGTGCAGGCCGGTGTCGGCAGCAGGCCGCTGAGGGCGCACACCTGCGCTGTCTCGATGCCGGGCGGGCGCTCGAATTGCAGTTCAGGCTGGCCCAGCAGCACGCGCCGCATGAAGGCGTTCCACATCGGCCCCGCGCCGGTGATGCCGGTCACATCGACCATCGGCGTGTTGTCGGCGTTGCCCACCCACACCCCCACCACCAGATTCGGCGTGTAGCCCACCGTCCAGTTATCGCGGTAGTCGGTCGTCGTGCCGGTTTTGGCGGCGGCGGGACGGCCAATATCCAGCGGACTGTTGCGCCCAAACGACGGAATGCGCGCTTGCGGATCGCTGAGGATGTCGGTGATGATGTAGGCGATGCGCTCGTCGATGACACGCTGATCGAGAACGGGCGGCTGCCACTCGTAGAGTGTTTCGCCGCTTTCCCGTGCGCGCACGCTGAGGATCAGCGACGGCTCCACGCGATAGCCGCCGTTGGGAAAAATGCCGTACGCCTGCACCAGATCGAGCAGGCGCACCTCGCCGCCGCCCAGCGTCACCGCCAGATCGACCTCACGCCGGGCCAGCGTCCCCAGACCGGCGTTGTTGGCCAGCTCGACGAGCCGTTCCACGCCGACATGCTCCAGCGCCGCCACCGCCGGAATGTTATATGACGACGCCAGCGCCTCGCGCACCAGCACCGGCCCATGCTCGACCAGGGCGTAGTTGGCCGGTGTGTAGCTCTCCAGCCGCCGGGTGACGAAGGGCGTGCGCACGTCGAGCAGCATGGTGGCGGCGGTATACGGTTCCGGCAGCGTGGGGTCCATCGCGGCGGCATAGGTGAACGGCTTGAGCGCGCTGCCCGGCTGGCGCAGCGCCAGGGCGGCGTTGACCGCGCCGTCAATGCGCTCGTCGAAGTAATCCGGGCTGCCCAGCATGGTGAGTACCTGCCCGGTGAAGGGGTCCATCGCCACGATGGCCGCGTTGTTGGCGCTGGCCGGGGCGCGCGTCCCTGGCTGCGGATGGTTGATGGCTTCCAGGTGCTGCCGGGCGACCCGCTCCGCCTCGCGCTGCCAGTTGCGGTCAACGGTGGTTATCACGTCCAGGCCGCCGCCATAGACGTGCTCCGGGTACAGCCGTTCGAGCTGGCGCCATACCGCCATGACGAAATGCGGCGCGTCGATGGAGAAAGGCGTCGCCGCGAAGCGCAGTTGATCGCGGTAGGCGGTGTCGGCTGTCTGCTGGCTGATGCTCCCCTGGCCGACCATCAGCCCCAGCACGACTTGCTGGCGCGCTTTGGCGCTCTCCATGTTGGTCAGTGGGTCGTGCAGAACGGCGTTTTGCAGCATACCGGCCAGCAGGGCGCACTCCGCCAGCGACAGTTCCGCCGCGCCTTTGGCGAAATAGGTGCGCGCCGCCGCCTCGATGCCATAAGCCAGGTTGCCGAAATAGCTCTGGTTGAGGTACAGCGCCAGTACCTCGTCTTTGCTGTAGGCGTTCTGCAGGCGGATGGCCAGCACGCTCTCGCGGATTTTGCGGCGCAGCGTGCGCTCGTAACGCTGCTGCGGGTCCATCAGCAGCAGGCGAGCCGTCTGCTGGGTGATGGTGCTGCCACCGGCCAGCACCTCGCCGCCGCGCACGTTGATCCACAGCGCGCGGGCGATGCCGCGCAGGTCCACGCCCGGATGGCGGTAGTAGTTGGCGTCCTCGGTGGCGATGACAGCGTTGATGCAGTGCTGCGGAATCTCGTCCAGGGGGATGGCCGTATTGCGCCCCTGCTCTGGCGGCAGAATCTCGTAGAGCAGCGCGCCTTCGCGGTCGTAGATGCGTGTCGATGGCAGCGCCAGACCCGCCTGCAGGCGGTCAATCGACGGCAGGTCGTGGAAAATCCACGCATAAAACGTGCCGCCAGCGAGCAGCAGCAGGGCCGCCGCCGCCAGCAGCAGTCTATGCAGCGGTCGCAGTTGGTTGAGGTGATGCGGCCAGTGTCTCATAGAGTCGAGTCTACATCACAACACGCCACCGCCGCGAGTTGTTCGCCTGTCGTTTGCCCTACGGCGAGACGGCTAATCCGCCGTCGGGTCGGTGGTGCGAGTCCCTTCCAGCGCGGCCAGCATCTCGCTGACGCTGCTGAACTTGAGACGCGGACGACCAATCGCCACGCCGCGCTCGATCTCCAGCCGGTCGAGTGTGCGCCAGTCCTCATAGCTGACGAAGTGCACGCCGCGCTTGCTGAGCATGGCAGGGATGGACTCCGGTTGCGGCGCTGTCGGTTCCAGCACGGCGCCGCTGCGCACGTCTTCCAGCAGGCACTCAACCGTCTCGACGGCGTCCGGCTTGTTGGTGCCGATCACGCCGCTGGGGCCGCGCTTAATCCAGCCGACGACGTAATTGCCGCGCACAATCTGACCGTCCTCGTGATCGGTAAGCACGCGCCCGGCTTTATTAGGGATGATGCCCCACTTCTCGTAAAACGGCACATCGGGCAGCTTGACTCCACGATAGCCCACCGAGCGAAACACCAGCCCCACCGGAATCTCTTCGTATTCCTGGGTAGGACGCGGGCGCAGATCGCCGCTTTCCATGCGATACAGCTCGTTTTTGACGACGCGGATCGACTCGACGCGCGCGTCGCCGCTGAGTTCGACCGGCGACACCAGAAAGCGCATATAGATGCGCTTGGGCTTGCCGCTGGGCGGGCGCTGGGCGTATTCGCGCATGATCTCGACGTTGCGCACGTCCTTCTGGTCGGCGTGGCCGCCGGTCAGATACTCCTGGCTCAGTGGGTCCAGTTCCAGATCGGCGGGGTCGATGATGATGTCGGCCTCTTCCATCTCGCCCAGCTCTTTGATCTCCGGTGTGGTGAAGGCCGCCTGGGCCGGTCCGCGCCGCCCCAGCACATAGATGTTTTTCACGCTGCTGTTGGCCAGGGCCTCCAGGGCATAGTCGGCGATGTCGGTCGCTTCCAGTTCGGCGCGGCTGCGCGCCAGAATGCGCGCCACGTCCATCGCCACGTTGCCCACGCCGATAATGGCCACCGACTCCTGCGTCAGGTCGAATTTACGCCTGCGGAAATCGGGGTGGCCGTTGTACCAGGCGACGAATTCGGTGGCGGCATGGCTGCCGGGCAGTTCCTCGCCGGGGATGCCCAGATTGCGGTCGGTCTGCGCGCCGACGGCGTAAATCACCGCGTGGTAGTGCTGGTGCAGGTCGGCGTAGCTGAGGTCTTTGCCGAAGCTCACGTTGCCGAAAAAGTGGAAACTGGGCTTGCTGGCGATACGGTCATAGACTTTGGTCACCGATTTGATCTTCTGATGGTCCGGCGCGACGCCGCCCCGCACCAGGCCGAAAGGAGTCGGCAGGCGGTCGAACATGTCGATCTCTACCGACAGCCCCTTCTGCTTCTGCAGATGCTCGGCGGCGTAGAAGCCAGACGGGCCAGAGCCGATAATCGCCACGCGCAGCGGGTTGGATTCAGTGCCAGCAGGGGTCATAGGTTGTCACATCTCCTTGCGTAAGCCAGCGAATCGATCTGCCATCCAGTATAACACGTCGCCCACCCACAAGCAGATATGCCGCGTCTCGCTCAGACCAATCGCAGGCCCGTCATCAGGACGAGCGCAGCATCAGCGCCGATGACCACCAGCCCGCCTACCAGAACGGCTACCAGCCCTTTGACGATGCTCACGTTATAGGACTGCGCCACCAGACTCAACATCGTGAAGAGCGTCAGCAGCGCGATGAGACCCAGCACGCCAGCCATCACCAGCACGGCGGTCCCGCCGCCCAGCGCGAAGATGGCCACCATGCCGATGCCGCCCAGCACAAACGCCACCAGCAGGCGAATGTTGAGCATCGACGCCCAGCGATGCATGAGGTAGGGCAGCGAGCCGGTGCCGCGCAGAACTTTGTCAGCGATAACGTGCGCCAGCGCGCCCCAGGCGAGCAGGCTGACAGTCGCCAGCACGCCCACCAGCAGACCATTGCGAATGGCGCGCACAAACGGCAGTTCGCCCATCTCACGGCTGAACGCCAGGAAATCCGCGTCCACTTCCATCGGTTCGATGGGTTCACCGGTTTCCTCGTCTACCTCGGCATTGGTCCAGGCGGCCAGCCGTTCGTCGTACTGGTTCACCAGACCCTGCGCGCTCTGAACAGCGAGAAATGTCAGCAGCGCGGCACCGATGGCCGCCATCAGGAAGAACAGCCCCAGGTCGAAGATGGCGCCGTTCCACTGGGCATTCTGCACCCGTTCCAGATGTGCCTGCATCTCGCGCTGGCGGCGGACTTCAGTCTGCGTTCTGGCCAGATCGTTCAGGCTGTTGTCGTCAGTCAACTGCTGGAAGGCGGCATCGCCCTGCGCGCCAACCACCGCCTCGCTCAGGCTGACGAAATAGGCGTCATGGCGCAGGTTGGGGTTGAGCGCCAGCGCCTGGCGCAGTTCCTTGCAGGCCCGCGCCTTGTCGTCGTTCATCTGATACGTGAGGGCGGCATTGGTATGCTCGCGGGCTTCGGCTGCCTGTTTGTCACTGACGGGGATTTCCGGCGGTTTACCGTCTTTGCCGCTGTTCGATTCGGACGTGGGGGGCGCTTCCAGTTCGCCGTGCTGCTGGCGGATGTACAGACCGGCCTTGCGCGCCAGCTCGCGGATTTCCGGTTGCGGGTCGTCGCCGGCCATCTTCGCCAGTTGCTTTAGCGCGCTGTGGTCTTTGCTGCGAGCCGCCGCTTTGATCGCTTTTTTGCGCTGGGCGGGGTCGCGGTGACGCAGTTGCTTGAGGTCCGTTTTGCTGCTCATGGTATGCCACTTTCACCGGTGCCGTTGATCCAAAGGATACAGCCAGCATACCATACAATTAACGAAGTATTGTGTTTACGTTTTATTTGTGTATGTAGATTATTTTTCGAAAAGGTTCAGCATGTAATCCACCGACATCCCCTGCGATTCCAGATGCTGGCGCAGTTTGCGCCGGGCGTCGTGCAGCAGCTTGTACAGCGCGTTACGGTTGGTGCCCATCTGCTCGGCGACCAGGTCCATCGGCACACCGCGCAGGGCTACCGCCACCAGCGCCTGATACTGGCGTTCGGTGAGGGCGTCGCGCAGCGCCCGTTCAATCGTCACCAGCACGTCGCTCTGCTCGACGACTATCTCCGGGCCGGGTGGCGTCTGGCTGTTATCGCTGGCGGCGGGCAGTTCGCCGTTGGCGGTCAGGTCGTCCAGGCTGAAATCGCGGTAGCGCGCGCGGCGCAGGTCGCTGATGGTCATGCGCACGGCGATACGGCTGGCCCAGGTGGTAAACTGGCTCTCGCCGCGAAAGTTCTCGATTTTGTCCATAATGCGCAGGGTCGTATCCTGAGCCAGGTCGTCGGCCATGCGCTCCAGCTCCTGGCTGGAGAGATGGCGCAGATCGCTGCGATCCTGACTCAGATAATAAAGAATGGAGCGCCTGACATGCTGGCGCAGATCGGCAATGGCTGCCGCCTGCGTATCGGCTGGGCCGTTCAGTTCGTGCAGCCACTGCTCGTTTGTGCGGGTTACAGTCATGGGTTGATCGCAGGCTCAAAAAGACGTTGGTGGCGCGAGTATAGCATCTCCACAGGGCGGGCGGCAACCAGCAGGGCGCTGGCCTCAGGCACGCTCGAAGGTGATGCGAATCACCAGGTGCCCCAGGCGAATGTCGTCACCGTCGCGCAGCACACGCGGCTGGTTGGCGACCACGCGCTGCCCGTTCAGGAATGTGCCGTTGGCGCTGGCGTTGTCCACCAGATACAACGAGCCATCCTTGCGGATAATCGACGCATGGCGGCGCGACACGCCTTTTTCCAGCGCGGCGAAGCGACTCAGGTCGATTTCTGGCGCGTCACCGCTTTTGGGGTCCTGCCGTCCGATAATCAGCTCGCTGATCTCGTCGGCGTCATAGGTGAAGGTGCGCACCTCGCCATCGACACCGATCACCAGGTTGGAACGCGCGTTAAAGCGCGCCGATCCCCAGCGCGGCGTTCCCTCTTCAAAGTCTGTGTCATTCAGCGATCGCGTAGCGGTGGCCTGCGTAACATCAACCAGTGGCGCTCCGCAGTACGCGCAGATTTTGCTGTTATCTTTGTTTTCCCGCTTACACTCCGGGCATGTAATCACGGTTTTCACCACCTTAAAAATGCATACCCCCAGTTACCCCAGGTCATCGTACCTGATTGCCGCTATTTTAACACGTTATTGTCGAGTGCGCCCCGGTTGTTTACGTGCACGGGCACCGATTGCTGGTAGCCGGCATCGAGCGCGGCGGGCAGTGCCATGCGGAAAACAGCGCCGCTGCCGGTATCGCTGCTGGCGGAGAGATGGCCATCGTGCAGTTCGACGACACGCTGGGCGATAGACAGCCCCAGCCCCAGCCCTGGTGTGCTGTGAGACTCATCCTCACGCCAGAAGGTATCGAAGATATAGGGCAGCACATCCGGCGGGATGCCCGGCCCGGTGTCGTGTACTTCGATCCACACCGTGCCCGCTTCGGGATCGGTGCCGGTGACGACAGTGATCTGTCCGTCTTCGGGCGTGTAACGGATAGCATTCTCGATCAACTGCGACAGCGCATCGGCCAGATAATGCGGATTGCCCAGCACACCCGGCAGGTTCTCCTGAAGCCGTGTCGAGACGCGCGGCGTAGGCGGTTCGAGGTAGCTGGTGCGCCGGCATACCGCATCGACAATGCCGTTCAGGTCAACTTTTGCCCCCATCAGCGATGGGGCGCTTTCCAGC
Organism: uncultured Anaerolineaceae bacterium; assembly: GCA_964639225.1. Classification (GTDB taxonomy): domain Bacteria; phylum Chloroflexota; class Anaerolineae; order Aggregatilineales; family Phototrophicaceae; genus CAZXCK01. The sequence continues at coordinate 19,048 of CAZXCK010000024.1, read as the reverse complement.
GTCGCCACCGCCATCAGCCGGTCCACCAGATTGGAAATATACTGGACCTGTGCGGTGATCTGGTCGGCTTTTTGCTGGCGCTGCTCGACGTTATCGATGCGCGTCATCAGGTAGGTATTGGTGTTGATGACCGCCAGCGGCGTCCGGAACTCGTGGGTCGCGTTCTGGATGAAGGTCGTCAGTAGTTGCACGCGGGCCTGTTCCATCCTGGTTTGCAGTTCCTGCTGCTGGGCGCGGCGGCGTTCGGTAATATCACGCGAGACGCCCAGCGCGCTGATGGCGCCCGTCTCTTCATCTCGCAGCAGGGTAGTGACGACCTCGGTCCACACGGTCGAGCCATCTTTGCGCGTCTGCTCGATGTCGTCTGTCTGAACGATCACGGTGGGGTCGCCGGCCTCGAATGCCGTCAGTCGAGCAGGCAGTATCTCCTCAATAAGCCGGAACGATTCGGGGGTCATCGCGTATTCGAGGGGCTGGGCGATGACTTCCTCAGGGGTGTACCCCCGCAGCCTTTCCACCGACGGGCTGACATAGGTAAATTTCATGGTGCTGAGGTCCAGCAGCCACACCACATCGACCATGTTATCGGCCAGCAGTTGATAATGAGACCGGCTCTGTCGCAGGGCGTCTTCGGCCTGTTGGCGCTGGGTCATATCGCGGTTGTTGACGTGATAGCCGTCGAATATGCCGGCATCGTTGAAAACCGGGCGGCAGGTGTGTTCGATCCAGCGGATTGAGCCGTCCCTGTGCTGGATGCGCAGTTGAATCTGGCGCGTCTCGCTGGTTTTGACCAGCGGGTGCAGGTGATTCTCCCAGATCGGCAGGTCTTCAACGAGGATGATCTGCCAGATGAGCGCCGGGCTGCTGCGCAGTTCGTCGGGTGTATAGCCGCATATCTGCTCACAGGCTGGCGAGACGTATTCCAGCGAGCCGTCGGCCTTCTGCCAGTAAGTCCAGTCGGTGTTCAGATCGGCGACGGTGCGGTGACGCTGCTCAGAATGGCGCAGGGCCGCTTCGACACGTTTGCGCTGTGTCACATCACGGATAATCACCAGCGCCTCGTCCGCTTCGCGCATACCAACGATGCGCGCTTCGTAATGATGATGCTCGGTGTCATCGGCGGGCGTCGCGTATTCGATCGTCTGGACTCGCCCGGTTTCCAGCGCCAGTTGAACACCGCCATAAAAATCGCCGGCGGCGCTGCCTCCAAAAATGGCTGCCAGTGTCTGGCCGATCAGGTTCTGACCGGATTGTGAATCGCCACTGGTGACGATTTGTTCCAGGCAGTTCCCGCGAGCATCGACCCGCAGAATGGTATCCGGGATCACTTCCAGCAGTGCCTGCTGGTGCTGTCTGCTGGTTTGCAGCGCCTGGTTTGTGGTGTCCAGCCGTGCCATATGATGCAGCAGACGGTGTGCCAGCAGAGCGATAATGGCCGCCGCGCCGAGGGCGGCGAATGTCCCCAGCCCGATCAGGTAGCCGTTGCGCCAGCCTGTAGCGGGCGCTAAAGCCAGCTCCCATTGGTTGTTGGCCACCTGGATGGGCAGCACCACCGGGTTTGACAGCGCTTCCGTTGTCGATGCGGCGAACAGGATACGCTCATCGCTGGCCGGGTCGATGCGGGCGAGCTGGTAGTCATAGCCGTTGGCGGCGACCGCCAGCAGGTCAGAGCCAGCCAGCAGTTCGTCCAGATGGATCAGGGCGATGGTCAGCCCCCAGAACTCATCATTATCCAGAAACACCGGGTAGCGCCCGATGACGGCGGTGCCGCCCTGTACCAGTTCAAACGGGCCAGCCAGGGTTAGCTCGCGTGTTTGTATGGCCAGCAGCACATCGGCGCGGCGATCCGGATCATTGAGCAGATCGTGACCCAGGGCGGCCTCGTTGCCTTCCAGCGGGTAAATCTGGCTGACAACGGCGTTGGGGGCCAGTTGCAGGCTGCCGATTCCCTGATAGTGCTGCAACATACGCGCCGCCAGCGCCTCGAAGTCACGGATGCTGCCGCTTTCATCCATAGCCGCCGCCAGCGCATATGTCGACGACAGCGCGTAGAACAACTCGCGCTCCAGCGCTTTGGCCTGCGCGGTGGCGATCTGAGTCACCACCTGCTGTCGGTTATACTGTTCGTTGCTGATTGCCAGCAGGGTCACCACAGTGCCCAGGGCGAAGACGAGCGCAAAGATGCCGATGGTAAGCGTTGTAATGCGTTCGGTTTTCATCAACAATCCGTTTTATGGAACACGATGGCCTGTCTGTACCTTACATGAAAATTCGCCACTTGTCCGTTAAAGTTTCTCGTAAATCGGAATATGGCTCCCCGCCACGCAGCGAGCGCGCTGCATAATCTTCGGTGAGTATCGGGTATACGATTGGCGTCAATACGCCGCACAGCCTGTACACTGATAGCAGAAACAGATGTAAGAGGTTATGTGGTATGGAAATCACAATCGGACTGGCGCTGATCGCCGGATTGGTATCGTTCATCTCGCCGTGTGTGCTGCCGCTGGTGCCCGCGTACATTGGTTATATGGGTGGGCGCATGACCAGTACGGTAGCCAGCGGGGCTGGCGCCTATACCGGCAGCAGCGCCGTCCCCATCCAGACGCGCCTCAACACCTTCACGCACGGCCTGTTCTTTGTGGCCGGTTTCAGCCTGGTGTTTATCAGCATCGGGCTGATGTCCACCGCGTTCATTCAACAGGTCGGCGGCGACAACATCCACCAGATCACGGCGCTGATCGGGCGGTTGGGCGGCATCCTGATTATCCTGTTCGGGCTGCACTTCATGGGGATTCTTCCTCGCCTGTTTGCCCGCCTGCGTACCCGCGAAGATCGCCTGGATCATCCGGCTGTGCCGCTGCTGACCGGTCTGCTGGTCACGCTGCTGATTCTGTGGGGCTTCACCGGCAGCATCGCCGTCTGGAGCGCGGACGCTGGGCCGATCCTCGCCGCTCTGAGCGTGCTGCTGGCCGCCGCTTTCTGGGTGTGGCTGGTGATGCAGGACGCCTTCAGCGCGCCGCGCGATTTTGTGCTGGGCATCCTGAACCGCATCGAGACGGCCCTCTACAGCGACACCCGCCGCCAGTTCGACGCCGCCGGTAGTGGCGGTCACCTGAGTTCGGCGGCGATGGGCGTCGTCTTTTCGGCTGGCTGGACGCCGTGCATCGGTCCGGTTTACGGCGCGGTGCTGACGATGGCCGCCAGCGGTGGCGATGTCAGCCAGGCGGGATTGCTGCTGGGCATGTACTCGCTGGGGCTGGGCATTCCGTTTCTGCTGACGGCGCTGTTGCTCGACGGCGCGCAGACCTGGCTGCGACGCTTACAGCGTCACATGCGCCGCATCGAACTGGCCAGCGGTGTGTTCCTGGTCATCATTGGTTTCACAGTGGCCGCCGGCCAGCTTCAGCGCCTCAGCGAGCAGTTCGCCGGCGACTTCGCCGAGTTTTCTGTGAGCGTTGAGGAGCGCGTCATTGACTTTGTGACGGGCGGCCCGGCCTCAGAATCAACCCAGTCTGAGCTGGACGTTGACGAAATTCCTGCTGAAGCCGGGGTGACAGAGCCAGACGACACGGCCCCGGACGAAGCGCGTGACGTGGGTCTGGGGGTTGGCCAGTTCGCGCCCGACTTCCAGACCGTGACCGAGGAGGGCGACCCCGTTTCGTTGTCGGGTTTGCAGGGCGATGTCGTCCTGCTTAACTTCTGGGCGACATGGTGCGGCCCGTGCCGTGTCGAGATGCCCGCCTTTCAGCGCCAGTTCGAGCGTTACGCCGAGCAGGGTTTTACTGTGCTGGCCGTCAACAACGCTGAATCGGTGGAAGATGTGGTTGGCTTCCGCGATGAACTCGCGCTGACCTTTCCACTGGCGATGGACGAGCGCGCCCAGATTCAGCGCCAGTACGGCGTTTTCAGCTATCCGAGCACGTTCCTGATTGACCGTGACGGTCGTATCATCGCCCGGCACTTTGGCCTGCTGACCGATCAGCAGATCGATGACATGCTGGCCGAGGCCGATCTGTTGTCGTAAGTGTTTTGGTTATCGAATCACCGTGTTGAGTGGAGTAAAGGGAAAACCTTCGATGTTTAACCGTTTGACTTTGCTGGTTGGCCTGGGGGCTGTCGCGTTGATGGCGATCAGCGCCCTGGGCATCTTCCGAACTGCGCCCACTGTCCACGCGCAGTTAAGCTGTGAGGACCCGCCCATCGACGTCTCGAACCTGGTGCGTGTGTGGGACAAGACCGACTTCTGCCAGTTCGAGGAAGGCGTGTTCGATGAAATCCTGTCCGGCGGCGTGCCCCGCGATGGCATCCCGCCCATTGATGACCCCGAATACGAGCCGATTGAAATGGCTTCGGAGTGGCTGCAGCCGCAGTCGCCGGTCATCGCGTTCGAGTGGAACGGCATCGCCCGCGCCTATCCGCTGGCCATCCTCACCCGCCACGAGATCGTCAACACCTTCTACGACGACGACGCGGTGGCCGTCACGTTCTGCCCGCTGTGTAACAGCGCCATCGTCTTTGATCGCACGGTAGAAGGCGAAGTGTTTCGCTTTGGTGTCTCCGGGCTGCTGCGCCACAGCGACCTCATCATGTGGGATGACGTAACGCAGAGCTGGTGGCAGCAGTTCACCGGCGAGGGCATCGTCGGTGAATACACCGGTCACACCCTGACGATTTTGCCGTCGCATGTCGTCGGTTTCAGCGCGTTTGTCGAGCAGTACCCCGAAGGCGAGGTGCTGTCGCGGCGCGGGCGTTCGTATGGTTCCAACCCGTATGTGGGTTACGATACCGCGACCCAGCCGTTCCTGTTCCAGGGCCAGCCGGATACGCGCCTGTTCCCCACCGAGCGCGTGCTGGCAGGGCTGATCGCTGGCGAAGCGGTCGCCTATCCCTTCCCGCTGCTGGCGAATCGTGGCGTTATCAATGACGCAGTCGGCGGCTTCGATGTGGTCGCCTTCTGGCAGCCGGGCGCGACCAGCGCGCTGGACCAGGGCAGCATCGACGACTCGCGTGATGTCGGCATGGCGGCGCTCTATAACCGCGAACTCGACGGCGAGATACTGACCTTCCGGCTGGACGATGACGGCGTCATCCGCGATGACCAGACCGGCAGCGCCTGGAACGTGTTCGGCACGGCCATCGACGGCGAACTGAGCGGCAGCCAGCTTCAGCAGGAACTGGCCTTCCCGCACTTCTGGTTCTCGTGGGCGGCCTTCCGTCCGGAGACACGACTCTACCGGGGCGACGGCGGCCAGTAGCGCCGCAAAAAGCAATCTGAACCTATGGTTTAGCAAATCCTCTCCTGATTCGGTCTCTTTTCAGGAGAGGATTTAGGATGAAGGCAAAACAGCGTTCAGGTTGGTTGACCAACAGTAGGTATAAAGGATTTATCTCCATGAGAAAATGGTTCGCAATCAGCTTGTTTGTCGTGGCGCTGGTGAGTGTGATGATGACCGCCGCCGATGAGGACGGCGAGACGCTGACCATCAGCGACCACGATGTAAAGGTTATGCCGCTTTCGGCTGTGACCGAGTCGCCGGCGCAGGTACTCGACATCACCGACACGACCGCCCGCGTAAATTTCGTCGGCACGATTCCGCTGGCCTGTTATCTGGTCTACGGGACCGATGAGAGCTTTGGCTCGGTGACCAACGACCCCGACATGGCATCTGCCGCCATCATTGACCATAACCCGGTCATGCTGGACCTGGAGCCGGACACCGAATATGTCTTCCGTATGCAGGGCGTCGGTGAGGATGGCACAATCTACGTGGGCGAACTGCACACGTTCCGCACGCTGCCCGCCAGCGATGAGGCCAGCGAGAATCTGCTTGCCCCGGAAAACGGCGCGACAGTGCGGGAAGTCAGCAGCAACTTCGGCGACCAGCCCAACGATGGCCGCTGGGGGATTCTCAACGCCTTCGATGGCAACTCAGCCACCGAGTGGTCCAGCAACGGTGACGGTGACGATGCCTACTTCGTCGTCGAACTGGACGGCAGACACCACATCCACACCATCGAATACTGGACGCGCGCCATGAGCGACGGCAGTGCGATTACCAGTTCGTTCACCATCACCATCGACAGCGGCGAGGTCTTCGGGCCGTTCCAACTGGAAGAACACACCCAGCTTAACACGTTCGCCGTCGATTTTGAGACGACCACCCTGCGTTATGACGTGGCGGAAAGCACCGGCGGCAACACCGGCATTATCAGCATCGCCGCCTTTGGCACGCCGCTGGACGAGGACTAAGCGACCGGCAGCAACGCTCGTACATTGGGGACAATCAGCCGTCCGCTGCGGGTTGAATACGCCACTCGTAGACATGCACGGTGCTCACCCGGTCGCCGTCGCCGCCATCGGCGATAGCCAACCGGCCACCCGGAAGCGTCAGGCAGGCCATCGGACGGCGCAGCGCCGGACCGGGTAGGCCGTCGAGCGCGGCGCTCACACCATCGAATGGCTGGCCGTCCACCGAGACCGGCGTCCCGGCGTCGCGGTCATACAGATGGGCGGCATAAATTGTGATCGTGTCGTAGTCGTAGGGCGTGCCGTCGCGCTCGTGGCGGGGTTCGTCCAGCCGGTAGGCGACACGCAGCCGCCGGCAGACGACGAACAGTGACGCTGTCAGGGCGGCTTCGGCCAGAACATAGCTCTCGGCCAGCCCCAGCACATGCGGCGGTAGCACGTCAAATTTGAGCCGCTCGACCAGCGCCATCCGGTCCGGCATGGTCAGCGGCTGGACGAGTTCCTGTATGCGGTCGTCGTGGCAGCTTCCACGCAGGCGCGGCCCGCTGAAATTGAGCGCGGTCGCCTGGCGCGGGGACTGCGTGCGGACGGCATCCGGTGGCAGCGCCAGTGGCTCGAACACGCCGGGCGCGGCGTCGTCCACACTGGCGCGGATGTCGCCATCCGAGCCGATGATGTGCTGCACCACGCGGTCTCCGTCGTCGATGATCTCCTCAACGTAAAGCGTGCCGTCCGTGCCCGCCCCCAGCAGATCGCAGTCGGCGGCATGGCGCAGCGGCAGCGCCGCGAGATGACTCAGGTCCAGGCGCGGCCCTGAATGGCCTGTGCTGGCCGCCGGAGCCGGGACCAGCGGCTGCATACGGGCACGCATGTCGTGGATGTGCTTCATGGTTCGGCTTTCCCTTCACTGACACCCGCCATCATAATTGACCGGCCCTTACAATTCTATACACTGCTGCGCTGTTAAGGATGCTATCATAAAAACAGTAGCGATTGATTATGTTGAGGTTCGCCATTATGGTAGAGGTTTCATCCGACAAACAGCACAGCACCAGGCTCGAAGCCTCATTCCCCGCCATCGACACGACGATTCAACCGGCCAGCGGCCCGGTGATCCCGGCCCGGTCAGGCGTCGCCGGCGACAATACCGGCGGTCCCTCTGGCAGCAGCGTCTCTGGCGACGATCACCCATCCAGTGAGACCGGCGATACACCAGCCGATCCCCGTCCCATGCCCAAACCGTACATCGAAGCTGACAAACAGCCGGTTGTGCTCATCGTCGAGGACACCACCGAACTGGCCGAGGTCATCCAGGCCACGCTGGAACGCATGGGCATGCAGGCATCCTACGAGACTCACGGCTCGCGCGCGCTGGCGAAGCTGGAAACCATTGACCCCGATGTGGTGCTGCTGGACATCAGTCTGCCCGATATGACCGGCTGGAAAATCCTGGAAGCCATCAAAGCCCGCGCCGAGAAGGTGCAGCGCATGCCGGTGGTCATCATCATCACCGCCCACGACGACCCGGCTAACCGGCTGGTGGGCAAGCTCCAGGATGTGTACAGCTATCTGGTCAAGCCCTTTACGTCAGACGCCATCGAGCGCATCGTCTCCGAGGCCATCGACCGCGCCCGGCGCTGACGATGAACGGACGGTTTCGCGTGCGCCTGTGGGCAGCGCTGGCGGCGCTGCTCATTTTGTCCGCTGGCGGCCTGCTGATCTTCCGCCTGGCCGACCAGCCCACCAGCGACCCTGTCGGCTCACCGGCGACTCGTGCCGCTGGCGAGCCGGTATACCTGGCGCTGTATCGCGTGGAAGCCGAAGCCGCCCGCGATGGCTGGACGCCAGCCTGGCAGTGGCGGGCCGGTAATCTGCGTGATGCGCTGGGCGACCTGCCCGGCGCGGTAGCGCACTGGTCGCAGGCGGCAGGCGACGACCCCCACCGCCTGGAAACGCTTGCCCGCGCTTACGTGACACTCCAACGCTGGCCGGACGCCGTCGATACACTCCAGCGGCTGGTCGCCGCCCAGCCAGACCATGCCTGGGGCCACTGGCAGCTCGGTATGCTGCTGGCGGCCTTCGACCCCTGGCAGGCGGACGCCCACCTGCGCCAGGCGGCCCGTGAGCCGGTCTACGCCGCCGACGCCGCCGCGCTGATCGACGTGCTGGCCAGCGACCCCGGCGACCCGCTCATCAGTATGCGCGTGGGGCTGGCCCTGGCCGAGATGCGACGCTGGTCGCTGGCCGAGCAGGCTTTCCAGCAGGCGGCCCGTGTCGGCCATCCGTATCCTGAGGCGCTGGCCTATGTCGCGCTGGCCCGCGAACGCCAGGCCAAAGACGGCAGCCAGTCGATGCGCCAGGCGCTGGCCCTGGGCGCGGATGTGCCCCAGGTGCAGTTTGTGCATGGCCTGCAGCGCCGTGCCGCCGGAGAATACGAGGCCAGCCGCGACGCCTTTATACAGGCCGTGCGCCTGGACCCCAACAACCCCGCCTATTTCAGCGAACTGGGCACCGCCTATCATCTGCTGTTCGATTACGAGCGCGCCCAGCGCTGGCTGCGCATGGCGGTCCAGATCTCCGGCGATGACCCGCGCTTTCAGGAACGGTTGGCCGTGTTCTACGCGCAGGAAGGCTATCATCTGCCGGCGGTGGATGTGGAGTATCTGCGCCAGAGCGCCGACAGCATCCCCGCCGATCCCGATCTGCTGGCCGGGCTGGCCTGGGCGCTGTACACCACCGGCGATGATCGCCGCGCCCTGGACCAACTGGACGCCGCCCTTGACCTGATGCCCGACCATGCGCAGGCGTCGTATTACAAAGCGCAGATTCTGCTGGCGCGTGGCGATCTGGCGGCGGCGCGCCCGCTGGTCGAGCGGCTGGCGCGCCCGGACTCGCCGCACACCGCATGGGCCGAGTCTACGCTGGCGGCTCGTTTCCCAGCCCCGCCGCCAGCAGACGAAAGCGGCAACCGGTGAACCCGCCCGCCGCCGGTTCCAGACGGTCCAGCCTGGACGCGCTGGTGCCGCAGGCCAGCCGCATGATCGCGCATCCCGTGTACCTCAGCGAGATGCGTCATCTGCGCCGGGGACGCTCCTTAGAAGGACTGGTGGCCTACAGTCTGCGCCAGATGATGCTCGTCTGTCTGCTGGCGGTGATTGTGTGGGCGCTGTTCGTCTGGCATCAGTACCAGAGCGTGAATACCAATGTCTACACTTACGGCTGGGGTGCTCGCCGCGCCAGCGAGAACCTCATCGTATGGCTGGGCTTTATCGGCTGGGCGGGCGTGCTGCTGCTGGACTTCATCGCCATGATGGCCGCCGTGCGCAGCGTCAACGCCGACCGCGACCGCCGCCGCTGGGACCTGGTCCGCCTGACCCCGCTGGGCCGCCGCGACATCATCACCGCCAAGCACACCGTCGCCCAGATGCGATGCTGGTGGTTCACCATCACGCTGACCAGCCTGCGTGTCGCGGCCATCCTGCTCTTTCTGTTGCAGTTCGGCGCGCTGGCCACCGGTATGCCGCCCCGCACCGCCTTCGCCCGCTGGCTGGATGACCTGCCGGTTAACACGCTGGATCATCTGCTGGAGCTGGCGCTGCTGCTGCTGGCTTTAGGCTTCTTCGTCGTGGACCCGCTGCTGCGGCTGCGCCTGTTCTCGGCGCTGGGGCTGGCGATCTCGGCGCGGGTGCGCTCGGCATCGCTGGCGGTGCTGGCCGGGCTGGCGTCGCTGGCCGCGCTTTGGCTGATGCAGTTAGTAGCCGTTGGGCTGGCATGGGCGCTGCTGATGGCCCTGCTGGACACCGATCCCGGTATCGCGCTGGCGCTGGTGCTGGTAATCATCATGGTCGGCGTCACGCTCGGCTATTATACGCTGCTGCGCCAGTCGTTCCTGGGCCAGGCCGCCCGCGACGCCTTCCGCGACTGATTATCCCCCCACAAACAAAAACGACCCCGGCATTGGGCCAGGGTCGAGCGTTGGCGTTGTATTGGCAGCGAAGCGTGTTAGCTGCTGGCCGAGGACGGGTCCACGCGGATGCCCGGCCCCATCGTCGAGGTCAGCGTCAGGCGGCGGATGTAGGTGCCCTTGGATGTGGTCGGCTTCTGGCTCTCCACCGCACCGATGAGCGCCTGAGCATTCTCCAGCAGATTCTGCGCGTCAAAGCTGGCTTTGCCCACTGGCACATGCAGATTGCCGGTTTTGTCGTTGCGGAACTCCACGCGACCAGCCTTCAGCTCGTCGATGGCCCGGCCCATGTCTTCGGGCTGGACAACCGTACCGGCTTTCGGATTCGGCATCATACCGCGCGGGCCAAGAATACGCGCCACGCGGCCCACCTTCTTCATCATGGTGGGGGTGGCCAGGGCGGCGTCGAAATCCAGGAAGCCCTCTTTCTGGATGCGGTCGAGCAGTTCATCGCCACCGACGATGTCGGCACCGGCGGCTTCGGCGGCGCGGCCCTCTTCGCCTTCGGCGAACACCAGCACGGTGACGGTCTTACCCAGACCGTGCGGCAGCATCACGGTGCTGCGCACCTGCTGGTCGCTGTGGCGCGGGTCGATGCCCAGATTGAAGTGCATTTCGATGGTTTCGTCGAACTTGGCGGTGGCCATATCCTTGACCAGCGCCACCGCTTCGGCCAGCGGATAGTTCTGTGCGCGGTCGAATTTCTTCGCCAGTTCGCTGTAACGTTTACCTTGTGCCATGAGTGTTTTCTCCTGGTGGTGCTAATGGACGGCGTCTGCTGCCGCCCTCCCACGAACATTAACGGGTGTGTACGACTCTAACCAGCCGGGCTGGTTTAGTCTTCGACGACCTTAACGCCCATCTGGCGGGCGGTGCCCTCGATCTGGCGCATGGCGCCTTCGATGTCGAGCGCGTTCAGGTCGCTGAACTTCAGCTCGGCGATCTCGCGCACCTGCTTGCGGGTGAGCTGGCCGGCCTTGTCGATGATCGGGTTGGACGCGCCCCGGTCGATGCCGGCGGCCCGCTTAATCAGGAACGAGGTGGGCGGGCTTTTCAGGATGAAACGGAACGAGCCATCCTGGAAGATGGTGATCTCCGCCGGGACGATCTCGCCCATACGGTTGCTGGTCTTGGCGTTGTACTCTTTGCAGAAGGCCATCAGGTTGATGCCATGCTGCGCCAGCGCCGGGCCAATGGGCGGGGCCGGGTTGGCCTTGCCCGCCGGAATTTGCAGGGTGACGATAGCCTTGACTTTCTTTGCCATTGATATTCCTCTTGCTGCTTGTTCGCTGCCGGTAGTGAGAGCGCCTGCGGCGCGCCATCAGGGCGCAGCCGGTGGCGCGCCCTCGCAATTGAACTCGGTCAGAGCCTGATTTCAGGCTTTTTCGACTTCCAGGAAGTCCAGCTCGACGGGCGTCTCTCGCCCGAAGAAGTTCACCATCACGCGAACTTTGGACTTATCCATGTCGATGTCGGCCACCTCGCCGATGAAATCGTTGAACGGGCCATCCACGATGCGCACCCGCTGGCCGATCTTGAACGTAACTTTGACTTTGGGCGACTCGTCGGACATGCGATCCATAATCTGCTTGACCTCATCGGCCCGCAGGGGAGTCGGCTCGTTGCCCATGCCCACAAACCCGGTGACGCCGGGCGTGTTGCGCACGACATACCACGAGTCTTCGTCCATCTTCATCTCGACCAGGATGTAACCGGGGAAAACACGCCGCTCGACGGTGCGCCGTTTGCCGTCCTTAACCTCGATCTCTTCCTCGGTGGGCACGATGACATCGAAAATCTTGTCCGTCATGCCCATCGTCTCGATACGCTGCTCGATGGCATGGCGCACTTTGTATTCGTAGCCCGAATAACAATGGACAACGTACCAGTGCTTCTGCGTACTGAGGTCGTCGCTGGCGTCGATATCACCCAGAATCGACGACGTATCCAGATCGTCGTCGTCGTCCAGGTAAACAGGTTCGGGATCGTAGTCTTCTTCCGGGCGGTTCATGTCATCGGACATCTCACGGCCCTCCTTAACACTTGTAGACGATTAACCAACAGCCACCAGCGGCGTACTGCTCGGCTAGAACTCGGACGTTCGCATAATGCGGCGCGTCCACACGAAGTAGCCTACCGCCACCACCGCGCCAAAAACCACAAAGACGATGGGCTGGTCTTCACGCAGGCCGATAACGAAAAGCTCGGTAAACAGAAAGCTGATGGCGCCCAGCGCCAGCGCCGAGGCGATTGTCACCAGCAGCACGATGCGCGACAGTCGAATCGTGTCCTCACGGCTGGGCCACACCACCTTCGACAGTTCGTCGCTCACACCCTGGAAGTACTCCACCATGCCACGGCCAAAGCGCGTGATGATGTTGCCCTTCTTGCCGTCGTCGGTATGGGCGCGGCGGCCCGGCGTGACCCGGCCTTTGCGCTCAGAAATACCCCGAACCGGGGTGCCGTCCTCGTCATAGGCCATCTCAGCGTCGTCGGACTCCACCTCGGGGTCACGGCGTCTGCGCCGCCGTCTGGACTTCTCTTCTACGGCTTTATCAGCAGGCATATAATCCGGTTCTCCTTGCTGGCTTAAGGTATCCTGTCCTATTATAAGAAACACCGTCGCGGTGACGGTGTCTCGAAGGGTTTTGCAGGGGTGCCAGGACTCGAACCTGGAACCTACGGTTTTGGAGACCGTCACTCTGCCAATTGAGCTACACCCCTAAATCCAAATGCTGTTATCCGGTAGCCCGCATCCGGCAGCTATTTGGTTTCCCGATACACCACATGCTTACGCAGAAGCGGGTCGAATTTTTTGAGTTCCAGGCGCTGCGGATCGTTGCGGCGATTCTTATATGTCACATAGATGTGGCCGCTTTCGGTACTGCGCAGCTTTATGACAACCCGGTTGCCCTTCTTCGCCATCTCTGTTTCCTCTCTTCTAGATAACATACGCCACAATCAGGTGTGGCGCACGCTTTGAGCCTCTGATGGGATTTGAACCCATGACCTCTTTCTTACCAAGAAAGCGCTCTACCCCTGAGCTACAGAGGCAACTCAAGTGGGCCAGGTAGGACTCGAACCTACGAAGGCTTCCGCCAGCGGATTTACAGTCCGCCCCCTTTGCCGCTCGGGACACTGACCCTTGTTAAGGACACGCGGTGCGGTCTTAGCCGCCGATGGGACTCGAACCCATAACCGCAATATTACAAGTATTGTGCTCTTCCATTGAGCTACGGCGGCGTGTGGAGTGCATTATAACACCGCGCTCACCCGGCTTTCAAGCATGAACTTGTCACCTGGACAGCCGCAGGGGCAGCACGCTTACTCGGGGTGCATTCTAATCGGTGGCCTGCTCGATGTCAAGAGAACATACCGCCCACAATCGGGCAATTATCCACCACACCCGCGCCCCACAGTCCATTCACCGTGCTTAACGTTCGGGTGGGCCGGGTGTCCGCAGTTGACCCGGTGGCACGCCACCCTGGCCCGGTGGCGGATTGTCTCCCTGTCCCGGCGCGTCGCAGGCCGCCCCCGGCAGATCACACGAGTCATCCGGCTGCGATGGCTGGCCCGGCTGCCCTGGCCGCCCCGGTTCCGACGGTGGCCCCGGCTCGGCTGGCTGGCCCGGTCGCGGCGCGGGCGGCGACAGGCTCAGCAGTTCGGCGTAAACCCAGCCGGTTTGACCGTCATCCAGGCGGACGTTCCACCAGTCGCTGTCGTCGGGCACATCGATAACGGTCACAGTTGCGCCGCGCGCCACCTGAGCGATCACCCGATGGCTGACCCCCGGACCGCTGCGCACGTTGGCCACACCCTCAGCGACGACATAAGCGGTAAATGTCTCTGGCGTCGCCGTGGCGGTCGCCGTAGCGGTCGCCGTAGCGGTCGCCGCAGCCGTCTCTGTATGCGTAGCCGTGAGTGTCGCCGTATGGGTCGCCGTGAGCGTCGCCGTGTGGGTGGCCGAGACGGTCGCCGTAGCGGTCGCCGTATGGGTCGCCGTATGGGTCTCCGTGAGTGTCGCCGTAGCGGTCGCCGTATGGGTGGCCGTTGGCGTATCGACCATAACCGGCGGCACGGCCTCAGTGATGTCATCCAGTTGCGCCAGCAGGGCGGGTGGCGCTTCCAGATTGTCGACAGTTGCCATCACCTGCCCGATCTCACTGGCGATCTGCTGCGTCTGGCTGCGCAGCGATTGCACATCGCCCGCAGACAGCCCTTCCGTGTCGCGCACCCGTTCAAGACTGCTAAGCGCATCCCCCAGGGCCTGCTGCAGATCTGCGCCGGTGCGCTGCCGTTCAATCAGTTTGCGGGCTTCGTCCAGGCGGCGGTTGGCCTGCCGCAGATGCACTTCCGGCAGCCGCGCTTCAGACGCCAGCGCCAGCTCGATCTTCTCCAGGCCCTGCTTGACCGCATACAGCGGATCGCCAGGCAGGCTGTTGGCGCTGGCCGGAACTACCGCCGCCATCCCCACCAGCACCAGCAGCGCGATCGCCGCCACCCAGCGCAGCACCGGCAGCATAATCAGTTTGGGTGCGCCACCAGGACCAGCCCGCTCCGGTGTCTGGCCTGACTGTACCTGCTGTGCGTGAGCCTGCTGCACACGCAGCCGGATACGTTCGGCCATGTCAGGTGGCATCTGTGGCCGGGGCGCGTTCGCCATCCGCTGGGCTGTCGCCAGCAGTTGATCGCGGTCCGGCTGGGAGTTGGCCGGCTTCTGGCCGGTCGGTCTATTCGGAGTCACGACGCCCTCGCAGATAATGGCGCGGTTTTTTCGTCTCGCCCAGCAGACGAGAGAGCTGCACCAGCGCGCGATGCTGGATGGTTTTAACGTTTGAAGTGGATTTCTCCATGATCTGTGCCACTTCCTCGTGACTCTTGCGCTCGACAAACCGCAGAATCATCACGGTTTGCTGGTCATCGGTAAGGTGCTGCAGGGCTTCACGCAGCAGACCCAGTTCCTGCTGCTGCATCAACTGCTCCTCTGGCAGCGGATCGTGGTCGGTCATGCTTTCAGGCAGCTCGACCTGCGGGCGCTGCGCCGACCGCCGGTAATGATCGGCGATGCGCGCCGCAGCGATACGATACAACCACGCTTCGAACGGCGCGCCGGTGATACGAAAGCCCGGCAGGCCCTCAACCATCCGCAGAAAGACATCCGCTGTCAGGTCTTCAACTTCTTCATTGGGGACGCGGTAAGCGACGTAGCGGTAGATCATGTCGGCATGCAGCTCATACAGGCGCGCGACAGCCGCGCTATCGCCCTCCTGCGCCTGGCGAATGAGCCGTTCCATCTCGGATGGGGAAATGGTCACGCCGCGAGAGCCTCCACCCAGTGTCGATAGTGACGCCCGGTTCGTGCCGACGAATGCGCTGTGACACATCACAGCCGCGTATCCCATCTGTTATCTGCTATACCGGGAAAACGGCAGGAATGTCACACCGAGCGTAGAATAAATGGTACTTTTGACCTATTTCAAAGCGATGATTAGCCCCTTCAGCCGCACCAATCACCCATGTCGGTAACCAACCGACGCACTTCTATTGTACTGCTGTCGGGTTTGCTGTTCTGTTGAGAATAACCAGCGTTTTGAGCCTGTGAAACAGCGACGGTGTCCCGGATGGTATGCTTCCGGGACGCCGCGACGTGGGCTGTAGTGTTGCGGGTCAGTCGGCGGCAGCGCCACCGGTTAACTCTGACGTGCAGTGCGGGCAGCGCGTGGCCTGGATCGAAATCCGGCTGAAGCAGTAGGGGCAGTCTTTTTCGGTGGGAGCCGGTGGCTTCTCTTCCTCAGCGCGCTTGACCGAATCGTTGAGACGGTTCACCGCCCTGACAATAAAGAACACCGCCAGCGCCACAATCAGAAACGTGATGACCTGGTTGATGAACACGCCGTAATTGATCGTCGCCCCGCCCGCTTCCTGTGCTTCGACCAGTGAGGCGTATTCGCCGCCGTCCAGCGTGATAAACAGATCGGTGAAGTCCACACCGCCGGTGATATAACCAATAGGTGGCATGATGATGTCTTTGACCAGCGAGTTGACGATGCTGGTGAAGGCCGCCCCGATGATAATACCAACCGCCAGGTCCATAACATTGCCGCGTGTGATGAACTTGCGAAATTCTGCGAACATGCTGGGTATCTCCTGCTGAGGACGTCAATCGGCACACAACCCATTAAGAATTATAACACAGGATTTTCGGGCGCATGCACGTCCTGTCCACACCATTACAACGACGCGGCCCGGCAAACAAAAACAGCCCTCAAATTCGCTTTGAGGGCTGCCTGATTGGCCAGGATGCACACAGAGTAGGCCAGGACTCTGTCACTACGTTGTCGGCGCTGGCTCTTCGTCCAGCGGCTGAAGCTCTTCCTCATGCTCTTCCAGCCAGTGAATGGCGCTCATACCGGCGGAAGTGCCCTGGCCCACCGATGTCGCCACCTGCCGCCAGATTTCGTCCTGAATCTCGCCAGCGGCGAAAACACCGTCAACGCTGGTGCGGTAACGCTGGTCGGTGATGACATAGCCGTTTTCGTTGACCGCCAGTTGGTCGCCGAAAAGCTGGCTGTTGGGGATGTGCCCCACGAAGATGAACACGCCGTCGGTCGGCTTCTCGTAGACCTCGCCCGTCTCGACGTTGCGCAGGCGCACCGCGCTGACCGCGCTGTTCTCCCCGCCCAGAATTTCCTCGATGACTGTGTTCCAGGTGAAGCTGATCTTGGGGTTGTTGAAGGCGCGCGTCTGCAGGGCGACACCGGCGCGCAGTTCATCGCGGCGGTGGATGATGTTCACCGAGTTGGCGAAGCGTGTCAGGAACAGGCTTTCCTCAAGGGCGCTGTCGCCGCCGCCCACAACCACCACATCCTTGCCCCGGAAGAAGAATCCGTCGCAGGTGCCGCAGTAGCTCACACCGCGCCCGGTGTATTCGGCTTCACCCGGCACTTTGAGCTTGCGCGGGTCCGCGCCGATGGTGACGATCACCGTGTCGGCCAGGTAGGTCTCGCTGCCGGTCTTGACCGTAAACGGCGAGCCGTTGGTGAAATCCACTTCCATCACGGAGTCGTAGACGATCTCCGTGCCGAAGCGCTCCACCTGGGCGCGGAAGTGCTCCACCAGTTCAGCCCCGCTCAGACCTTCCGGGAAGCCGGGATAATTCTCGATCTCATGGGTCAGGCTCACCTGGCCGCCCAGCGTGGTCCCGGCGATCAGCACCGGCTTAAGCTGCGCCCGCGCCGTATACAGCGCCGCTGTAAAGCCAGCCGGACCCGAACCGATGATAACGACACGTCTTTTTTGCATGGTTGTCCCTCAGATGATGGTTACTCAATGGTTAAACAGTGGTTACAGCGCCGCCACTTCACTTACCAGCGGCGGAGTCGTCGTCCTGTACAGCGTGGGCGATCTGGTCCAGCGCCTGGCTGACATCGCCAGAGCTTTCGGCCTTCAGAACCGCGACCAGCGCCTCAAATTCTTCGCGGCAGTCGCGCCAGTAATGCAGATGCTCCGCCAGCTCCGGCAGAACGTTCTCCACTGGCTCGCCCCCGGCGACCTGTTCGGCCAGGGCCGCCAGCCGGTCACAGTCGCTGCAATCCATGGCGATGATCCGCTCGTCCTCTTCCGGCGCGCGCAGAAACTCTAACATGTGCTTGAGATCGTCTTCGTCAAACTGCGACATCGTCTGCGCTCCCTAAGGTTTCTATCTACTCATATCCCTAGACGGCGTACAGTCTGGCGATCTTACCGGGGAAAACAAACAGGGCGCACACGCGCGCCCTGTGAGGATTGATTATCACTAACCCGCCTGGGTGCGGGATGGCTGTTTGCCTAGCGTCGTCTGGCGTTCCCGACCGTTGGGCGTGCCGTGCCCGTTACCGCCGAACGTAGGGTCCGCCTGCTGCTCGTCGAACGGGCTGTCAGCGGCCTGCTCATCATACCAGGGCAGCCAGCGCACCTCGCGCAGCCGCCGGGGAACCAGCCGCATAAAGTCGAAGTGAGTCACCGTGTAAGCCACAAACACCGCGCCCACCACGTCGATGGTGTAATGCGAGTGGCTGGCCAGCAGCGCGAATGCCTGGATCGACGCGCTGACGAACAGCAGCGGGCGCAGCCGGTGGCCCTTCATATAGAAGGCCTGGATAAAGGCGCTGGCCGTGTGCCCGCTGAAGAACATGCCATGATAAAACGATTGGGCGATGATGTGGCTCTCGTCGTAGTTGACCGATGGCGGCTGAATCTGTGCCAGCGGCGTCAGCACGATCGTGAAGGCGCGGATGGTGTACATCACACCCAGCACAAACAGCAGATAGGGCACTCCCTTAAAGTGGCGCGCACTGAACAGCGCCAGCACCAGGAAGAACTGCCCCAGGCCGAACACCTCGCCCACGATGATAAAGGCCCGCATCTCCGGCAGAATGTCCAATACCAGATCAGGGGGCCGGGGTGGGTCGGGATAGCGTGTCTGCAAAAAGGCGATGTTCAGCAGAATCACCGCCGATACAAAAACCCAGAACACCGCCACCCATATAATCCGCCGCAGAAAAACCGGACGGGTGATTTCTTGCCACGTTTCCTGAATATGGCTGGCGATACTTTGAACCATACCTGGCCTTTCTACATCCGGGTTTACCCTGGACTGTCTGCTTGCTTTGTCGTGTTTGGATGCCAGTCAGCGGGTTGGATGTGTTGCTGAAGTTGGCACAATGCAGGGCGCAACATGCAACCACGCAGGTCTCATCATATCCCATTACGCATTTTCAGCGGTCAGGGTCTCAACTATACCCAGGGCTTTTGCAAAGTCAGAATATCTTGTTGCGAGGGCGCTGCCCTCGCGCACC
>CAZXCK010000023.1:0-37632 GCA_964639225.1 uncultured Anaerolineaceae bacterium | reverse complement strand
GTGCGGTGTAATAAGCAATGAAGTACTGTAGAGAGAGGACAGCTACAGATATGCAAAATATCAGCAACAGCAACGAGGTCACACCGTAGCTCTCGGTTCCGGAGATGCGTGACAGGGCCGGGTCGTCGGGTAAATATACGATCGAAACGGCATTACCACCACTGCCGTTATATTCAATGTCACTCAGTAACTGCTGGCCACTGTATGCTTTGTTGTCCACGATAAAATGATATATGCCATACGTCTCACCATCCGCAGGGTTAATAAACTGGCCTACCCACGATCCCTGGATGACGACACCATCGGCTCGGAGAGGAGCATAGCGATTGATATCGGTGTAGGCCTGAGCACCGATGGCGGCGCTCATAATCAGGATGAAGATACTGAGCACGTCTCCGTAACGAGAGCGTCGTAGCTGGTGACGTGGTATGCTCATTTATGTACCTGCGCACAGATCATCATCGCGAGTTGCTGCACTGTGGACAAATCAGCCGGTGCTGTGGTGGTGCCAGCCCGACCTGCTTTAGCTGTTGCCGCCGCAACTGCCCAGATAAGCGATTGGCGGACCGTGTTTTCCTGTAGGAGACCGTAGAGCAGTCCTGCTTTGAATACGTCACCCGCGCCGGTTGTATCGACTACCTGAATCGAGGGTGGCCATACGGTGATTTCACTTCCGTCTTTCAGCATCGTCCACACGGGTTGGCTACCATTGGTGACAATCACATCACAATTGCTGGCCTGCCTCATTGATGTGAGGACCTCTCGCAGCGAGGCGCCACTATATTGCCTGTCGAACAGGGCGGCTGACAGGACCACAATATCAGTATAGGCAAGCAGGGGATGGTCGGCGGAATATATATCATTGACCAGCACCGATGCTCCATGAGCGCGTGCGAGTTGGGCAGCTTCCAGGCGAGGTGACAGCGCGCCAGACATGTCCAGGTTGAGCCATCTTACACCCTGTAACATGGCTGAGCTTAAGGGAGTCATTGTAATATCGTCGGGCCAATGGACGATGAACGACCGTTCGCCGTCTGGTGTGACCAGGCACTGGCAGCGCGGGGTAGGCTGATCGCTCCGATAGCAGATATAGTGGCTGTCCAGCAGTGGATAGCACGCTAATTGCTGGCGGATGAAGGCTCCATCGGCATCGTCACCCAGATCAAGACCCGCCAGTCGCACCGGAATCCCCCAGTGTGCCAACCATACCGCCGCATTGGCGGCGGCGCCGCCGACGTTATGAATCTCCTGCCGCACATGCGCGTCACGATCAGCGCCGGGCAAGGCGTCCACTGCAAGATACCAATCGAGATCGATTTCGCCATAACACAGGATCGGGCAGTCCATCGACGACATATCCATGAATTAGAAACACCTGGCTGTCCACAGATTCCAGTTACAGACGGACAGCCAGGCGCAAGGTAGCAATTACACTGGTTTTACGAAAACCTGATCGCAACCAATGCGGCCAACTTCGGCGACCAGGGCGATGCCACCGCCGGTATAGCGATGTTCAGGGTCTTCGCCTTCCAGCACGACCTCGCCGTTGATGAGGCCAATCAGGCTGTTGCCCTTTACTTTCAGGGAGAGTTCGTAGGGGACGCCGAACTTCCAGCCTTTGTCCGTTTCTGCGAGTACATGATCCTCGCCCTCAAAAGCCCGTACCAGACGGATTCTTTCCGTATCACAAAGCAGCGCATAATAGCGACGCATGCCCTGTACACGCACAGCGATGCCACCTGCCTTGCACATGTGGGGTGTGAGCTGTGCCGTGAACTGGTAATCCTGCCACTCGCGTGTGCCTTGTATGAGCAGGCCACGCCCCTCATTCTGTATCAGCCGATAGGGTTCGGGGTAGAAGTCCATCTCGGTTAGTCGTTCACGACTATCCAGGCCATCAACCCAGGCTTTTTTCCACATGATCGGGCCCAGGCCACGGCTAATGCGAGACAAATCTCGTTCATAGGGACGATTCAGCGCCATATTGGGTGCGCCGTCCCAGGTGAGATAATCGAGGTACAGTGTGCCACTGATTCCACCCTGCCCACTTATCTCGATGCCGACAAAGGCGATCGGGTAGCCACCCGTGTCTGGTACGATCCATGTAGTCTCAAACACTTCTCCGCTACTCAGGGTGACCGGATCCCCGGACAGAATCGAGAGGTCGTCGGTCTCATTGTAGTAGCGGCAGTAGAGTCGTACGTTGATCGGTTGTGAGTTACCTCTATCTGCGAGCATGCGTGCTTTGAGGGTCTGTCCTGGGTAGATTGTGGGCGAGGCAAGCAGCGGATAACCGCGCCGTACAAAATACGTAGCGACCTCTTTTGAGGGGACAAACGTCACCGTGCTGACCCGCGTTGTCCGACCATCTGCCAGTTGATGATAATGTACTGCCAGGCTGCGCGATCCTGTTTCGCTGTGTCCGGGCACATTCTCCAATGTGGCGCTACCACGCGACTCAATCGTATCTTCGACCTGGAAGCCCTGGACTGAACCGGGCAGTTCAAAGTGGAAACGAGCGCCGTTCTTGGGAGCTACAGGCGCTTCGCCCTGCAGCGATCGGGCAATATTGACAACGTGATATGTCTCGGTTACAGCGTCGGTGATCGCACGTCCTCCATCCGCTGTGGGCAGGTAAAGTCGGTCGGCAACCGGCCCGCGCCAGTCCGGGCCATGGTTGATCCCGGCAAGACCATTTTTGATGCCGAGTAGACAACCCAGATTGCCAGAGTTGCAGTCAGTGTCCCAACCGGAAGTATTGACGACCATGAGCGACTTCTGAAAGTCATCCTCACCGTACAACAGCGAAAAGACGATCAGACCGTGATTGGGCACCATATGGCAGTTACCGCCATACTTCGCGTTGCCGTATTGTGCGTCAAGTTGTTCTCTGGCTTTGCGCCAATCGGGTTCTTTAGCGTGCCACTCTCGGATGTCATTGATCATATGATAAATGACGGAGTTCTTCGGGATAAACGAAACAGCAGTATCAATCAGCTTGTTGATGTCCGACTCGACGAATGCCTGTGCTTCCATGGCGGCGAGAACCTGCGCCCCATAGATTGCTTCGCCATCGTGGCTGACACTGGCCGCTCGCCGGGCCAGATCAACGGCCAGCTCAGGATCGCCAGGTGCGATCATTGCCCAGCCATCGATGAATATCTGCGCACCAATCTGCTCTGAAACCACTTTCCCATTCAGCGCCATCGAACCGCTTTGCGGCGCTTCGATGCCAGACTTCAGGCGCAGGTAAGCGGTGTGTTCGGTGGAGTTGCCCATGCCGCCCCACCACAGGATCGTCGTTTGCTCAATCAGATAATTCAGCCAAGTGTGACCGATCTGGGCAGGTGTCAGCGTTTTGACGTTGTTGCCGTAGTCTGGCAGCGCCCGCAGAAACGTGAAAGTGCCGGAAATATCGTCATCGGTGACAATCAGCGGGACACCCAGCTTATCGTGGACATAATAGTTAATGTCACCAAGCTGCTCCATGATTTGTTCGTAGTCCCACATCTCAAAGGGACGACCGAGATAAACTCCGATGATCTTGCCCAGAACACCAGCGTAGACTCGCTCAGTATAGTCGGTTGGTAGTGACATGTTTTACCTCTCTGGAGTACGTAGTTATGCTTTGAGACCGCCCTGCGTCAGCCCTTCGATAAAGCGACGCTGTAAGAGCAGGAACAGTACAATCACTGGCAGCATCATAATGACCGAGCCAGCGCTGGTTAGACCCCAGTCACGCCCAAACCGTGCCTGGAACGCAAAAAGACTGGTTGCGATCGGCTTGTATTCCGGGTCCGGCAAGAAAGTGATAGCGAACAGGAATTCGTTCCACACTCCCAAACCCACCACAAGACCGGCAGTTAGAAATCCCGGCCACGACAGTGGGACGATGATGTGGAAAAAAACGTGCCACGGTGATGCACCGTCGATTTTCGCGGCTTCGATAAATTCCTCTGGCAGGGCAACCATGTACGATCGCAGCAGATATGTGGCGAATGGCGAGAACAGTCCACAGTATATGATAATCAATCCAATCTGGCTGTTGACCAGGCCAAGCTCTCTCCATATAAAGAAGAGCGGGATAATGAACAACTGGGCCGGTACACTTGTTCCCACCAGGAAATAGAAAGCGATGATGCTCGCACCTTTAAGCTTTAGTCGAGCCAGCGCATAGGCTGCCAGGCCAGCGAGCGTCAGGGTACCAACAATCGCGCCGCCGGTGAGTATAATGCTGTTGCGCATGGTGGTGGCATAGTCGCCCTGTTCCCATGCCTCAGTATAGTTTTCCCAGACGAATATCTCTGGAAAACCGATTGGGTTCCTTCCAATTTCGGGCGTTGATTTCACTGAATTCATCAGCAGCACGAGAATTGGGCCAAGTGCAAATATCACCAGGATAATCAGAATTGTGTAGCTGGGTATCGCTGAGGGCGTGCGGCTTCGTAAATTCATGATCTATATCTCCCATCCGCGTCGTCTCAGGTAGACAAAGCCGGCCACCGCGAGGGCAACCCACAAGCTCATCATCATTCCGATTCCAGCGGCGTAACTGGCGTTAAAGCGACGAAAAGCATGGTCATAGAGATAAGTGGACATCACCTGTGATGAGTTAGCTGGACCACCGTTGGTCAGCATATAGACGTAATCAAAGGTCGTTGAGGACCAGATGATGATCATCAGTATGGTGAAAACAAGGGTGGGGCGTATGCTTGGCAAGGTCACATGCCAGAACTGCTGAAAACGTGTGGCTCCATCCAGTCTTGCGACCTCATACAACTCGGTATCGACCGCCGACATCGCCGCCAGATAGATGACTACTAAGAAGCCCCAGAAATGCCAGGCGTCTACAAATGCGACACCATACAGAGCTGTACTTCGAGTGCCGAAGACTGGAAAATCCAGAATATCAATGCCATGCTCCCCCAGCCATGCGCCGATTCCTACACGAGGGTGCAGCAGCTGCCGCCAGAGTTGAGTGTTCACGACGCTGGCAATCACGTAGGGAATGAAAAAGGCCACACGAAAGAACATCTGGCCTCGTTTGATCGTCGAAAGCGTGTATGCTCCTAACAGACCAACGGCGATTGGTGCGGTCAGGAATAAGGCGGTCCAGATCAGATTATTCTTGAGAGCGATGAAGAAAACGGGGTCCTGGAAAAGAGTTTCAAAATTGTTTAGTCCAATGAAACTTGGCGTGTTGTATCCTGTCCAATCAGTGAAAGCTGCGCCCAGGCCGATGATCGAAGGGATAACAATCACAACCAGATTAATAATAGCAATCGGCATCAGAAATGCCCATCGTCCTAATGCCTCCATCTTTGGACGGTGGGATGGTCTCAAAGGCGTTGATGACGTGCTTGCTATGGCCTGTGAGGATTCAGTCATCAGGAATGCTCCAAAAATCAAACCGTTCAGGGCTATGCCGCATAAAGCAATTCGTTTAATTCAGACTCAGCACCAGCGCCGATTTGCTCCACGAATCCGGTGATAGACATAACCGATTAACATATCGCCAACACATGTGACTTTGTTAGACCAGGTGGAAGCACGTTCTTTCGCTTCCACCCGGCAGGCTATAGGATTTCGCGCCTAGCGTTCAGGAATGGGCAGCGTGAGGCCTTCTGCGCGTGCCTGCTCCCAAAGTGCCTGATGTTCGGCCAGGTAGTCTTCAACGCTCAGCTCGTCAAACCACACATCTTCGATGGCTCTCCACAGATGAACATTCGCGTCCGCAGGCCAGAAGGTCCAGGTCGTATAGCCCACGCGACCCTCTCCCGTAACCTCAGCAAAGTCACTGAAGAACCGTACAATGCGCGGGTCAGTGTCTTCCGGGAAATCTTCCGCAGTGTAGTACAACGGGATCATGAACTCCCCAAAACTGTAGCGAGAGGCGAGATCCAGTACCTCATCGGGATGACTAAGCAGCCAGTCAATCACCGTGAGTACTGCTTCCGGGTTCTGGGACTCGGCGTTCACAGACAGGGTGCTGCCTGTCGCCAGTTGGTAGTTATACTCACCAGCCATTTCTGAGAACACCGGCAGCGGCACCCAGTCCCATTCATGCTCGGTATCGGCAAAGAAGTCATCAGCGCCACGGAAGCCCCAGGAACCGATCATCATCATCGCCGCATCACCAGTGGACAGTTCAGTGAATTGATCGTCCCAGCCATACGCGAAGTAGGTCTCCAGGCTGCCGGAGAACCAACCGTAGTCAGCAATGTGAGTCTTGAGCAGTTCAATCGACTCCACAAACTCTGGATCAGTCCACGGCTTCTCACCGATCAGTGCCAGGTAAACGTTCTCCGGTCCGGCATAGTTGTTGAGATAGTTACCTACCAGGTGTTCGTTAGTCGGCTGCCAGCCAACATTGCCGTAGGCCAAAGGATTGATGCCCTCTTCCTCAATTTCCCTGGCAAGAGTTTCAAATTCTTCGAGTGTGGTTGGGGTTTCCCAGCCATACTCTTCAAAGAGGGTGCGATTGTACAGCAACAGCATACTCTCATAAGTCAGCGGGATGCTGTACAGACCATCTTCAATAACACCGGATTCGTAGGCCCAGGGCAGCAGATCCTCCTGCCAGCCCAACGTCTCGGCGGCATCGCTCAGATCGTAGATCAGGCCCGATCTCAGGAACTCTGCGATGAAGGATGCGCCCGGTGTCTGTAGAATGTCGGGCGCTTCACCTGCTGCAAGTGCCGTCCTGAGGGTGGCGTTAATCTCTGGCTGGGGTGTGATGACCAGTCGGATGTTGGGGTGATCCGCATTGAACGGCTCAACCAGGACTTCATTGACCTCATCCACATCGACGTAGTCTTCTGTCCACCAGGTTACAGTGATAACTTCATCCTGTGCCATGGCGGGTGATACCAGTACGAGCAAACAAAGCGTGAAGAAAATCAGTGTAAAACGTTGGATGCGCATCATTATTCTCCTGCTAACTAAATGTTTGACATTTTGAGTGTGGATCCGCGCTTGTTATCAATAAGCAGTCTCCTTGGTCTTGGCAAGCGGTCAGGTTGACCCACGTACAACAAGTTCATATGGGACTTGTTCGTTGCGTCCGGTCTCGGGAACATCCCCGATCAGGCGCTCGAAGAGCATTTCTGCCGCGCGCCGTCCCATATAGCGTTGAGGCTGTGCGATGGTTGTCAGCCCTGGATATACCAGCTTGGCGCTGACGATATCGTCAAATCCAATCATGGCGACATCATGGGGTATCGACAGTCCCGCCTCTCGGATTGCCATCATGGCCCCCATGGCCATCAGGTCATTCGCTGCAAAAACTGCGGATGGGAAATCTGGTTGTTTGAGCAATCTGCTCATTGCTTCATATCCCCCCACCTCATTGAATGCCCCCTCCAGAATCCAATTGCTGTTGAGGGGTATACCGGCCTGTTCAAGTGCAACCTGAAAACCTCGGTTTCGATGCTCTACCGGGCCTTCAGCGCTGGTCAACAGACCGATCTTTGTATGTCCTTTTTCGATCAGGTGGTTAACGGCGCTGGTTGCTGCAGCCAGGTTGTCCACAAAGATATTGTCGATAGGATAACGTCCTGCCTGTTTCACGGTGGCTTCAAGGCGAACGACATACAGCCCCAGTCTGATAAGTGGAAATAAGTCCTTAGCGGAAAGATGAAAAAAGGTTCCTACTAGCCCGTCAACTCGACCCTGCATGACGGACTGCACATATTTGTGCTCTTTTTCGCTGGAGCCATCGGTATTGTATGTGATCAGATCGTAGCCGTTCTGATCGACGACATCCTGAATACCGCGCTCGAAAGCCGGATAAAACGGATTGGTGATGTCGGGGATAATCGCAGCGATTGTCAGTGTTTTGCTGCTGCGCAGTCTCTGCGCGGTGATATTGGGTACATACCCCAACTCGGCCATTGCCCGTAGGATGCGTTGTTGAGTCTCTTCAGGAACTGAGATGGATGTGTTGTTATTCACCACATAGGACACCATAGCCTGAGAGACATTGGCATGGCGCGCGACATCGGCCTGGGTTACGCGTTTGTTCCGAGGGCGCCTCATATACCCGTACCCCCGAAGTCGCTGAAATCATCAATGTGAACTAATGGGATGAAAAGTCGCAATAACGCCCTCATGGGGGCTTCATGCTCAGGATCGACTTCGTTTTGGTGGTCCTGATAGTGGTTCATAATCATATAACTTGGATTCTGGTGTTCAAAGCGATTTTACGCTAAAATACGAATAACTTATACGAATAAGTATAAATCATCAATCTCTTTCCTGTCAAGAAATTGATGAAGGAGGCTCCAGATGGACAGCAGCACTGTTCGTGTTTCCAGCAGAATGAGCGTGTTCACTCTTTTAGTTGTCCTGCTGCTTGCCGGCTGCCGATATGTGTCGCCAACACCACCGCCTCCGGTTGCTTGTGTGCCATCGGAAAACCTGTCGGATGGCCAGCTCAGTCGCTGTGCCTACCATGATCGGCTGCGCGCCATGTGGCTGGGGCAGACGATCGCTAACTGGACAGGCCTTACTACAGAGGCCGTGCGTATAGATGCCCCGTTTTATACTGATGAAGACTGGGGCAAAGATCAGCAACTTTCCTGGAAGATGAATGATACGATTGATTTTGTTTTTCAGGATCCGTGGCTGTCCGACGATGACACCGACATAGAATATGTCTATCTGCACCTGCTTACTGAGCACGAGACGCATTTACTCACCGCCGAACAGATCGCTGCCGGCTGGATTCAGCATATCAACGACTACATCTGGTTCTCCAACGCTGAAGCGCGCAGCCTTATGGAGCGGGGGGTGCTGCCCCCGACGACCAGTATGGGTGCCGTCAACGAGCACTTCCTGCAGATCGACGCCCAACTCACCACAGAAATCTTTGGGGCGCTGGCACCCGGTATACCGGAACAGGCTCTGCGGATGGCTGACTTGCCTATCCGGACGACAGCCGGTGGTTATGCGGCCCATGCGGCGCAGTTCTATGTGCTTCTCTATGCGCTTGCTCTTCAGGTGGATCAAACGCTCAGCCCGGCGGAGCAGAATATCTGGCTCATCGAAGAAGCTCTCCGCTATATCCCCGATACATCCAAGACAACTGACGTGATTGATTTTGTGCTGTCTGATTATCTCGACAATCCGGATAAGGACAACTGGGAATTCACCCGCGACCGCATCTATGAGCGCTATCATGATAACGCCGCCGATTATGGCTTCGTTTACCGTGACTGGACGGAATCATCGGTGAATCTGGCGACGGGTGTGCTCGCCTTGCTGTACGGAGAGGGGGATTTCCGCCGCACCGTACAGATCGGCACACTCTCTGGCTGGGATTCCGATAACGGTACGGCAACAGTTGGCGGCCTTCTGGGGCTGATTAAGGGATACGATCAACTTGTCGCTCAGTTCCCTGATGTACGTATTTCCGATCGTTACCGTATCCATCGGACTCGCCCCACCATGCCGGATTATCTGTCAGATGATCGTCGTGCGGAGGATACGTTCTATCAGATGGCAGAGCGCATGCTGCCAATTGTGGAGCAAGTGCTGGTCGATGCTGGCGGCGCTGTTGACGGCGATGTGTGGACGCTGCCATCATTACCGCTTACAGATCCTCTGGCGCTCAATCCGCTGGTACAACTGATGCAGCGCAGTGCCAATCACCGTGTAGCGGCTGAAGGCGGCGCAGTTGAAGTGTTTGTCACCGGAGATGTAGCCCAGTCGCAGATGCGGGTGATCGTGGATGGCGTCGAGCATGATTACTCCGGTTCGGAACCGCGTCGTTTGCCGCGAGCGTACCAGCGACTGATTACGGATCCTCTCGAAGGAGTATCGGTGGGGGTCACATATGATCGGGTTGTTGAGGTTGATGTGATCCGCCTTATTGAGGGAGGTAACAACGCCTTTTCAGCGATTGAAGTGTATCTGTTGATAGATGGAAATTGGCAACCCGTCCCCGAGGCAACAGTTTTCTCTCAACTGCCAGATCCGACAGTGCCTTATCAGTTGATGGATATTGCGCTCTCCGAACCCATCCTGGCACAGGGAATACGACTTGATGCTGTCGTTCAGGCCGATGCAATCGTGCCAGAAGTAAGCATTCTCGAACTGGATGCACTATCGCGCTGACGACCTGGTCTCTGCCATGAAAATGGTCGGATCGAGGAAGTGATCTTGGCGAAACTTCACTCGCCCCACTATTGCGACAAATCAGTGGTTACTCCAGCGGAAAGTCGCGCCTCCACCACGTCCTGAGCGGTGGGATAAGGTAAACAGTATATGCAGCAGCGCCCGAACCCCGTCGTCCGCTTGGCGCACAAGAATTGCTCAGAGTATGTTATGGATTGTCCTGTTCTGGAGAATCTTCACTGGCCTGTCGCTAATCCTATAACGATATGGACGATTCTACCACTCATCTGGTCGTTTTCGGCTTCGCTCAAAGGGCCGATCTGCCGCGTGCCAGTCTGATTGTTCCTTTATACTGGAGGCGGCGGCGACCGACGGAGCCAATTTGTTGCAGCGATTGCGTCATGTCGTCATTCCAGTGTTGGCTCCTGGACTGTTAACAGTCGCTGTGTTTTCGCTGCGTGAAACGTGGAATGAGTTCCCGTTTGTCTTGTCAGTGACGACGTCATCAGATTACCGTACCCTTCTTTCTACACGATTGAACCCCGGCGATCACGTCGATGATGACGCGGCAGCCGATGACCTGGCTACGCTGCGCCGCAAGGTCGCGGCGCTGGACTGGCAGACCCTCGACAGCTCGGTACTGGACCACTTTGGCGCTGGGCTTGCCGATTTGCTCAAACGTCATGAGGCAGATTATCATGTGGGGCTGAAGCGACACTTCGACCGGCATCTGCAGGCGTTCAGTGAGGTGAACCATGTCTGACGTGTTCCGGCTTGATGATCGAGTAGCCGTCGTCACTGGCGGAACGGGCGCACTGGGCGCGACGCTGTGCCGGGCGCTGGCCGATGCCGGCGCACACGTCGTCATCCTGGCCCGCACAGAGAGTAATGCCGTCGAACTGGCGCAGACGATCACCGAAGCGGGCGGCTCCGCGCTGGGGCTGGCCTGCGACGTACTCGACTATGACGGACTGCAAGCCGCCGCCGAGGAAGTGCAGGCGTGCTTCGGGCGGGTGGATGTACTGGTCAACGGCGCGGGTGGCAATCGCCCGGAAGCGACGGCCATGCCCGGCCAGCGCACCTTCTTTGATCTGCCTCAGGATGCGCTGCGCTGGGTGTTCGACCTTAATCTGATGGGGACCGTACTACCGTCGCAGGTGTTTGGCGCACAGATGGCACAGCAGGGCAGTGGCGCCATCATCAATATCAGCTCGATGGCGTCCATGCAGCCGCTGACGCGCGTCGTCGCCTATGGCGCGGCCAAAGCTGCTGTCAACAACTTCACGCAGTGGCTGTCCGTCTACATGGCGACCGAGCACAATCCTCACATTCGCGTCAACGCCATCGCGCCCGGCTTTTTCCTGGGCGAGCAGAATCGCTTTCTGCTGCTCAACGAAGACAAAAGCCTGACTCCACGCGGCCAGCAGATCATCGACCACACGCCGATGCGCCGCTTCGGCAAGCCGGACGACCTGAGTGGTGCGCTGCTGTGGCTTGCCAGCGACGCGAGTCTCTTCGTGACCGGCATCGTCGTACCAGTCGATGGCGGCTTCAGCGCATTCAGCGGGGTGTGAGGTCGCCTGGAGATTTAGACAACGAAAGAATGCAGTTCTCCACGCGAAGTACGGCGACCAGATTCTGTGACACCATCCGGCAGGTCAACCTCGAAAGGATAGCCTTTCCGCCGATTCGTAATCGGACAGCAGATCATCAGTCCGGCGCGCCCGTTATACACCTCCGGTGAAATCCAACGCATAAAGCAGCGACCATCATAGGCGCAAGCTGTGGCCTATCAGGGGTTCAGAATGGTTGTAGGCCCAGGGTATCGGGGTTATCGACGCTTCACGTTTGCTGGGCAGACATATCAAAGTCTTTCCACAGTATTGGTCGTAATCACATTATTGTCTGTTGTTTTTCTAACAATGCGGGCAAACATGATTGACACCAGACATTAAAAGAGGCGGGCCAATTATAGCCCGCCTTCAATACGAGTCGGTCCATAAGAATCCAGCCGCTGTCGTCAGGCTGTGCATTACCAGGATGCCGGCCCTGGTCATGGATACGGTTCAGTTTCAACCGCTGGCCGGGGACTTTGAGACCTATCTGAACCAGACCGTGTTCCTAACCGATGCTTATACGTCTTTTGGTTTGGGCGACTTTTACGTGGTTTGTCCATCCGCTCACTGAGAGCAGTTGGGGTATGTCTCCGGGCATAGCCAGCGATTACTGGCGATGGCTTCGCCGGCCCAGCCGGTGATACCGCCGTACTCAACTTCCCAATACCACAAGGGCGCATTGTTCCACAGACCGCACACCGGCCCGTCAATGATGCGCAGTTGTGCGCCGTCCCGTACGCGGGTGATGATCTGCACCTCGCTTTCCGGCATACGCGGACTGGTCAGAATGTTAAGCGTGGTATCAGTGCGAAAATCGACCACAGCCATATCGCCAGCCTTGAAAAGCGTGGACGGTGCGCCCTCGCACTGGGGCACAGGTGTGAGTGTTGGTTGTGCTGGCTCATCAAAGATCGTGCTCTGACTCTCGTCAGTTTCCGGTTCGATGTTGGGTTCAGTTTGCGCGGGGCGGGGCGTGGGTACATAGGCAGGTAGCTCGAGGGCGGGCAGCTCGTCCATCACGCCACCATCAGCATATGACGAATGGTAAACCGTCAGATTGGCGGTCAGGGTGTAGCTTCCGTCTGACGGTTGAATGCTGACATCAGAGAACAGCACGCTAACGATGGATAGTTCGCGGATGCGCACCATAAAGCGGATCAGGTTAGGTACGAGGCCATCGATGCTGATTCGATAGTTGAGCGTATCATAGATGCTGACAGACTCGTGTGCCAGAGGCTGCGCCTGTAGGCTGGTTACGGTGACTCCGGTGTAGGCAGCATGACGATAGATCTTGACCAGCATTTCCTCGGCCTGTTGCTCTGTGACCAGAAACTGCGCCGTGCCGTCCAGATTCTGCTGCGAGGATGTGATCTGTATCTCCAACAGGTCAACGTCGCTTTCGGGCTGGACCTGATTATCGATATCATCCTGCAGGGCGTTGGTTCGCGCCAGCGATTCGCTGTACGTCTGCCAGTTAGGCAGGATGAACATCACAAAGAAGGCCGCGTGTCCACACAGCAACAGCACCAGGGCCAGAATGGGAGCCAGGTTTGACGACCGTTTCGGTTCTTCTATGATGATATTTTCATCGAACATCTGTCGAAGCCTTCAACTCGATAACCAGCGTAAATCCGACCGGCTGCTGCGCCTGAACTTCGTCCGCATCTTCCTGATCAGCGGCAGGCGATGCTAAGTGAATCGACTCAATCAGGACCGTCTCGAAGGGGCCGGTTTCCTTGAGCGTTTCGACATAGGCCAGCACGATCGACTCCAGGGTGGCCTGACCGGTCAGTGTGATGACTCTCTCAGTCTGTGACAGACTGTTGATGTTAAGCTGGGCCGGGTTGTATCTGCCAACAGCGGACATGACATACGGCCAGTTGATATGCGCGGTGTCGAGCGTCTGGTTCAGGCTTGCCAGCGTATTAATCAGATTTTGCAGGTCGATAAACTCGCTGCGCAGCGTCTCTTCCAGTGGGTCCGGGGCGGGAGTAGCGATGAGCGTCGCCTGTAAATCGGCCTCTTCGGTCGCCATCGCCAGTGTACGCTCCTCGATTGTGACGGAGATCAGGTAGAGCGGCACGAAGAACCCGCTGAGGCTCAACACCAGCAGCCACAGGACCAGACGGCTGTTGTTCGACGTCGATTTCTGCTCTGTCAGAACGGGTTCATCGAGCACCAGGGTTCTCCTTTAACCGAACAGGAAAAACGGATTGAACAAAAAGCCCACCAGCGCCCCCAGACACAAAAATGGCGCATACGGCATACTGCTGGATAGCGTGCGTTTCTGGGCGATCAGCAGATACACCACCGCGACCCCGCCCGCCAGCGTGCCCACCAGGAACACCAACAGCATATTGGGGAAACCATAGGCCAGGCCGATGAGTGTCGCCAGCTTGACGTCGCCGCCGCCCAGGTTTCCCGGACTGATCCAGGCGGTCAGGAAGAAGATGGCGAACGCCATGCCGCCGCCGACGAAATAGTGCAGGGTTGTTTCTGACCCGGTCGCCAGGTGGAGCGTCACCAGCAGCACAATGCCGGGATAGGTCAGTCGGTTGGGGATGAGGCGATATTTGAGGTCGATGACCATAATCAACAGCAGGTAGCTAAAGACCAGCGCTGCACTGAAGAACATGTCCGAATAGCCATGTGTCCACCACAGATAGGCCAGTCCCAGCGCGCTCAATGCCTCGACAGCCAGTCGCAGCCTGAAACATGTGCTGTCGTGAACAGCGGTGTTCTTCGAGCGGATGGCCGCCATGAACTGTGCCCAGGCCGGGGTCCGCTGATCTGAGTGGTGGACAGTGTGCCTGGTTGCTGATCGCGCCGGGATCACGTCGGCAGCCCAGAACAGCAGCCAGCCCATCACACCACCGATGAATGCCCATAAAACAAGATTGAACACCATATCGTCTTAACCTCTGCTTATGCGCTGCGCGCTTTGAGCCGGTACGCCACATTGGTGCAGGCTGCTGCCAGATCGCTCATGTCAATGTGCCTGAGATCACTCAGGATGGCTTCACTGCGCTTGTGGCGCTCTTCGTCATCGAAGACGCTGGTCAGCAGCTCTTGCATGGTGGATGAAAGCACATCTTCCTGCTCGTCCTCCTCTGGTTCTGGCAGGGTTGGCGAGCTACTGATGGGTGAGATAACAGGCACGGATGGCTCTTCGGGAGTCGTGTCCACTTCCAACAGTAGATCATCGACCTCGTCGGCCTTGGCTCGTTGGGCCCGCCTTGCTCTCATCAGCGAAACCAGTGCCTGAATCGCCCTGGTGAACAGGATCAGGATCACCAGCAGCAGCGGCAGCACCGACATCGCCAGGCTGGCGATAATCAGTGGTTGCTCGTTCAGCATCGTTGTAAAGAGTTCCATGCAGCACCCCCTCAACCCTGTAACATACTGGTGACCATCGGTGGGACAATCAGAAAGCTCACGCCAGAGATAAATATCGTCATCGCCAGGTACATAGCGATCTTGAGCCGGTAGCCGCCCGCGCTGAAGATGATCGCCACCGAGCCGATAATTGCCAGCATGATGACCATGACCACAGTCATCATCGTCAGAAACTGTAACTGCTCTGGCGTGAACTCGGCCACGCCCATACTGAGGGCGGCCTGACTTTCTATAGCGGCGTCGTTTTCGGGCATCAGCTCTGTGACCATAATGGCGAAGTTCGTGACGATAGACAGCACGAATACCATCAACCCGGCCACAACCGTTTGCATGACGGTTGTCAGCCCGGCAAACGTCCCGGCTACCAACCGGCGCTTGGCGCGCAGTTGGGATGTTTTGGCGGCGAACAGCGAACACAGATAGCCGACACGCTCCGGGTCACCCCCCATTTTGATCGCGCCGTAGAAGATGTCTACCACTTCGCTAATGAGTTTGCTGCCCGTCTCTCGTCCGAAGCGATGCCAGCAGATTTCTGGCGTGACCAGCGCCTGTAGCCGTTTGCTAAGGCGGTTGATGTCTGGCTCAAGGTTGGGAAAGGAACTCAGCTCTATTTTGGTGAGGGATTCGCGCAGGGTGGTGCCGCTGGAAGTTGCCATACTGCCAGACGAACGCAGGAACGTGCTGAACTCATCGTCCTTTTTGCGGATCGCCGTGTCGCTGCGCATGGCCGCCAACCCGATTGGGACCAGCAGGACGGCAATCCAGATAAATATCCAGCCATAGGGAATACCGATCATAAACATCACGGCGGCGCTTGCCATGATAATCGGAGCCAGGAGGCGGAACAGGCGCATGGCTTTCTGCTGTTCCTTAGAGCCATAGTGGACGGCGATTGTCATCGTCTCTTTGGGGGCGGACCGATAGATGATCCATGCGCCGAAGCCCATTAGGGTCACACCGGTCAGCACCAGCCCGCCGATCATCTCAAGGCTGGACGAGTAAATCATGGACGAGACAATCTGAATAATCAGGATCAGCGCGACTGAGATGATGATCGACGAAAAGGCGTTGGTCCACTGCTTGAGCGCTTCCAGATCGCGCTCATAGCGGTTTTCATAGTCCTCGGCCTGGACTTCGGCTTCGCGCGCCAGGAAGTCCGCCAGCGGTTCGCCAGAGCGGAGCGCATCAGAGAAGCGCAGCAGGAAGACCTTCATGTTCTCTGACTTCGCCTGAACACCGACGCGGCGGCAGGCGTCCGCGTATTCCAGGCGGAACTCCTGCACCAGCGTGTTGATGGCGGCAAAATAGCTCGCGGCGGTCGAGGTGGACTGCGCCGAAATCTCGAACAGCTTGGTGCGCGGAATCCCCGACGCGGCCATCGCCGACATATAGGTGAGCTGGTAGAACATATCGAACGGCGAAACCGGCTTAAAGGAGATTCTGCTTGCGGGCTTCGCTGAGGACTTTGAAGAGTTCATTGAAATCCGTGATCCCCTTGTCTTTGTGCAGCTTTTCCAGAATGCGGGCGCGCCGCTTGACTTCGTCGTAGATGGATTTGCGTTTATTGGGTGGTATGCCGCGCCGGATGGCGATGATCTGCTCCAGCAGATGGCTGTTCATGTAGCCGCGAAACTCGAACCTGTCGGTCGTCGGGTTCCAATTGAAGGCTTCCAGGAAGGAAAATGTATCGGTCACCGGATCATACCCGATGATCTCATTCACGCTGATGATGCGACGGGCGCTCTTGCCATCGGCCAGCCGCACTGCCGACTGAATAACCGCCAGGTTGAGATTATCGATGTAGGTTTTGGGGATGTTGATCGGGTCCCCGGTGAGGCGCTGAATTAGCTTTTCGACCGAGGCGGCGTGGAAGGTGGACATCACACCGTGTCCAGTCTGCATGGCCTGGAATGCCACCACCGCTTCCACGCTGCGAATCTCGCCGACGATAATGCGGTCAGGGCGCTGGCGTAAAGCAGCGCGCAGCAACTCAAACATGCCCAGCCCTTTGTTCTGCTGGCTGCTGTCCTGCCGTGTGACTTCCTGTACCCAGTTTTTGTGCGGCACATAGACTTCGGGCGTGTCCTCGATGGTGACGATTTTGGCTTCCGAATTGATGAATGCGCTCAGCGCGTTCAGCAGCGTGGTCTTGCCGGAGGCAGTCGCGCCGACCACAAACATATTCATGCCTTCTTCCAGCATGAAGGACAGATAGGACGCCATCGTGTAATCCAGGCTGCCGAATTCGATCAGCTCGGTGACACTGATCGGCGTGTCGTTAAACTTGCGGATAGTAAAGTTGCTGCCGCGCTTGGAAATCTCCCGTCCGTAGACGATGTTAATGCGCGAACCGTCGGGCAGCACGGCATCGACAAGCGGATTACGCACCGTGACCGGGCTTTTGATCCACTCACCCAGCCACACAGCGAAGCTGTCAACATCGTCATGATCGACGAAGCAGATTGACGACTGCACGCTCTTGAAGATTTTATGTTCGATGAAAATATGACCGACGCCGCTGCAACTGATGTCTTCGATATAGGGGTCCAGCAGTAGCGGTTGCAGCACGCCCAGCCCGATCTTGTCGCGTACAACCCGATATTTGAGGCCCGCCAGTTCACGGGGCGTCACCCAGATGCGCTCCACTTTGCGCCGAGAGTTGGTGATCTCGCGGTTGGTGGTGCAGAAGCGGTCGATGAGTTGCAGCAGGAAGGCTTCCTTCTTCTCCGGGTCCTGGATGTGGCCCAGGTCTTCGCCCCAGCCGACCAGCAGTTCCTCAATCTGTGGGACGAGGTGATCGATAGGCGCGACTGAGGTCGGCTCGACCACGATGTAATGATCGCGCGTGCTGGCTGGGTCGGGGTAGATGTGGACAAACAGCCCCTGCTTGATGGGGTAGATCAGGTTACGGGATCTACCCTGGCTGAGGGTGCGCGTCAGCTTGGGGTGAAACTCCGGTATGTCGATGTCGTTAACCGCCAGATGCTGAATATAATCGGCAAGGAACCACGACTCGTCGCAAGCCTTGCTCAGCTTATCCGACAGTTGGCCGTTGACCTGATCCCATCCCTGGGATGATATCTGTTTATCCGCTGTGAAGGGCAGAACCGCGACAGCCATTGTTTATGCCCTCGCCTTATTGATGGGAATAACGCGCATTCCCCAGCCCGGCTCAACCTCAAAGCCGACGATGCCGCCGGTGGCTCGCGCCGCGCCACGTACTTTGGCCACCTGCAGTGTCTTGACTAACTGCTGGCCGTCCTGTTCGGTGCGTAATTGCAGGTGCGCGTCGCACATTGAGCGCATCGGCGACAGGAGATCACGGTGGACCGAATCCGCATGGAGTACCAGGATGATGGTCGTCTCGCTGCCCGTGATGCGCTTGCACGCCTCGAAGAAGCCCAGCACTTCATCCCTGGATGTATGGCTGATGGCCGACGAGAACGAGTCTACGATAATCAGGTCGTTGCGCTGCTCTTTGCGGATGGCCTGCAGCAGCATGGCAGGGGCCTGTGAACCCAGGCGCGCCAGCTCCACCGGATACACGCGGAGTCGTCCCAGCAGCAGATAATCCAGGATTTCCAGGTCGATGCTGCGCATCTGCCGCACCAGGGTTCTGACGGTGTTCTCAGTGGTGAACAACGCCGCTCGGACTCCGCTTTCCAGCGCGCCCCATAACAACTGCTGCGACAGCACCGACTTACCCGAACCCGATGTCCCCTCGATCAGCGTCAGGGAACCGACCGGCAGCCCCCCACCCATTTTGGCGTCAAGTTCCGGGTTGCCGGAAGAGATTACTGTACTGGTTGTGTTCATGTTCGTCCTGCCTGTCATCTCATGGACAGTTGATGGCGATGTTGAAGTCGAATGGGCCGATGTCCGCGCCCGCGCCGTCCGTAACGGTGAAAGCGAACACTTCGTTTAGCACGCCCGGTCCAGTACACAGGTCTGCCGGTGGTGTGTAGGTCAACAGGCCGTTGTCGATGTCGGCCTGGGTGAAGATCAGACCCGGTGTGAGCGTGCCGTTGACGGTGCTGGCTGTGTAGGTCAGTTCGTGCGCGTCGTGATCGACATCGGCCACACGCAGATGCTCGCTGGTGATGGTTACGGTCTGGTCGGCGTTGGCGGCCAGATAATTGTTGTTGATCAGTGTCGGCGGCGCGTTGGTCACATCTATTGTGAAAGTGTAGACGCCGATGGTATCCTTGCCGTCGGTGACCTCAAAGGTAAAGCTGTCGTCGCCCTTGCCGGTATGCACGTAATTCAGGCGTCCACCGTCGATCTCTGCCTGGGTAAACACGCTGCCCAGGTTCAGCTCGCCCTGTTCCGGCTCAACGATGACCCGGTAAACTAACTGTTCTGGCGGGTCGTCCTCATCGGTGGTCGCCAGTTGGTCAGGGGTGATGCTTTCCGACGTGTGGCTCATCAGTGTCAGTGACAGGTCGCTGTCGGGGTCGAGTTCTGGTGGATGGTTGCGGATGAAGAACAGCGCCGCGCTGCTGCCGTTGCCGGCTACCGTCACCACCTGGACCGGCTGGCCGAAGCCCACAGCCGGTTCGACATTGAGTTGCAGCCTGATTTCCTCGCCGGGGTTCAGCACACCGATGTCGTAGACCTCAACCCGCTCCTGCTCGGCTTCAATATAGAGGCCGGCAACGGCCCAATGATTGGCGCTTTCGGGGCTGTCTTCGTGGGGCAGCCAATGGATGTGATGTTGGTCGTCGCTGTCGATGTACTGGATGATGACATCCCAGTTGTCGAAGTCCGCCAGGCGAGTCGTGCCCTGATTGCGATAGACCACTGTCACCATCTCATCTTCGGTGATGACGTGGCCGTGAACCGGGATCATGCTGGTGCCCACCTGGTCTCCAACCCGTGACTGCATCACCTGCCAGGTCTGCTGTAAGGTATCTACGCTGAGGACGAATCCAGATACCAGCAGCAGGACCGCAAACAGTATGATGAAGACTGCAAACAGGGCGGTGAGCACGTTTTCCATAATTCAGAAGCCCACGAATTCATCATCGGAGACGCCGCTGGGGGTGACCACCTTCATGAAGTAACGTCCCTGTGCCAGCGGCGCCGCGCCGTAGTTAATGGTGATGCGCAGGCTAGCGGTGGGGTCCCAGTTGCTGTTGTTCTCGATGTGGCCGGTCCAGTGGGGATAGCTGCCGTTAGCCGCGCTCTGATGTGGGATGCGGGCGAAGTTGCCTTCCAGTCCGAAGAATATGTCAAGCTGCTCGAACGGCGCGATGCGGGCGCTGCCCACGTTTTTCACCCAGGCGAATACCTCAAACTGACCGCTGCCTTCATCCTGCCAGGTGCCGTGGTGATCCAGCTCCGACGTTATATGGATGATGTTGACCTGCTGGTTCATGCGGTCTTCCACGCGATTGGTCATGCCCACCATAGCTTCGCCGCCGCTGATGACTGCCGGATAAGCGATGTTGAACAGCATAATCACCATCATCATACTGACGATAATCAGCAGCGCGGTCGTGATCGCTTTATCCATGCTTCTTGCTCCATTTCGTGCCGGTGCTGGCGTTGTAGACCCCGGCGATCAGCCGCAGGACCACGTTTTTGGACTCGCCATCACTGTCGTCAGCGCCGCTGGACGGGCGTGTTCGTGGGGCGGGCTTCGCCCTGCGCGATCCGTTGGCCCCGTTCGATGATGAGCGTTGCGGGGTATCGGTCGCAAAAGGCCAGCCAGCAGGGTGCTCGTCTTTGATGTGCACGCCGTAACGGTCGAGGAAGTTGAGCAGATAGTCGCGGGCTTTCGTCGAGAGACGTCCCTGCTCGGCGTACTGATAAACCTGCCAGCGGGTTTGCTCCACGCCGACCTTGTTGATACGTTTGGTCGCCCAGGCTTCGAGGCGCTGGGCAGGGGATTGCTTCTTCTGGTTATGGTTTTGACGTGCTGGCGCGGGCTGCCGATCGGTTGGTTGGGCGATGTCATCCAGCGATACTCGGCGCACGTTGGGCGATGTTGTGTCTACCGGGGGCAGCGGACCCTTGCCGTTGCTGACAACGGTAGGCGCGTCGACCGGAGCTTCGATGGGACGGGGTTCGGCAGCCGGGGCACT
Organism: uncultured Anaerolineaceae bacterium; assembly: GCA_964639225.1. GTDB lineage: Bacteria > Chloroflexota > Anaerolineae > Aggregatilineales > Phototrophicaceae > CAZXCK01. Next base: position 16,418 of record CAZXCK010000023.1, on the reverse strand, counting down.
GGCTTCTGAACGCAGGGAGGGATAGGCCTGGGTGAGAACAGTTTCCTGAATGTCCAGCAGTGTGTGCTGAATCTGGTTTTTCAGGATTTCCATCTCCTGTTCGAGTAACTGCACGCGCTGTTCTAAATCCATGACCTGTGCCCCTTCTGACTGGCTCGACTGCGTATTGTGGGCGGGCAGGTGTTGCCCTCGTTGTTCGGCTGCGAGTAAGAATTGTTCCACCAGGCACGACCAGTTTTTGGTGGAACAATTCGTCTATATCGTATGAGATATTAGACCGCTGAACGATGAAGGCCTGGTCGTGCCTGTTTTGTTGATGACAACGATCTGCTTAACTGCTGCGACTTGCTCCTGTAAGGCAAAATCGAATGGAGTGGGCGAGCGCCTGCGCGCTCACCCACCATCTGCTAGACTGCGGCTAATGCAGTTCCGTTACTGCCGAGATCGCTGCGGGTGTGGTGCGGTTGATCTGGAGCACGCCACCGGTCGGCGGTTTGATTTCCAGCGTGAAGGCGGTGTTGGTGCCCAGCGCAATCGCACCATCGGTGTTGCCTGCCAGGTCAACAGTGATCTCCGCTAGTTCGCCGGCTTCCAATAGATGGCCGGTATCACCAGTATTACGGACGAGCCACTCGACGGTCCAGTCTACACTGTTCACGACCTGCGTCGCATCACGATAACCGATGACTACCGGTCCAGTCCCCGCTGTAAGATCAACAGGATCACCACCACCGGCCAGTGACACCGTGAAGACGATCGTGTTGACGGCTCCGTCGTCCGCGGTATCTCGGGCGATGATCGCACCGCGCGTCATCATCGAGGACTGTACGCCTTCCAGGCCGGCGCTGATGGCCTGCTCGCCGCGCTCAGTCGAGGCGCTGCCTGCGGACAGGATGGTAAAGGCGAACACCGAAGCCACGACGATAAACGCGATCAGGATAATGGCAGTCTCCAGGGCAATCTGACCACTTTCGTTCTTGTGTAAGCGCTGCATTGGATTTGCTCCTTTGTGAGTTCGTGTTGTTGATGACATGGCGACTGTGAAATACACTGCGTAACGATTTCGGGTGGCGGTGGGCGAGTGCCTGCACTCCTGCCCACCCTGTGCTGAGGCTGCGGTTAGCGCAGTTCCGTTACTGCCGAGATCGCTGCGGGTGTGGTGCGGTTGATCTGGAGCACGCCACCGGTCGGTGGTTTGATTTCCAGCGTGAAGGCGGTGTTGGTGCTCAGCCTTGTGTCCAGGTCTGCAAGGTTAACAGTAATCTCCGCCAGTTCACCGGCTTCCAGCAGATCGTCAGCGCCGCCGTCGTTCTCTACCAGCCAATTGACACTCCAGGGAACACTGTTTGTGATCTGGACGGCGTCACGGTAGCCAATCATCACTGGGCCGGGGGTGCCATTAGCTGTCCAGGTACCATCAGCCTCAAGCTCTGAATGTGGGCTAAGGTCTACCGGGTCGCCACCACCCGCCAGAGACACCGTGAAGACAAGGGTATCGACGTTAGGACTGGTACCTTCGGCGATGATCGCGCCGCGCGTCATCATCGAGGACTGTACGCCTTCCAGGCCAGCGCTGATGGCCTGCTCGCCGCGCTCAGTTGAGGCGCTGCCTGCGGACAGGATGGTAAAGGCGAACACCGAAGCCACGACGATAAACGCGATCAGGATAATGGCGGTCTCCAGGGCGATCTGGCCACTTTCGTTTTTGTGTAAGCGCTGCATTGGACTTGCTCCTTAGAGAGATCGTGTTGTATGATAGATGTGCGACAAGTAATGCTGCGTATGGTTCGTGTGGTAATGGGCTGCCACCCTGTCCACACGGATCATACCTTCAGTTGTTAATTCCCCCAGATCATCATTCAGTGCAGGTTGTTTTGCCGTGACTGCGGTTTTTTGCCGCGCTGTCCTGATGATCGTTGGTGTGCGGTGCGTTCCCCTCTCGTTTTAGTTATATTCTTCTGAATACCTCCGTACTATGTTTCGTGTCGTTTCGTTGTCGGTTATGAGTGAATTGATGTGACGACAACGTTATATTTATGATTCACAATATAGTCCGGTTTCCAGAAAAAGAAAATAGGACGCCGGTTGACTTTTACGTAATTCATTGTTTTTTTATTGTTTTCATATTTGGATTTAGAAGATTGTGTCAGTAATAATGTCCAATCTGCAATCTTTTCGTGAGGTGAACCATGACTGATTGGTTCCGGCTTGATAATCGAGTTGCCGTCGTCACGGGTGGGACAGGCGCGCTGGGCTGGGTGTTCGAGCTTAATCTGATGGGGACGGCGCTGCCGCTACCGTGTGCAGAATGGGTTCGATGTTCTGTACGGTTTCCGCCTGCGTGGGTACTTCCTGCAAAAACGGAACCAGTTGATCCCACGCCTGGGTGAGCACGATGGTCATCTCCTCAAGCTCTTTTTCGAGCTGTTGAACTCGATTGTTGTCACATGGATGGTCAATCATGGTTTGAGTCTGCAATCATTCGGTATATTCCAGGCGATAGCTTGTCCCACATCCGCCTAATAAGCCTATCATCACATTATACGATTACAGTATTCAACGCATCACCTGCGCATGCTGCCGGTTCAGGGCTTTTGCCGAAGATCCGCATAGGATGGATTCACGGCAATCTCACCATCGCTGAACTGCATCCCGTGACACCGATCAGCCCCACCAGCAAAAAGAGCAAGTGGGCACTATATCCCACTTGCTCTTTTTGCTATAAATCGCGCCGATTCTACGCCCAGTTAACGCACATCAATAGAGACAGCGAACAGTCAGCAAACCGCGTGGCGGGATGTCGAACTGCATGCGACCGTCATCCACTGGAAGCTGGTCGATCTCGTGTTCCAGCAGATCGCACGTACTGGCCGCCTGAATATTGAGCAGGCCGGAACTGATGGTTGAGGTCTGCTGCGTGTCGCTGGCGTTGAGCAGACGGATGATCAGACCTTCGCCGTCCTCCGCGCGCTTGACGTGCAGCACCTGAATGGGCCCCTCCGGCAGGTCGAGCAGTGAGCCGGTCATGGGCAGGGGATCGCTGCTCATCAGCGGTTCGCCCAGATGCTGGAAAACCGGCATCTGATGCAGCGCCTCGCTACCAAAGCGGTGCGCGGTGGCTTCGTCGAACGCGCCGTCATACGCCTGGATACGATAGCGCGCCTGAACCATGCCCGGTTGGTGAGCGCGGAAGTTCGTCTCCCAGTAGTTATTGGTTACCCAACCGAGCAGCGTCGCCTGTTCCAGCCTAAACTCCGACTGATAATGGCCAAAGTGGAAATCGCCCAACTGAACCATCGGATTTTCTGGTGTGGCGACCATCACACCACGCTGGCCGTTATTGAAATCCACCCAGCCCTGCACGGTGAAATAGTCGCGGCAGACGCCCGGAAGCTGTTCCTCGCCGGCGATCACCGCCTGGCCGCCGACATCATAGCGGGCGATCGCGCCGGGTACGTCGAACGGGAACACCAGATAGGTCGCCTCTGGATGCGTGTTGAGGGTCATGTGCCAGTTGGCCGAACACTCAATGTAATCCGCGTAATCTGGCAGGAAAACCTCCTGCTTGAGCCTGCCCTCGATGCCCTTGGCTTCAATTTCCTGGCGCACGAGGATACCATGTGGCATCTGATAGACCTTATGACTGAGGACTTTATATGCAGCTTCACGCCGCGCATGCCAGCCAGTGCGCCAGCCGGGCGGTATCTCTGCCTGTTCAATGTGCCAGTCCTGGTAGAAAAGCGCGTGGCGTGGCGGATCGGCTTTGTAGTCGGCGACTTCCTCGTGGACATAGCTGTTCAGATTATGCCCGACATCGCTGTTCACCAGTTCCCAACCAAGCTGTTTGTCGTACAGCGAGGCTATGCCGCCCTTCTCGCGGTCAAAAATGATGTCATAGCGATGGTTACTCACCCGTCCGTCCTCGCCCAGCAAGGAAATGTCGCCCTGTATTGCCAGTTGATCGCGTGCGATAACTTTGTAGCCAAAGGCTGGTAGTTCTGTTGGCGGCAGCAGGTATTGCTCGTCTTTATACCAGGGATTGCCTTGCTGCCGGATGTACTTCCGGTCCTGGTGATGCCGTCCGGCGGTCGTGTCGGTAATGACGCCGCGTGGGCTGGTGACGAAGTAAGGGACGCTGCCGGCTACCGTGCGCGGCCAGGGCAGGGGGTTAAAAGCCAGAATATCATCGGTTTGCTGCCGGGCAACTCTGGCGGCGAAGTCGCCCACAGCTTCACGCTGAAGCAGCGTACTCAGGCTGCGCGCTTTGTGGGCGTAGTCCGCTTTGTGATACCACTGAGTCCGGCTGTCGTCGTTGTCCGGCATCATAATCGAGCCGTCTGCGCCCCAGGTGTGCTCGTCCCACATGTTGAGGTTGTGCCAGGCGTCTTTGCGGTGCCGCGAGAAGGCTTTGTATGCTGCGGTGGGCTTATCCAGTGCGGCGTAGAGCGCATCGGCGGTCCGCAGGTTGGCCCGGCTCAACCGGTTGAGGCGCTGCTCGTGTGCGCTGCTGATGCTGCCAAAGTTCCAGAAGTCAGTCCAATCGCCGCGAAACGTCTCCAGTTGATCGGCATATTCCTGCACCGCGTTCCACCACATGCGCGGCGTCGCCATGACGATGCGCGGCTCGTTCTCCTGGTTCCAGGCGTCAATGAATGGCGTGAAGTCGAAGGCAGTCCCATTGTCGCCGTAGGGATGATAGCTCTGCAGCAGCAGAATCGGCAGCGGATAACCGATCTCGTTGAGGTAGGTTTGCAGCCGCTGCCAGCGCATAGCGAACTCCGCCTGGTCACGTCCGATGCCCTCGCGCCAGGCCTTGTCGTAGGGCCACCCGTTGTTGACCGGCAGCGTTCTGCCAGAGGGTGCCTGCCAGTTAAACGTGTACGGACGCGGTTGGAATGCGCCGCCGAAGTGCGAGTTGATAGCCATCGTGAAGCCCTTGATGCCCATATCGAGCAGGACATCCGTCAGCGGCCAGTTCTGCCCGTTGACGTCACAGTTCATGGCGTACTCGATGGCAAAGCCGTAGTCGTTGCGCAGGCGACGCAGAATCTGGAAGCTCTCGATAATCTGGTCGGTGTCGTACAGCGGCGTGATATTGGCAAACATGCCGGTGACTTCGATACGACCCAGTTTTTCGAGTTCGATAAAACGCTCGATTTCGGCGTCAGTGGCGTACTTCAACCAGTACTCGAGCACACTGGTTGTCTCGACCGTCCAGCGGAAAGCACCGTCGCTGTCATGGTCGCTGTATCTGTGTGCCAGCGTGATGGCATCGTCGATGAAGCGGCTGTGCATCTCCCAGACAATCGGTTGGTCCAGTGTGTAGCCGATATCGGTATGGCTGTGATGAACCAGATAAATTGTGTGAATATTGTTAACCATGTTTGTCTCCATAAATGTCGGTAAAAAACCTGTAAATCATCATTTGCGGGTATACGCCCATTATGCGCTAAAGGCGGCGCGGAAGCGAACCGCATAATACCGGTCGAGCGCGCCCCACGTTAGCGTTTGCGGCAGGGGCGACGCCGTACCGGTCAAATTGTCGACGTGCGCCAGCACATCGGCGCGCAACGTGCCATCCGGGATAACCGCGTTCAGGTCGATTTCCAGTTGGCGCGCTGCATTGGATGTGTCGCTTATTACACCCTGTGCCAGCAGCACCTGGAGCGCCGGCGCGGGCGAATCGGTGATGGCCCATGCCAGCGGAACACCAGCCGATGCCAATTGATGTTGCAGGCGCAGGCGTTCGAAGTCGTTACGCCATAACTGTGCAGGCTCGACCTTGCGGTCAATACAGGTAGCGGCGAGCAGTCCAGCGGACTCGCCGATGTTCCATTCGATAGGATGCAGGCGATATGCGCCGTTGGTCAGGTGCGTGGTGCCGATGTTTTTGCAGGCGGCTATCAGATTTCGTGTAGTCATTGGAATCAGGCTGCCCAGTGGAATCTGAAACGGTTTCGTGGGCGCAAAGATGTGGGTTTTGCGCTGACCCACACACGGGTGCAGATCGAGGGCGTACCAGCCGATACCCACCGAGTCCGGTTGATTGGCGGCACGGGCCAGCCGCTGATGATCGGCGGTGATGTCGTAGGCGTGGACGCGCTTCAGCGGCACGATGCGCCGCGCCTCGCGAATATAGGGGGCCATCGCCAGACTATCCGCTGTGCCCATCACGTCAGGGCGCAGCTTCAGTTCTGGGTAGCCGAAGCCGCCCTCATCTCGCGGGCATTCTGTTTGCAGCCAGTAGAGGAAGCCCAGCGACAGCCGCCGCGCCTCGTCGAAAGCGAGGGCGCGCTCTTCGTCGCTCACGTCGATGATGTTGCGCCCGAAATAATCATTACCGTGCCAGTTGATGAGTGCCACATCGTTACCGCCGAGCTGCACGCCGTCGCGCATTCGGCGATAAGTCCAGAAGGGCAGGTCGCCACCGAAGAAGTAGAAGCGCCGCGTCGCGCCGTCCGCGCCGACCAGCGTCAGCGAGTAGGGCTGGCTGTCACGCGACGACTCGTAACCGGCGGGCTTCTCGATGATGTGACTTTCGCCGGGGCAGAACTCGACGGCGAAGCACCAGGTAAAGCTCTGATTTTCGCTGGGGATAGGTTCCGGTGGCGCGGACTCCTCGCCGGTGTCGGCTTCTGCGCCGGTGACATAGGGCGTACCGGTCAGTGGCAGCAGATCACCCAGCTCGGTCGCGTCCAGGAAGAATGCCGCGTTGATGGTTTGCGTTGCGCCGTTATCGTCTGTGACGATGACGCTGCGCACGATCCCATTCGCTGCATCGGCTGCTGTGGGCCGGCAACCGGTGAGAATCTCAAGCTGGCCGCTGGCGACAAAAGGCTGAAGCAGCGACTCCAGACCAGCCAGGCCAGCGCGGGGTTCAAAGCACAACCGGCTTACCCAACCATTGCCCGGATTCCGCGGGCTGCCAGGGTAATAGTGACGGATTGCCTCGCGCAGTTGATAATAAGTGGCGGTGCCGCCGAATGTCTCAATATGCTCGTGTTCATCCAGCGCCGACACGCCCTGCGACGTGATCTGACCGCCGATCCAGTCCGCTTCCTCAGTGAGAATGACCTGCTTGCCAGCCCGGCAGGCTGCCAGTGCTGCCGCACATCCTCCCAGGCTGCCGCCAATAACTGCAATATCACTGTTCAGAATTACCATGAGCCTGTTATCAGATAACCCCGTTTTATGAGAATTTCTTGCCGACTGCAAAGCCATATGTTATAGTTTGAAGATAAGTATATACAAATATTTCTGAATTACCAATAGTAGTATATGTCAGTTGAGCAAATGGCGCATTTATCTGATCTCTTTATTGAGCATGATAGCCTGGTTTCTCTGCATGTGCAGTTGCACAATCAGATGCGTCGCCTGATTCTATCAGGGCGCTGGGCATACGGCACACGCATTCCCACGGAGAGCCAGCTTGCCACTCATCTGAATATCAGTCGCAGTACGGTGCGCCTGGCGCTGCATATGGCCGAAGTCGAGGGCCTGATCGAGCGGACGCGGGGCCGGGGCACGTTTGTCAGCAACCACGCCCGACCAGCCAATCGCTTGCTGGCTTTCGTCTCAACGGATTTCAACACGGATTATCAACTGCTGATACTCAAAGGTGCGGAATGCCAGGCTCGCGCCACCGGTTATCGGATTATTTTCTCTCACTCCTCGAGTCACGAAGAAGAACTGCGCGTTCTGGACACTCTCCAGGCAGATGCCATCTCCGGCCTAATTCTGTGGCCCAGGCCGCTCGCCGGGCAGGGCACGAATCAGACCGTATACAAACGCCTGATCGTGCCCACTGTGCTGCTGGATCGGCCCATCCCCGGCCTGGACTTCCCTTGTGTGACTAGTGACAATTACAACGGCGCTCTGAGCCTGGTTCAGCACCTGGTGGAATTGGGGCATCGCAATATCGTCTTCCTGTGTCACCATCAGTTACATCTGCTGCCGGTTGCCGACCGGTTGCGCGCTTACAATGATGCGCTGACGGCAGCAGGCATCGCGCCGCCCGAACCCTGGCTGATCGGCGTCGACGATGATGAAATCGGCTCGCATTATATCTTGAAAGCCTATGATAAGCCCAACTTACCACTTATTGAAGAAATCCAGCGCCTGCTGATACAGCACCAGCCGACTGCTATCTTTGCGGTACATGATCATTTAGCTGTAATGGCGGCGCTGGCTATGCGCCAGCTTGGTCTGCGCATACCTCAGGATATATCGGTCGCGGGCTTTGACGACGCCGATCTCTCGGTTTATATGAGTGTGCCACTGACTACTGTCGCCCAGGACACACTCGAGATTGGCCGCCGCGCCGCCCAATTGCTCATCAACCAGATTGAAAACCCTGGCCAGATCGGCCAGAACCAGTTTGTACCGACCCAGTTGCGGGTCAGAGCGTCCACCGCAGTTTTCACAGCGTCTGCCGACATTGAAAGGGGGTGATGGTTATCGTAGCGCGCCAACTATAAACACCCAATTTTGTCCAATATTTAAGGAGCGAACAAGCAATGGCAAAGTACTTAAGACTTCTTCTGGTTTTTGCGCTGGTTCTGGGCGTGACGGCCATGACAGTGACATCGCAGGATGTTGCCCGTGAGGACACGGTCATTTTCGACATTGACGCCGCCAGCGTTGGCAGCCCGTTCAACTACAACTGGTTTATTCCAGGAACCTCCCGTAACCAGGGCATGCACCAGGTCGTCTGGGAGCCGCTGTTCATCCTCAACTACGAGACTGGCGAAATCCAGCCGTGGTTGGGCGAGAGCATGACCCCGAACGAATCCCTCGACGTGTGGACCCTGACGTTGTTCGAGGGCATCACCTGGCAGGATGGCGAAGCCTTCAACGCCGATGATGTCATCTGGACGGTCAACTTCCTGAAGGATAACGCCGGTTACAGCGGTCATGGCGAGATCGGCCCCTGGGTTGAGAGTGTCGAGAAGATCGATGATCTGACCGTGCAGTTCAACCTGACCGGCCCCAACCCCCGCTTCCAGCTTGATACGTTCTCCGTCCGCATCTGGGGCAGCGTCCTTATCATGCCGGAGCACGTCTTTGGCGATGTCGAGGACATGGACACCTTCACGTTCTACGATCCTGAGCAGGGTTGGCCCTTCGGTACCGGTCCTTACACCCTGACCAGCAACAGCGAGACCGAGTGGATCTACGATCGCTACGATGAATACTGGGGCGTGGACGTTCATGGGCTGCCGGAACCGCTGCGTGTTGAATTCATCATCACTGGCGCTGAGGACAGCAAGGCCCTGCTGATGGCTGACGGCCAGCTCGACTCCGCCATGGATATGTCGCTGGGCGCGCTGGAAGCCATCCTGGCCCGCAACCCCAACGTCATTGGTTGGTATGATGACCTGCCCTTCGCCTGGCCGGATCCGTGCCCACGCCAGCTCTCGGTGAACCACACCATTGAGCCGTGGGGTGACCCCAACATGCGTCTGGCGCTGAGCCTGATTATCGACCGTAACGAGGTCGTGGACATCGCTTACGAAGGTACGACCATTCCCTCTCGCAGCTTCTTCGTGGACTACGGTGGTCTCGCTCCCATCATCGACAATGTGGAACAGATCAGCCCCGAAGCCGATGTTGCCGCCGCGCAGGCGCTCATCGAGGCCGCTGGCTACGAGATGAACAGCGATGGCTTCTATGAGAAAGATGGCGAAGTCCTCTCCCTGAACATTCAGGCCAGCGAAGACTTCATCGAGAAACGCCGCATTGCCAACGTCATCGTGGAGCAGTTCCGCGAGGCTGGTATCGACGCGACTGCCAGTGTGGTAGCCGGCCCGACCTGGGGCACCAACAAGAGCATGGGCGAGTTCGAAGGCATCATGGACTGGGACTTCTGCGCGTCGGTCAATGAGCCGTGGGCGTCGTTCAACCAGTTCAGCGTGAACTGGCTGACCCCCATCGGCGAAGAGACTGAAGGCCGTACCCGCAACATCATGCGCTGGTCGGGCGAGGCGGCTGAGGAATACAGCGCCATCGTCGACGAAATCGGCCTGCTGGCGCTGGACGACCCGCGTGTTGTTGAGCTTTCAATCGAAGCCTACAACATTCTGCTGGCCGAAATGCCCGCCATCCCGATCACCCAGGCTAAGAAGATCGTACCGTTCGACACGACTTACTGGGTAGGCTGGCCAACCGCCGAGGATAACTACAACCATCCGGCTACCTGGTGGAACAGCACCCATCAGATCATCCACAATCTGAGAAGAGCCGATAGTTAGAAACCGATGTGTAGGGATTGGGGGCAATCGCCCCCAATCCTCAGCAAAAAGGCTTGTTTTTTATGGGCAATATTTCCAGAGCATATATACTGCGCCGTCTCGGTGTTTTCTTTTTGACCATCTGGTTAGCTGCTTCCATTATCTTCATCATTCCGCGTCTGGCTCCGGGCGACCCCATCTCCGCGATGGTGGCGCGCATCAGCGCACAATCCGGCACGGTCGAGGGCGCGGATGAGATGGTGCGCATCTGGCGCGAGAAGTTCGGCCTGGATGCGCCACTTTACGAACAGTACTTCCGCTACATAGGCAACGTCCTGACGATGGACTTTGGCTACTCGCTGGCAGCCTTCCCGACGACTGTCGGCGAACGCATCGGGCGCGCCTTGCCCTGGACCATCGGCCTGCTGACCATCGCGCTTTTTATCACGTTCTTTATCGGCAACCTGCTGGGGGCGCTGCTGGCCTGGCGCAGAACACCGGGTTTGCTGAAGACACTGATTCCCGTTACGATGGTTTTCACCGCCATACCCTCCATTCTGGCGGCGCTCTTTCTGTTATATATATTCGGCTTTCTGCTGGACTGGTTTCCGTTTCGAGGGTCATATGAGCGTGGTGTGGAGGTCGGCCTGACCTGGGAGTTTGTTTCCAGTGTCATCCGGCATGGCACGCTGCCCGCGTTGTCTATCGTTCTGGTGAGCTTTGGCTACTGGACGCTGGGTATGCGCGGCATGATGATCACCGTCGAGGGCGAGGATTACATGCTGCTGGCGCGTGCCAAAGGACTGAAGCCATTCTACGTGCTGTATCGCTACATGGTGCGCAACGCGATTCTGCCGCAGGTGACGGCGCTGGCGATCTCGATCGGTACACTGGTTAGCGGTCAGGTGCTGGTGGAATATATCTTCACGTATCGTGGCATGGGGTCCGTTATCATCGAGGCCATCCGCAATCAGGATTTCGCCCTGCTGCAAGGATCGTCGTTTGTGATTATCTTTACAACGGCTACGGCGGTGCTGATTATTGACCTCATCTATCCGTTGATTGACCCGCGTATTTCGCTGGAAGGGAGATAATCGTATGGCTAACATAGCCTTGCCAGAGTTAGAGCCAGCAGCCACCGCACCCTTGCAGCGAACGATGGGGCGTTTCAACAAGTGGGATACGCCCTGGATGAATCCCAAGCTGATAACAGGTCTGTGCGTTATCGGCCTGGTTATAACGCTAGGTGTGCTGGGTCGTATCTTCTGGGATACCAGCCTTGCACTCACTGCCAGCGCCCCGCCTGACCTGCCACCGGTTGGTTTTAGTGTGGAAACGCTGCGCGGCGAGCGTTTGGGAACCTGGGATCACCCGCTGGGCACTGAAAACAGTGGCCGTGACATGCTGGCCCTGATGATCGTCGGTGCGCCCAACTCGATGATGATTGGTCTGGTGGCGGCTACGGTCGGTATGACGGTTGGTATCGTTCTGGGCTTTACCGCCGGGTTTATCGGCGGATGGGTGGACGACGTCATTCGATTGGCGTCGGATGTCACCATCACCATACCTTCGTTGATGGTGCTTATCGTCATCCAGTCGCTGATGGACCAGGTGACGGTGCGCGACATGGCTTTGCTGATCTCCATGTTTACCTGGCCCGCGCCGACCCGACTGGTCCGTGCGCAGGTACTCAGTATGCGCGAGAGTGGTTATGTGCTGATGGCGAAACTCTCCGGGGCGTCGACACCTTCGATTATGTTCAAGGAAATGATGCCCAATCTGCTGCCGTACCTGGCGGCCAGCTTCATTGGTAATTCCGCTGGCGCCATCCTGGCGGCAATCGGCCTGGAAGCGCTGGGTCTGGGGCCGCAGCGTGTGCCGACCCTGGGCGGGACGATTTATTTCGCCATCGAATCCGCTGCCCTGTTGCGCAATATGTGGTGGTGGTGGGGTCTGCCGACGGTGATCCTGGCTGTGATCTTCATCGGTCTGCTGCTCATTAATCTGGGTCTGGACGAGATCGCTAATCCGCGCCTGCGCCAGTCTAGCCAATAGGAATCGTTTTTATGCCAAATGGAAAAGTTGTTCTCAGCGTAAGGGACCTGCGCGTATACTATGAGACACCCCTGGGCGATGTTCGCGCTGTTGATGGTATAGACTTTGATCTGCACGAAGGCGAAACGCTGGGGCTGGTGGGTGAGTCCGGCTGTGGCAAGTCTACGGCTGTGATGGGGGTTCTGCAACTGGTAACACCGCCGGGGCGTGTTGTCTCCGGTAAGGTAGAACTGGAGGGCCATGAACTATTGGGCCTGTCTGAAGACGCTTTGCGCCGCCAGCGCTGGACCAAACTCTCGCTGATTCCGCAGGGTGCGATGAACTCCCTCAACCCCACGATGAAGGTCAGCGCCCAGATCCGCGACGCCATTCTGGCTCACCAGAACTCGATGTCCAAACGCGAGATGAGAGAGCGCATCCTGGAGTTGTTCTCCATGGTGGGGCTGCCGGGACGCATTTATGATATGTACCCGCATGAGTTGAGCGGCGGCATGAAACAACGCGTCTGCATCGCCATGGCGATCGCGCTTAAACCGGTGGTTATCATCGCTGACGAGTCAACCAGCGCGCTGGACGTCGTGGTGCAGCGGGTAGTCGCTCAGACGATGCTCAAGGTTAAAGAGACACTGGGCATGTCGATGATTATGATCGGGCACGATATGGGGCTGATGGCGCGTATGGTGGACCGTATCGCGGTCATGTATGCCGGCAAAATCGTGGAAATCGCCCCGGTTCGTGAGATTTTCACCAATCCCAGCCATCCTTACACGCAGCTTCTGATCGACTCGGTCCCGTCATTAAAAGAACGCAAGCCGTTGAAGATCACCGAAGGCATTACGCATGATCCGCGTAACCCACCGCCAGGCTGTATCTTCCAATTGCGCTGCCCGTTCGTTATGGATCGCTGCCGGGTAGATACGCCGCCTATGCAGGAGGTTCGCGAGCGTCAGTATGTGGCGTGTCATTTGTACGAAAAACAACCAGACGGGAGCTTTATCAATGTCGCAGATGCTGGTCAGTATCCGTAACGCCACCAAAGTTTATACACAGCGCGCGTTGGGCGGCGGCAAAAAAGAAGTGGTGGCGCTGCAGGACTTCAACCTCGACATCGCAGAGAAGCCAGCCACGATTACCACCATCGCCGGTGAAAGCGGCAGCGGCAAGACGACGCTCGCCAATGTGGTGCTGGGCTTCGTCAAACTGACATCCGGGCAGATTATCTATGACGGCCAGGATATGACGCAGGCCAGCAAGGCACAGATGAAGCGCTATCGCCGCGAGGTACAGGCGGTTTTCCAGGATCCGTTCGGCGTCTATAATCCGTTTTATCGGGTGGGCCACGTCTTCGACCTGGTGAACCGTAATTTTAAGCTGACGAAGAACAAACAGCAGGCCCGCGATATGATCGAAGAGGCGCTTAACGTCGTGGGGCTGCATGGCGAGGATGTGCTGCGTAAATACCCTCACCAGTTGAGCGGCGGTCAGCGCCAGCGCATCATGATGGCGCGCGCCTACATGGTCAAACCACGCCTGATCGTCGCTGACGAGCCAGTGTCGATGGTGGATGCATCTTTGCGCGCGTCCATCCTGGATGTCATGTTGCGCTTGCGCGACAGCGGCATCTCGTTTCTGTATATTACGCACGACCTCAGCACAGCCTACCAGATCGGTGATCAGATTTATATTCTGTATCAGGGAACCATCGCCGAGAAGGGCAACACCATGAGTGTCATCGACCGCCCGCAGCACCCTTATGTCAAGCTGCTCGTCGATTCGGTGCCGGTGCCGGATCCCGATATCGGCTGGGAAGGCGAAATTGTACTGCCGCCAGAGGAAGTGCTGCGGCACTCGGTGGGGGGTGGCTGTCGCTTCTATCCACGCTGCCCTCAGGCAATGGACCGCTGCCTGAAGGCGCATCCACCGCTGTATGACATCGACGACGTCGATCATCAGGCGGCATGTTATTTGTATGAAGAGGTCCGCACGAGCTGAACATTTTTTACTTTTTATCACTTCTACTGAGGAGAAAACCAAAGTGCAGCACAAGGTGCTATGGACGCCGCAGAAAATCGAATCGCGGTTGCAGCTTATCCAGCCGTTGGTTAATCGTCGTTTTCAGCCGCTGCCACCTTTCCGCTATAAGGAACTACCCGACCCGTTGACTGAGCCGCCGGTCGCGCCAGACATCGATGACAGCGATTGGGACGTGATCGAGCCGAAAACGTACTGGGGCAAGTGGATCACGGATTTTGCGCTGCGCACCACTTTCCAGGTGCCAGCGGAGTGGGGCAAAGACCTGCCAGTGATGCTATACCTTCCGCTGGGCGATGCTGGCGACTTCAGCCATCCGGAGACGCTGGCCTACCTCGACGGGCAAGCCTATGCCGCCGCCGACCGCCATCATCACGAGATTCTGCTGGGGGCGGAATGGCTCGATGGGCAATCGCATACGCTGGCGCTGCACGGCTGGACCGGCTTGGGCGGTTTCGCCAACAATGATCTCAACACCCGGTTGTATATGCGTGGTTGCGCTGTCGTGCAGTCGGACCCGCCTACCCGCGAGTTCGTTGCGCTGACGCGCATGGCGCTGGAAGTCACACAGCAGCTCGACGATAACGACCCGGTAAAAGGGCGTATCTACAATGCGCTGGACGCGGCCTATAAAATTGCCGATACCCGCGACATCTACCACGAGAGCGGCGTCCCCGCGCAGTACTTCGACAACTGGCCTGCGGATAACCTGTACCGCGAACACGCCGAACAGTATAACAATGTCGTCGCTAAACGGCAGGCGGCAGGTGTAGAGGCGTTTTATGCGAGTGTGCCGGCGGCGCTCGACGCGCTCCGGCAGGGGTTGCAGGCTGCGGGCGACCCGATGGATGTCGATATTATCGGCGTGGGGCACGCTCATATCGATGTCGCCTGGCTGTGGACACTGGGCCAGACGGTGCGCAAATCCGGGCGGACGTTCAGCACGGCGCTGCGCCTGATGGAAGAGTTCCCCGAATACAAATTCACCCAGAGCCAGCCGCAGCTTTACAAATACACCGAGGAGCACTACCCGGAGCTGTTCGAGCAGATCAAAGAGCGCGTCAAAGAAGGCCGCTGGGAACTGCTGGGCGGGACATGGGTGGAGCCGGACATCAATGCCATCGGTGCGGAATCACTCGCGCGGCAGTTCCTGCTGGGACGCGGCTACTTCCGCCGTCACTTCGGCGATGTCGAGACGCCGGTGCTGTGGCTGCCGGACACCTTCGGTTATAGCTGGGCGCTACCGCAGCTCATCAAACTGGCGGGGATGAAGTACTTCATCACCCACAAGATGAGCTGGAACCAGTACAACCAGATGCCGCATCAGATTCTGCGCTGGCGCGGTCTGGACGGGACCGAGGTCATCACGCATTTCCTGACGACCATCGGCGAGTTCGGCGGCGACTTCCTGCCGTATTCGACCACCTACAACGGCCTGATCTCTGGCTTTGAGATCTTCAGCACCTGGAAGAACTTCCGCCAGAAGGAGACGCACAACGAACTCATCACCGCCTATGGCTACGGCGACGGCGGTGGCGGTCCCAACCGGGAGATGCTGGAAAATATCCGCGCCCTGAACCATCACCCCGGCGCGCCGCGTGTGCGCACAGGTACAGTCCGCGAGTTCATGGAGCGTCTGGAAGAAGAACACGGCGACAGCCTGCCGGTGTGGAACGGCGAGTTCTACCTGGAATATCACCGGGGTACATACACCAGCCAGGCGAAAACCAAGCGCCAGAACCGCAAGAGCGAGTTCCTGATGAACAACGCCGAATTCCTGGCGTCCTACGCGGCGCTGGCGACCGGCTGGGACTACCCCCATGCCGACATCAACGCGGCCTGGGAGCTGATCTGCCTCAACCAGTTCCACGATATCCTGCCGGGGTCGTCGGTGGGCGCGGTCTATGTAGACAGCGACCGCGACTACGCCCATATCCGTGAGCTGGGCGAGCAGGTGCGCCAGGGTGCGGTCGAGGCGCTGGCGGCCACGCTGCCCGCCGATGCTGTGGTGCTGGTGGCCAATTCGACCTCGTTTGATGGCCCGCGCCTGGGCCTTTTGCCGGAAGCCAGCGGCGCGTTCGTCGATACCCGCTCCGGCGAGAC
>CAZXCK010000022.1:0-40390 GCA_964639225.1 uncultured Anaerolineaceae bacterium | reverse complement strand
TGCCAGCAAGGGCTTAGAGTTCCCGCTGGTGGTGCTGGCCGATACGTCGTGGCAGTTCGGCAGCGGCGCAGGCCGGGCGTTCGTCTATGAAGCGCCGGATGCCTTCGGCTGCACGGTCTACGACGACGCCGAGCAGAAGCTGCGCGCCGCCTACGCCCAGACGCGCATCGACGGGCTGCGCCGCCAGCGCGAAGATGCCGAGAAGCTGCGCCAGTTGTACGTCGCCGCCACCCGCGCCCGTGACCGTCTGCTGATCTGCGGGCAGGCGGCAGCCAAAAAGGGCACGGATAACTGGTCGGCGCGGGGCTGGCTGGGGCGGCTGCTCGACGAGTTGGCAATCACCGAAATGGAGCCTGAGGCGGGCCGCGAGGTCGTCGGGACGGTCGCCGGGCCGCTGCTGCTGACGATTCCGCAGGCAGTGCCGCCAATTGTCGCCGAAGCAGCCGGGGCGACTGAGCCTGCGCTCACAGACCACACTCCGGACGCCGACGCCGTCCCCGAACTGCTGCGTCCGCTGCCCGATATACCGCAGCGTGTGCGCCATCTGGCGGCGACGGCCATCGCCGACCTGGGCAGCGCGCTGTTCGTCAATGCTGAACCGGAGCGCCAGCGCAGCCGTGATCGTTTTCGGCGGCAGGTGTTCCAGGATGCACCGGCGACGGTCGATACGGTCAGCCCGGCGCACCGTCAGGCCAGCAACCGGCTGGTAGGCGAGATCGTGCATCAGGCGCTGCGCCACGAGCATCTGCCGGACACGATGGCGGATGACGATCTGCGCGAGCTGCTGCTGGCCCATGCCTGGCGCATGGGCCTCACCGAGAGCGCCGCCTGCGATGAGGCGGCAGGCCGGGCGCTGAAACTGCTCCGGCGTTTTATGGACAGCGACATCCACCACGAGACGCAGGCCGCCGAAGCCCGTTACCGCGAGCTGCCCTTCATCTACGAGCGCGAGGGCAGCATTATTCATGGTGTCATCGACCTGGTGCTGCGCCTGCCCGGCAATCGCTGGCTGGTGTGCGATTACAAGACTGGCTACGTACCGGGAGCCACAGGCGATAACATCACCGCCGCGCTGCGAGAACACGCCCGGCGCTATCATCTGCAGGTGGGCATCTACGCCGAGGCGCTGGCCCAGCAGACCCGTGTCGTACCCGATGTAAAGCTCTATTACGTGCGCTATTCCGAAGCGGTAGCAGTCGTCGAAGCGGACTGGCGGCAGGCGCTGGAACATGGGCTGGCGGCACACATCGACCAGTTGATTGAGGATGGGCCATGATGCGGCGCGCCGCTGGCTGGCTGGCGCGCTGGCGCGATCTGCTGCCCGCCGACCCGCTGCCGCGTGGGCAGTCCGCTGCGGGTGATGCGCGTTCGCGTCTGCTGGCGGCGGCGCTGATGCTGCTGGCTTTCTTCGGCAGCGGCTACCTCATCGCCAGCGATATGCTGTGCACCAACCCGTTCGAGCGCCCGTACAGTCGCTGGCTGGTGGATATTCTGTACTGGCCGGCCTTCGCCGTGCAGATCAGCCTGCAGGTGCTGGTGCTGGCCCAGGCCGCGAACACAGTCGGCGAGTCGGTGCGCCGCCAGACGTGGGACAGCCTGCGCGTGACTCCGCTGGGGGCAGGGCTGCTGCTGCGCCGGCGCTGGTGGCGACTGCTGGCCGGTCAACTGCGCGGATTGCTGGCGCTGCTGCTGGCCGTGCGTCTGCTGCTGCTGACCGGCGTGCTGGTGGAAATGGCCGCCTTTCGCGGTGAGCACCTGAGCTATCTGTCGGCATGGGCGCAGCCTGCGGTCCCTGCGCCGCTGGGACTGGCGCTGCTGGCCCTGGCACTGGCGGCGGCGTTCCTGCTGCCGCTGACCGGGCTGGCCTTCGATGCCGCGCTGGGCCTGCTCATCTCGACGTGGGTACGCCAGCGCGTGTATGTGAGTCTGGCGCTGGTGACGCTGGTCGCGCTGCGCCTGGCGCTGGTGTTTCTGCTGCTGTCGGGCGTGGAGCAGTTCCGCGCCAGCGCGCTGGACCTGCCAGCAGTCGGCGTGTGGCTGCTGTTGGTGGCTTTCACCCTGGTCGGTGACTGGGGACTGGCGCTGCTGTCGCTGGGATTCGTGGGCGGGCAGGTGTGGGCTGGGCTGCCGCTGGGCGTGTTGATCGGCGTGGCGCTGGTGATCGGCGCGCTGCTCCAGGCGGCCCTGGCCGACGCGCTGCTGGCGCTGGCTTCCCGCGAGGCCGAGCGCCGCGAATAACCGCTGTTTACAACGCACCTTGTTTACAAGGCACGCTGTTTACAGGGCACCTTGTTCACAAGGCAATTTCCGAGATGATAAAGGCCGCCGTCGCCGAGTTGGTTGCCAGCGGGACGTTGTGCGCGTTGCAGATGCGCAGCAGTCCCTGGATGTCCGGGTCGTGTGGATGCTTGCCCAGCGGGTCCACGAAGAAGAACACCGCCTCGATGCGCCCCTCGGCCACGCGGGCCGCGATCTGCGCGTCGCCGCCGAGGGGGCCAGACAGCATACGCTCGATATGCAGGCCGCATTTCTCTTTGAGCAGCTCGCCGGTGGTGTTGGTCGCCACCAGTTGATAGCGTTCCAGCACGCTTTTGTAACGCATGGCGAAGGCCAGGATGTCCGCTTTTTTGCCATCATGGGCGATAAGCGCCAGCGTTTTGTTGGATTTGTCGGTCATGTGCGCCTCTCAGTCTGTTCCGTGACGGATACGACGCTAATGATAACGCCGAAGCTCAGATCGCAAAAGCCCGGCGACGCCTTTACCCCGCCAGCAGCAGACTCGCCATGCGCCTCATGTGATGGTAGTTTGTCTCACCGAAGATTCCCCGGAAACGCTGGTTGAGCGTAAATGCCTCAGTGTAGTGAGCCTCAAGCTGGCTCATGATGCGTTCCCAGGGGCGATCTGCGGCCAACTGGCGGGCGTTCTGTGCCATTTGCTGGCGCAGGTCAGGGTAATCGCGCAGCAGGCGCACACGCTCGGCGAAGGCCGCTGGCCTGCCCGGACACACAAAACCACTGATGCCTTCCTGTATCAGGTCGGGCACGCCGCCCTGATCGATGACGACTGAGGGCAGTCCGGATGCCATCGACTCCTGGACGACCTGGCCGAAGGTCTCGTTAGGGCCGGTGAACAGGAAAACGTCGGCGCTGGCGAAGGCGGCAGGCAGGTCCGGGCCGAACAGATAGCCGGTGAAATGTGTGTTGGTCCCGGCGAACAGGGTCTCCAGATATTCACGTTCGGAGCCGTCGCCGATGATCGTCAGCGCCACGCCGGGCAGTCGCGCCACGTCAAGCAGCAGATCGACGCGCTTCTCGGTTGCCAGCCGCCCGGCGTAGACACACAACAGGTCGTTTGGGTCGCGCCCTGCCAGCAGACGGTCGCGCCATGCTGCCGAACGATGAGCCGGGCTGAAGCGTTTGCTGTCCACGCCGCGCCCCCAGGACCGCAGCCGCCTGAAGCCATGTCCGCGCAGCTCGTTAATGGTGAAATTGGACGGGGCCAGTGTCAGGTGGCAGCCGTTGTGAATGTAGCGCAGCCAGTTCCACAGAATGGGCTTCAGGAATGGGACGCCATAGACCTCGCTGTAGCCGGGCAGGTCGGTCTGGTAGTTAGCGATAATGGGGATGCCCAGATGACGTCCGGTTGCCATACCGCTGATCGACATCATGGCCGGACTGAACAGGTGGATCAGGTCCGGCTGGAATGCTTCCAGCTTCTGCGCGAGGAATGGGTTGGGCAGTGCCATGCGCGTTTCAGGGACGCGGGGAACGCCCAGAGACGGCATGCGCACGACTGGCGTATCGCCGACCCGGTCCGGGGCGATATCTGGCGCGAAGATCAGCACTTCGCGTCCGGTCTGTCTCAGATAATGCATCGTAAGAAAAGCAGACTTAGAGACTCCGTCCACCTTAGGGAGAAATGCCTCGGCGATGATGGCGACGCGCTGAATCGGGGCCAGCTTTACGGTTGGGTCGGGTGGTTGGAAGGCAGCTTCTCCGCCAAAAACTCGCTCGATCTGTTGTGTGTCGAACTTCGTGAGTAAGTCCAGTAATCGATCAGTGGCCATGCGGTCCCCTCCACTAATGTTTGAGCCTGGACAACGGCCCGCCGCAGGTCCGAAGCGGTGTGGCCAGGAAAACGAGTTCTGCCAGAACCGATACCACCCAGGGTGTGTGCGTCGC
The DNA here is from genome assembly GCA_964639225.1 of uncultured Anaerolineaceae bacterium. Taxonomy (GTDB): domain Bacteria; phylum Chloroflexota; class Anaerolineae; order Aggregatilineales; family Phototrophicaceae; genus CAZXCK01. Next base: position 36,208 of record CAZXCK010000022.1, on the reverse strand, counting down.
TGCTACCGGTCGTCGCCATGCCCAACCGTCGAGCCAGTCGATGGGCCAGCACATTGGCGCCAGGCAGGACGATACCGGCGTTATGGGCCTCGATAGCGTCCAGCTTTGACTCTAATAACACCTCTGGACGATAAGTGTATCGCCATACGTTGCGCGCCACGATGCCCATATGGACATGATAGGGGTGTGCCAGGATGGCGAGGCCACCCTGCTCGTGGATGGCGGCGACCGTCTCTACCAGCGACAGTTTGGCAGGAATTGGCTGGGTGATCCACAGCCCCAGTATGTGACCGGCGGCACTGCTGACCTCAATACCAGGCACGATGTCGAAGGGGTATTCGTCCTGATGTTCGCAGGCCCACAGGGCAGCATCTACCCGATCATGGTCGGTGATGGCGATCACATCGAGGTTGGTTTGTGTGGCGATGTGGTTCAGAAGTTCACGGACTGTGGGCACACCATCGCTGGCGCTGGTGTGCATGTGGATGTCGGCGTGTCCCATTCCGGCGGGTGCTGGGTTCAACGTGAAGGTCTCCTGCTAGGCCGTTATCCAGCAAATATCGTATATCGTGTGTGCTAAAACTGAGTAAACCGCTGTTTAAGCTTTAATGTCTGTTTTGCGTGGAGTTTTTGTGTACCTTAACATAAGCACACGCTGGCGGAATGGTATAAAATGGCAGTATGGGTCAATTTGAGGAGTTGTTCAAGCGAATGCTCGCCCTGATGGTGCTGGCGCTGCTGCTGGTGGCGCTGGTAGCCGGGGCGGCTTATCTCAGCGGTGTGCTGGGCGCGACGCGCGGCGAGGTGCGGACTTTGTCCATCGCCAGCGCGACGGCCACTATGCCGCCGGCGATGGCTGGAGCGCCGGACGAAGCGTTCTTCCAGATCGACGCCGCTGTTAACTACGACGCCCAACGCTGGCAGCCGTTTGCCGCCGGGCGCGACGTGGACGTGTTCGGTTTTGACGTGCAGCCAGTGGGCGCCTATATACCGCGCAGCGGCGATACGCGCTTCGAGCTGCCGCCGCCGCTGACTCTGCCCACGCCGCTGCCGTATCCCACATCGCCGCCGCTGCCGTTACCGCTGCCGCCGCCAACCGCCGTCCCCGACAACACCGTGCCCGAACCCGACGCGCCGCCGACGGCCATTCCTTTCCAGCCACAGGGTGGCCAGCACTGCGCGCCGGTCGGCTGGCCGGCTGAGGGGCCGCTGACACAGCGTTTCCATATGTACCATCCGGGTATCGACATCGGTGTGCCGCCGGGGTCGCCGGTCGTCGCCACGCACAGCGGCCAGGTGATCTTCACTGGCTGGAACGACATCGGCTACGGCTATCTGGTGATCTTGCAGAGCGGGCCGTTTATCACCTATTATGGCCATAACACGTCGTTTAATGTCGTCGAGGGGCAGTTTGTGGGCCGGGGCAGCATCATCGCCTGGAGCGGCAGCACGGGCAACAGCAGCGGGCCGCACATCCACTACGAGACGCGCATCAACGACCTGCCCATCGACCCGCTGACCTTTGAGAGCCGGGGTTTTCCCGGTTGCTGACCGATTGACAGGGTGGCTGCATGATGACGACCGACCAACCTACAAACGAATCCGGCGCGGCGCCAGCGGTGCGCTTTGTGTCGCTGCGCTGGCGGCTGCTCTCGCCGCTGTTTGTAGGCGTGTTGGTGGTGGCTATGGCCGGGGCTTATCTGGTGGCGCGTAACCTGTCTGGCGGCTGGGAAGTGTCGCAGACCAACGTACTGCTGCAGAGCAGCCGCGCTGTCGGCGAGCGCTCGGCGGCGCTGTATGATCTGCATCGCCAGGAAGCGCAGCGCGTGGCCTTCACCATCGGTGTGCCGGAAGCCGTCAGTGAGGGTCGCACCGAAGCCCTGGAGACCATTCTGGTGAGTCTGGCGCGGACCAGTCGCATGGGCAGCGTCATCGTCACCGACGCCGAGGGTGTCGAGGTGCTGGGTATCCAGCGCGTAGAGGCCGACGAGCGTTCCGATTCTGCGCTGAGTACGCAGACCGATCTCAGCCAGGAGCCGCTGGTGCGCGCCGTCCTCGACGATGGCGAAGCCGGCGTGACCGGTGTGATGCGCACGCCGGGCGGCCTGATGCTGTTTACGGGGATGCCGGTTTACCAGGGCGATCAGATGGTCGGCGTGGCGCTGGTTGGCCAGCGCCTGAGCGATGCCCTGCACGATCTTAAGGGCAGCGCCCTGGCCGATCTGGTGTTGTACGGCGCGGACGGCAATCTGCTGCAGACGACCTTCCCGCCCACCGACTCGCGCCAGCCGCTGGCCCTCGATGCGGCCTTGTTCCGGCAGGCGCTGGCCGCCGAGCGTGAACTGCCGGTGCGTACCTTCCAGATCGAAGGGCTGGATTATCAGGGGGCGTACCAGCCGTTCCACTTCGGCCCGGCGACGCTGGGCGTGGTTGGCGCACTGATGCCGGATAACATCCCCTATATGACCGAAACCGGACGCCAGCTCACGGCGCTGCTGGCGGCGGCGCTGGCCGGTGCGGCGGTGGTGATCGTGTTTGCCGGGGCGAACCGGGTGGCCAGCCGGGCCGAGCAGGTGGCCGATGTCGCCGAACGGCTGGCGCTGGGACACCGGCGCGCGCGCACCGAGATGCAGCCCGGCGACGAGATTCAGGCGGTGGGCTATGCCCTGGACCGTTACGCCGACGTCGTGCAGCACAAACAGGACGCCATGCAGCAGGCGCTGCGGCGGCAGCGGCGCGAGGCCAATCACCTGATGCTGGTGCTGGAGTCGATGCCGGATGGTGTCGTCGTGCAGGACCTCAAGGGGCAGATCGTGTTTATGAACGACCAGGGCCGCGAACTGCTGGGGACGCAGGAGCGTTTCCGCGAGGCGGGCCTGGACCGGCTGGCCGACAGCGCCTCACGCGAACTGGGCCCGGCGCTGGCTCCGGGCCTGTACGCTCTGGGCGATCCGCTGCGGGTGGGGCTGGATGATCGCATGTTGAGCGCGCAGGCCGCCGCTGTGCTGTCGCCGAGCGGGCACCGGCTGGGGACGGTGGTGCTGCTGCGCGACATCACCGAGATGGTGCGCCAGGAGCGCGACCGCGACGTGATGCTGCGGCGGCTGGCGCTGGATATTCAGCAGCCGCTGGCCGGTCTGGGCCGCGTGGGCAGCCAGAGCGGCTCTGATCTGGTGCGGGCCTTCGCCCGTGAGGTCAGCCGGCAGGCGGTGGCCCTGCAAAAGGTCATCGTCGATATGCACGAACTGGCCAACGTCGATACGGCCAGCATCAAACGGCGGCAGCGGGCGCTGCGCCTGGAAACGCTGGTGTGGTCCGTCGCCAACGAGTGGCGGCAGATCGCCCAGGCCAACCAGTTGACGCTGCACGTCATCATCGAGCGCAAGGGGCTGCACATTCTGGGCGACGAAAAGCGGCTGCGCTGGGCCATCGGCAACATCGTCGATAACGCCATCAAATACACGCTGCCCGGCGGCGCGCTGACGCTGGAAATTCGCGCCGAGGCCGACGGTATGGCCAACCTGCGCGTCCGTGACAGCGGCGTGGGCATCATACGCGACGAGCTGCCGCATGTGTTCACGCGCTTCTATCGCGGCAGGCCCACCACGTCCGACGGCGAGGTGATCCGCGTGCCCGGCATGGGGCAGGGGTTATACCTGGCCCGGCAGATTTTCGAGTCGCACGGCGGGCGCGTCGCCATCAAGAGCAAGCCGCGCATCGGCACAGCGGTCTATATGTCGCTGCCGCTGACCGCCGCCGAAGGTCTGGAACTGCCGCTGTTCGAGGAAGCCGACATGGACGGCGAGACTGTGCGCCTGCCCGAAAACTTCCTGGTTGAGCTGGACCATCTCCATTGAGTTGTTGCCTGTGACTTCAAAATCCACCAATGTCATGTCAAAGCCGCTGGTGTGGCTGCTGCTGACTTATGCGCTGCTGGCCGGGGCGTTCAGCCTGCGCACGCCGCTGTTCGAAGCGCCGGATGCTTATTATCACTTCGCCGTCATCGAGCATCTGGCCCGCACCGGAGACTGGCCGCCGCGCGACGATGTGACCGGCCAGCCCTGGCAGCAGATGGCCTATCACGCACCGCTGTATCATCGTGTGGCGGCGTGGCTTATCACGCCGGTGGACACATCCGACTTTGACGCCCGTTATCCGCGCAATCCGCACGCCCGCATCGGCGAACCGTCGGCGCGGGATAACGTCAACTTTGTGGCGCACACCGGCGATCCCTGGCGCGGGACCGGGCTGGCGGTACGGCTGGTGCGCGGCTGGAGCCTGCTGCTGGGCGCGGTGACGGTCGCTGGGGTGTATATGCTGGCCCGGTTGTTGTTCCCGGCGCGGCCCGCGCTGGCGACGATCGCGGCGCTGGTGGTGGTGCTCAATCCGCAGTTTCTGTTTATCAGCGGAGCCATCAACAACGACAATCTGGTGACGGCCCTGGCGACGGTGACACTGGCCCTGCTGATTCGTGTAGTCAGGGTCACCATCAACTGGCCGCTGCTGCTCGCGCTGGCGCTGACTCTGGCGCTGGCGGCGCTGGCAAAAGCCAGCGGGCTGGCTCTGGTTCCGGTGGTGATGGCTGGTGTGTTGTACGTCTGCTGGCGCGACCGTGTGCCGCCGCGCCGGGTGCTGGCATACGCGGTGGTGGGGCTGGTGGTGTGGGTGGCTGTCGCTGGCTGGTGGTACGTCGATAACTGGCGGCAGTTCGGCGACCCGACGGCATCGTCGCAAGTGGCACAGGCGACGGCTCCGCGCACTGGCCCGGTGGACTGGCCCGGCGAACTGCGCGGGTTGTTCTATTCGTTTTGGGGGTTGTTTGGCTGGTTCAACGTCGCCGCGCCGGGGATTCTGTACGCCTGGGCCGCGCTGATTCTGATAGTGGCGGCGCTCGGTGGCGCGTGGCAGGCGATGCGTCATGGCGCGCCATGGCGGCGTGACGATGTGCTGTGCGCCGGGCTGCTGCTGTTTTACGCCGCGCTGGTGATCGGCGCGTGGGCGCAGTTCAACACGCAGGTGCAGGCCGGGCAGGGGCGGCTGTGGTTTCCGCTGCTGGCGGTGATCGGCTGTGCGGTCGCCTGGGGACTGGCGCGCTGGCGCTGGCTGGTCCCGGCGCTGCTGGCTCCGCTGGGCGCGGCGGCGCTGATCCTGCCGCATATGGTGATCGCCGCGGCTTATGCGCCAACTGCGCAGCAGCCGGTCGAGGCGTGGCAACCGCCGCCGGATGCGGTCGGCGTGCCGCTGCGCGAACCCTGGCAGGAGTCGCCATGTCTGGTGATGTGGGTCGTGCCGCCCATCTGGCCGGACGATGCCGGGTCGGTGACGCTGGACCTCGCCTGGGAAGCGCGCTGTGCCTTCAGTGGTTACTGGAGCGTGTTCGTGCATTTCTCTGATCTCACGCTGGAGACGTGCGAAGCTGGCGACACACGCCACATCCTGAGCCAGTTCGACAGTATGCCCGACGGCGGCAACACGCCGGTTCCGGCCATCCGGCCCGGCTACGTGCTGCCGGACTCGGCGACGGTGCGCATGCCGGATGGCATCGACCTGAGCCGGGAATGGCATCTACAGGTGGGGTTGTATGACGCCGGTGGGACGTTTATGCGGGCGTTTGTCAGCGTCGATGAGGCGGTGACGCTGGCCGATGAACAGGCCAGGGTGACGGTGGGGCGCTGCTCGCCGGAGCTGGTGAACGTCAGCATCCGGCAAGCAGTCGATAATTAGGCGCGTCAGTCGCCCAGCGACAACAGATAGGCCGACAGGTCGTACAGGTCCTGGTCGTTGAGGAGTTCCTCGTAATTGCCGGGCATCAGGCCCTCGGCAAAGCCTTCGACGACGTACTCGTTGGGATGAATAATCGAACGATAGATGTAAACCTCTGCGGGCTGGCCCTCGACACGCTCGGCGGCGCGCTCCGGCAGGTTCAGCAGGCCAGGTCCGATGAGCGCGTCATCGGAATCCACCAGATGGCAGGTGGCGCACATGTACTCGCCGAGCGCCGTGTCGTAGCTGGTGTTAAAAAGCTGCTGGCCGCGCACGGGATCACCGAAGCGGCTGATAAGCAGCACGAGCGGGTCCTGCTGTTCGGTATCGGCGGGTTCTTCTGCTTCCGCTTCTTCTTCCGGCGGAGCCTCGGTGGGGGCTTCGGTAGGTGTGGCCGTTGGCGGCAGTTCGGTTGGAGTCTCGGTGGGTGGAATGGGCGTATTGGTCGCGGCCACGACGGTGCCCGCCGCCGCGTCCGCTGTCAGCGCGGCCTGAGCATCGAGGGTCGAGGAATTGGGAACGGGTGTAGCCGGAGTGCCACAGGCGGCCACCGCCAGAGCGATCACCAGCAGGGCCGCCAGCAAAACGGGTGTCCTCATCACAATAACGTGCCTTTCTTCAGTGTCTGTTCGTGAAATGCTGTACAATGCTTTGATTGTAGCGCATATTGCGGTGTTCGGGGTAGACCGCGCTGTAGCGCGTGGGCGCGTCGTCACATTGACGCTGTACCGGGCTTTCGCTACAATACGCCGATCTTATAAGAAGTGTGGTGGCATATTGCTATGGATTATCACATCTGGACTTTTGGCTGTCAGATGAACACGGCGGATTCGCAGCGGCTGGCATCTGAGTTGGAGCGCATGGGGCATCATGCCGCCGCCGACCCCGAGCGGGCGGATATTCTGGTGGTGAACACCTGCGTCGTTCGCCAGAGCGCCGAGGACAAGGCCATGAACCGGCTGCTGCTGCTGCGCGGCCTCAAGGAAAGCCACCCGGATAAGGTCATCGGTGTGATGGGCTGCATGGTCGGCGTGCGCGATCCGCTGCATCTGCGCAAAAAGCTGCCGTTTGTCGATGTGTTTTTGCCGCCATCGGAGCCGGGGCCGATGGTCGATTTTCTCAAAGATCGCATGGACGAGCGCGAGCTGGTGGCCTACGAGCAGGCCAGCCGCGAACAGCGCGACGCCATCCAGGACGGCGACCTGATTCTACCCGTTCACGAGCAGCAGAACCTTATCAGCGCGCATGTGCCGGTCGTGTATGGCTGCTCGCATGCGTGCAGCTTCTGCATTATTCCGTTCCGGCGTGGCGTGGAGCGCAGCCGCAGCGTGGGCGAGATTGTGGCGCATGTGCGCAGTCTGGCGCTGCAAGGCGTCAAAGAGATCACGCTGTTGGGGCAAATCGTGGACCGCTACGGCAAAGACGTTGAGGACGGCCCGGACCTGGCCGATCTGCTGCGTATCGTCCATGATGTGGCTGAAGAAACCGGTGTGGAGCGCATTCGCTTTCTTACGAGCCATCCCAACTGGATGACCGATAAGCTGCTGGATAACGTCGCCGAGCTGCCGCGTGTGATGCCGCACATCGAGGTGCCGGTGCAGGCTGGCAACGATCAGGTGCTGGAAAACATGAAGCGCGGCTATACCCAGGCGCAGTACCGCCGGCTGGTGGAGCGCATCCGCCAGCGGATTCCGAATGTCGCCATCAATACCGATATCATCGTCGGCTTCTGCGGCGAGACCGAAGAACAATTCATGGATACCTACAATCTGCTGGCCGAACTCAAGCTGGACAAGGCGCATCTGGCGCGTTACAGCCCGCGTCCCAACACGGTCAGCGAGCGGCGCATGGAAGACGACGTGCCCGAAGAGGAGAAGAAGCGCCGCCACCAGATGCTCGACGAACTGCAGGCGCAGGTTGTGGCCGAGATCAACAGCCGCTACCTGGGCCAGACAGTCTCTGTGCTGGTCGAGGAACAGCATCGGGGCAAGTGGCGCGGACGCACACCGCAGAACAAGCTGGTCTTTTTTGAAGCCCCCGGCGAATGGCGTGGCCGGGTGGTGGACGTTGAAATTACCTGGACTGGCCCCTGGAGCATGCAGGGCCGTCTGCCCCAGCGCCAGCAGCAGCAGGACCCCTTAATGGTCTTTTCGGGCTAATCTGTCGTAGACTCTGGTATAGGGTGGGGGCGATCGTAACGGCTGATTGTCAGGGGGGAGCCGTTACGATCGAACGGTCCTATCCTTAATAGGCAATCGCGTAAAACCTGTGCTATACTCCACAGAGTATTGATTGGTCTATTTGTGTGCCCTGAGTGACAATTTGACATTTCTTTTCGTGTCACTCTGATTACAGTTTAACCGGGCGTCCCCCTGTTATATGCCTGGCTGTCCTTATACAACGAACCACGGTTGGTTTCATGCACCGATTGGAGGATCAGGCGCAATGCCAGATGAAAAAAGCGGATTATATTATCCCAATAAATTCGCCCGTATCACCGTTATGGCGATGGAAGAAATTATGGGTACGAATGGCCTCAATGCCATTCTGAACCTGTCTGGCCTCAGCAATCTGATCGGCAATTATCCGCCCGACAACCTGGAAAAGGGCTTTGACTTCGCCGACTTCACGGCGCTCAACGTGGCGCTGGAAGAGATGTACGGTCCGCGCGGTGGTCGCGGGCTGGCGCTGCGTGCTGGCCGGGCGACATTCGCCGACGCGCTGCGCGGTTTTGGCGCGCTGGCCGGTGTGGGTGACCTGGCGTTTAAGGTGCTGCCGCTCAACGCCAAGCTGAAGATCGGCATCCCGGCGATGGCCAATATCTTCAACCAGTTCTCCGATCAGGTTTCGAACGTTTATGATGAAGGCACCGACCGCATCATCTACACGCTGGAACGCTGCCCGATGTGCTGGGGCCGCAAGACCGATCGCCCGGTGTGCTACGTGGGGCAGGGTCTGCTGCAGGAGGGCCTGCGCTGGGTCTCTGGCGGGCATGAGTTCAAAGTCGATATGACGACCTGCATCGCCAAGGGCGATGATATGGGCCGCTATGTGATCTATAAGGAACCGATCAGCTAGGATTAGCTGTAGCACGCAATCATTCGTAAAACACCGACCCTGTCGCCACGCGCGGCAGGGTCTTCTTTTCTGTAACGCAGGCCGGGCGTGGGCGGGGCGTGCGCCAATGGCTGTTTGTGACGGCGTGACGCTGGTGATAGAATGAGCATAGAGACATGATCGCTGGCAAAGGACTCCGCCATGCTCCACCGGATTCGATTTCTGGCACTGGTGTTATTCGGGACAATTCTGCTGGCCGGGTGCAACCTGACGACGGCTGGCGACCCCACGCCTCAGCCCACTGAAGGGCAGACGCCGACTGGCAGGCCGACGGTGGAAATTCTGTCGCCGCGTGAGGGCGAGGAGAAAGTCGTCAACGAGCCGGTCATCGTGAGTGTGCGCGTGAGCGACTCGGTGGGCGTGACCAGCGTTCAACTGAGCGCCAACGGCCAGACCGTGCGCACCCAGGCCGTCGATACATCGGCGGCGGCAACGTCGCAGGTGCTGCTGGATTACACGCCGCGCGTACAGGGGGCGGTCGCGCTGCGGGTGGTGGCCTTCCGGGGCACAGTCGCCAGCGAGCCGGCAGAGGTGAACATCACCGTGCGCTCGACGCAGGCGCAGGTCACGGCGACCAGCGTGCCGGGCGGTCCTGGCAGCGGCCTGCCCAACATCGACCCCAACGACCCCACCTGCCGTGCCCTGGTCAATACCGGGCTGAACTTCCGCAACGGACCCGGCACCAGCTTTGATGTCATTCGCACGCTGCGTGCAGGCGAGGTGCTGCCCATTATCGGGCGACTGCCGGATAACTCGTGGTGGCAGTTGCGCTCTGGTGTGACGACCGGCTGGGTGAGCGCGTCGTTTGTGACGGTTTATGGCATCTGTACGGGGCTTCCCATTGTCGGGCCACCGGCGACAGCGACCGCCGTCGTGCCCACCGTGACGCCGACTGTCGCAACAGCAACGGCTGTGCCTACCAACACGCTGCCACCTTCGCTGACGCCGACACCGCGTATGCCCAACCTGACGGTGACTAGTATCAGCGGGCCGGAAGATGTGACCATTCCGGCGGGCGAGTCGTCCGTGACGGTGACTTACAGAGTCAACATCACCAACGAGGGCGGGCCGATTGATACGCAGTTCTCGAATGTGGCGCGGCTGTTACCGGCGGGCACCGAGTTCGATGTGGGCGTGGTGTCCAACCTGAGCGAAGGCCAGACCATCAACCTGAGTGTTGAGGTGACCTTTACCGATCCTGGGGCGTTTATCCTTCAGGTTGACGCCGACAGCGATGACGAAATTGACGAAAGCAACGAGGCCGATAATGACGGCACTCGCAGCATCGAGGTGACAGCGGAATAGTAAGGTTAGGGGGTGTCTTCCAGCGGGTAATTCTTCAGAAAATGCTGGATGGCACCCATCGCGGCACTGTTCGATGACGATAAGCGCGCAGGGCGCAGAATCGCATTGTTGTGAATGAGCGACGGCAGATACCGACCAATTGCCAGTTCCAACTCGGCGAACAGTTCGTCCGGCATGAGGCTGAGCATGCCGCCGATCACCGTGATATCGGGCTGCACGAAATAGATCACGTCGGCGATGGCAGCAGCCAGCGAGCGGATGAGTGCCTGCACGATGTCGTGGCATACCGGCAGCCCGGCGACCGCGCCATTGAAGATCAGCCGGAAACGTTCGCGCTGGCCGCCGGCGGCCAGGATGGCGCTGTACGGCTGGCGGTCGGCGGTGTCGAGCGCCAGCAAGCGTTGCTCGAACAGGCGATTGACGCCGATAATCGTCAGCAGGCTTTTCATCTCGTCGCGGTCGTCGATGTCTCTGACGTGCAGCAGATCGCCAGAAATCAGACCGGCGTTGCCCAGCGAACTCTGGTACAGCTCACCCCGGATAAACAGACTGACCTTCACCCCCTCATCGAAACCCACATAAGCCAGATTACGGTCCAATGGCTGATGGGTGTGCCGGAACTCGGCCAGCGCCATGCAGTCGATGTCGTTGGCGATGTAGACTGGTACGCCGGTCGAGTCGTGCAGGCGGCGGCAGATGGGGAAATTGTGCCAGCCCGATACGCGGCCAATGGAGAGGATATCGCCGGTGGATGGGTCGGTGAAGCCGGGGGTGGCGATGCCGATGCCCAGGATCAGCCGGTCGGGGTGTTCGGCGCGAATGCGTGCCACATAGTCGCTGGCGGCCTGGGCGACCTGTCCTGGTGTGGGGACGATGTCCCGAAATATGTAGGACTCATCGACGATTTCGCCGGTGAGGCTGGTGGTGATGAGGCGCACGCCGGGCAGTTGCAGATGGATGCCGACGATCTGATAGTAGCCGTCGTCAATACCGAAGAGCATCGCCGGGCGTCCGCCGTTGGTCTCGGCCTGGCCGACGATCCGTATCCAGCGCGAGTCGATGAGTTCCTGGATGGCTTTGCGCAGCGTCGGCAGGCTGACATGGCTGACCAGTTGCAGATCGGCGAGGGTGGCCGGTGCGATGACGAGTTGTCTGATGATGGAGCCTCGGAGCGACATAAACCTGCCCGCAAATGTTTTGCAAAACGTTTGATAAAAGGTATAATAGAAATACCTTAGACCTGCGGCGTTGAAAATACATCTTAAAGCAAAGCTGGTTATAAAAGAATGGCATTTATCCGATACCGCGATCATCCACAACTGAACCTCTATTACGGCGACCTTCACAATCACTGTGACGTGAGCTACGGGCATGGGACGCTGGCCGAGGCCATCCGTAACGCGCGGCTCCAGCTCGATTTCGCCAGCGTGACGGTCCATGCCGCCTGGCCAGACTTACCCCTCGACGATGCTGACCTGGGTTATCTGATCGAGTATCACCGGACCGGTTTCGCCAGAGCGCAGGCCGGCTGGCCAGCTTATCTGGCGGACATCGAACAGGCCAACGACGACGGGCGTTTTATCGCGTTGCCCAGCTTCGAATGGCATTCCATCGTCTATGGTGACTACTGCGTTTACTATAAAGACAACCTGGACTGCCCCATCATCGACGCGCCGGACCTGCCCGCGCTGCGCCGGGCCATTCATGCCCTCAAAACACCGGCGCTGCTGATTCCGCATCACATCGGCTATAAGCAGGGGTCGCGCGGCATCAACTGGCGCGCCTTCTCTGAAGAATTGTCCCCTGTCGCCGAGATTTTCTCGTTTCATGGTTTAAGCGAAGCCAGCGAAGGCCCCTATCCGTATCTGCATTCGATGGGGCCGCGCCACGAACACAGCACAGCGCAATATGGCTGGGCACAGGGCCACGTTTTCGGCGTGGTCGGCTCCACCGATCATCACAACGCTTTTCCGGGCAGCTATGGTTACGGACGGCTGGCCGTCTGGGCGGATTCGCTGAGTCGCGATGGCATCTGGCAGGCGATCAGCGCCCGGCGGACCTACGCGCTTACCGGCGACCGTATCGAGCTGCTGTTCGCGCTCAACGATCAGCCGATGGGCAGCGTGCTGCCGGCGACCGACGAGCGCTGGATCGATGTAGCTGTACAGGGTGGCGATGCCATCGACTATATCGAGGTGCTGCATAACAATCGGCTGATCCACCGCGAAAACGTCCTGCCGCCGGAGACGATCGGCACAACCTACAAAGTCTACATCGAAGTTGGCTGGGGCGAGCAGCAGCAGGACGTCGCCTGGGATGTGCAGGTCCAGGTGAGCGATGGAGAGTTAACCGGTGTGGAACCGCGTTTTCGTGGCTACGGCCCGACGGATTCACCGTCCGATCTGGTTTTCGCCTATACCGACTGGCAGCAGGCCGAGCATAACCGCGTGTGTTTCCAGACGCGGACGCGCCCCAACGCATCGCTGCACACGGCCACCACCGAGGGGCTGGCACTCGAAATCGAGGGTACCGGCGACACCCGCCTGCAGGCGGTGGTCAACGGCCAGTCGTTCGACGTGCAGCTCGCGGAGCTGTTCACCGGCTCGCGCACGTTCTACCTGGGCGGCTTCGTATCGCCGGCGATCTGCTTTCATCAGGCGGTGCCGCGCGCGGCTTATACGCATCGCTTTGGCTTTTTGCATCGCAGCCTGCATCACAACCAGTCGGCGCCACGCGACTGGTACTACGTTCGTGTGCGGCAGCGGAATAACCAGTGGGCCTGGAGTTCGCCCATATGGGTCGAAGCGCCCGATCGTTAAAAACTGGCGGTGGGGCTGGCGATGTGCCGTGTCTCCGCCGTGAACCGATATCTGCCGGTTGAGTAGAAAGGATGCATATCATAACGAAAGGACATCGAGACCGCCGAAACACGCAAATCGTCAACTATTGCATTTGATTCAGGAAAGGATAACCAGATGCGCAAGACACTGTTCGTACTGCTGATTTTTACGCTCATTCTGTCGGTGAGCGCGGTGGCGGCCCAGGAAGAGGGCTTCGACTGCGGCACGGATGAGGAAGTCACCATCACCTATATTGGCGATCCGGCTGGCAGCCACCCGGACGCGGAAGAGGCGACGATTGATCGCTTCATGGAACTGTGCCCGAATATCACGGTCGAGCGTCTGCCGGGCGACGCCAACGTGCAGAATCTGCTGGGCGTGTACCTGACCGCGTTCGAGGCGGAAAGCGCCGACTTTGACGTGATCCGCGTGGACGTGATCTGGCCGGGTCTGCTGGCCAATCATCTGCTGGACCTGATGGACTACGTGCCAGAAGAACAGCTTGAGTCCTACCTGCCGGCGCTGGTTCTCAACAACACGGTGGATGAGCGCCTGGTGGCGCTGCCGCTGCGTATCGGCTTTGGTATGCTGTACTACCGTACCGATCTGCTGGAAAAATACGGTTTCGAGGCCCCCCCGGCCACCTGGGACGAGCTGGAAATGATGGCCCAGACAATCCAGGACGGCGAGCGCGCCGAAGGTAACGATGAGCTGTGGGGCTTCGTGTGGCAGGGCAACGCTTACGAAGGTCTGACCACCAACGCGCTTGAGTGGCAGGTCTCCAATGGCGGTGGCTCCATCGTCAACCCCGACGGCGAAATCGTGGTTAACAACGAAGAAACCATCGCCGCCTTTGAGCGTGCCGCTGGCTGGGTGGACACCATCAGCCCGCCAGGTGTGACCAGCTACGCCGAGGAAGACGCGCGCGGTGTGTGGCATGCCGGTAACGCCGCTTTCATGCGCAACTGGCCCTATGCCTACAGCACCACGCTGGAGAGCGAAGCCATTGCTGACACCTTTGACGTGGCTCCGCTGCCGGCAGGCGATGCCGGTATCGGTGCGGCTACGCTGGGCGGCTGGCACATCGGTGTGTCGCGTTACTCGGCTAATCCAGAGGCCGCTGCGGCCTTCGCCATCTACATGACGAGTGTCGAGAACCAGAAGTTCTACTCCATCGACACCTCCTCGCCGCCGGCTTCGCTGGAACTGTACGCCGACGAGGACATCCAGGAAGCCATGCCGTTCGCCAGCCCGGAAGTTGTCGAAGTGACGACCGCCCGGCCCTCGACGGTTACGGCTGAACAGTACAACGAGGTTTCGACCCTGTACTTCACGGCGGTCCACTCCATCCTGACGGGGCGTGAAGACGCCGATACCGCCATGGAACTGCTGGAACTGGACCTGATGGAACTGCTGGCCGACGAATAATCGTCACCGCTGGCAACCACAGGCATCAAGATTGGGATGGCCTCGCGCCATCCCAATCGTTTCGCTATAGTCATCCCATATATTAGACTTTTCGAATAACAGGATTGTCCACGAGCCGCCTATGAAATCCTCACCGATTGCGCAGGTCCAGCAGCAGGGCGGAGTTGCATCAGCGGGTGACAGTCCGGCGGAGCACCTGCCGGCATTTCTGTTGAGCAGTCTGTTTATTCTTCTTGGCGTGGCCGCCATTGCCTGGTTTGCCCTGGCGGTCTATCACAACCCGGCGATCCGGCAGGTCATCGACTGGACGCCGGTAGACGGAGAACAGTCCCCCTCACTCATCCTGGCCTTTCTGGTCGAGTTCGGTATCGTGCTGCCAATCCTGGTGCTGGGGCTTGGTCTGGCGCTGATTGGGCTGGGATACCGGCTGCGTTCGCGCCGGCTGACCGTCGCGCGCTGGGCTTTCGTGGCGCTGACCTGGCTGACGGCGGGCGCTGTCTTCATGACCCTGTACAGCGCCATTACGATCGTGCCAGACTGGTTATCGGTGGAAGGCCCCTCACCGAACCTGGCACCGTTGCTTGTGCCGCTTCTGCTGGCCATTCCACTGGGGTTGGCGCTGCTGTGGCTGCGCCGCAACATCGAGCGCGCCTTCTTCGGCCAGGAGATGCTGAGTTCTCATGAGACCCGGCTGGCGTGGAATCTGCTGATTCCGACGCTGGCGGTGTTTGTTCTGGTGGCGGCGCGCCCACTGGAGCAGACCTTCATCCGCAGCCTGACCGATAAACGCTTCGCCGGGCAGGAAGTGCCCGCCTTCGTCGGCCTGCAGAACTATCAGAATCTGCTGGGCATCCGGCTGGATGTGGTGCCGTGCCGCATCGACGATGACACCGGCGAATGTATCCGCCGCGCCGACGGGTCACTGCGCTGGCAGTCGATTGATCGCGAAGCTCTGCAGCAGGGCTACCGGACTGTGTGGAATGTGCGGCTGCCGGCGATGGGTGGCGAGCTGCGCTCGCTGGCCATCAGTGGGGTGGACGCCGACTTCATCCGGGCGATTGGGACGACGCTCATCTTTACCGTCGCCTCGGTCAGTCTGGAATTGGTGATTGGCCTGTTCATCGCCATGACAGTGAACTCGAATTTTTCCGGGCGCGGGATTATGCGCGCGGTGATGCTGATCCCCTGGGCCATTCCGACGGTCATCTCGGCGCGCTTGTGGGAACTGATGCTGAAAGACACCAGTGCCGGTATCATCAATCGAATACTAATGGACCTCAGCCTCATCGACAGGCCGCAGGCGTGGTTATCTGACGCGGCGCTGCAACTGCCGATGGCGATCGCTGTGGATGTGTGGAAGACATCGCCGTTTATGGCGCTGCTGCTGCTGGCGGGCCTGCAGACCATCCCCAAAGAGCTGTACGAAGCCGCCGACGTGGATGGCGCGTCGCGGGTGCGCCAGTTTTTCGCCATTACACTGCCGCTGCTCAGCCCGACGATTGTGGTGGCGCTGGTCTTCCGCACGCTGGACGCGCTGCGCGTGTTCGACCTGTTCAACGTCATGTTCGGGCGACAGCAGTTGACGATGGCGACCTACAATTATGAGGTGCTGGTCAACAATCAGCAGGATGGTTATGCCTCGGCCATCAGTATTATCATTTTCGTGCTGATTTCGATGTTTGCCCTGGGATATGTCCGTATGCTCAGCAGGGAGACAGATTGATGAACGAAACCCCGTTGCTGCGCTATTTTCAGCGGGCGCCATTCTACTTTCTGGTGCTGGTCATTGCCACTTACGCGCTGTTTCCGTTTTACTGGGCGTTTAACACGTCATTTAAGACCGAAAACGAGATGTTCCGCCGGGCGACCTATCTGCCGCAGGATGCAACAGCGAAGAACTATGAATACGTGCTGGCCGACGGCAACTTCCTGAGGGCGCTGCGCAATTCGGCGTTCGCGTCGGGCGCGACGACCGTCTTCAGCCTGATGGTGGGGTCGTTCGCGGCCTATGCGCTGGGACGGCTGCGCTTTCGCGGGCGCAACGCGCTGTTGTATCTGGTGCTGTCGATGACCATGTTCCCCGCCATTTCGATTCTCTCCGGCCTGTACACGATTGTGCGCGAACTCGGCGTGTTTGGCACGCCGATGGCGCTGGTGGTGACCTACCCGGTGTTTACGCTGCCGTTCACCGTGTGGGTGCTGACGGCCTTCTTCAAGGGGCTGCCCGCCGAGATTGAGCAGGCGGCGATTGTGGATGGCGCGTCGCCGTTCCAGCGTTTTCGCCTGGTGCTGCTGCCGCTGACGGCTCCCGCTCTGGTGACGACCGGCCTGCTGGCTTTTGTGACATCCTGGAACGAATACCTGTTCGCGCTGAACTTCACGATCACGCGGCCCGCGTCGCAGACGGTGACGGTGGCTATCGCCCAGTTCAGCGGTGTGGAAGCCATGCAGGAGCCTATCGCCGAGATCATGGCGGCAGCGATGATTGTCACCGTTCCATTGGTGATTCTGGTGCTGATCTTCCAGAATCGGATTGTGGCCGGCCTGACCGCCGGTGCTGTGAAGGGTTAAGCTGATGACAAATCTGGTCCTAATTGACTGTCATGACCTGGGCCGCCACCTGGGCGCTTATGGTCGCTCGACAGTCCCATCACCAAACCTGGACGCTCTGGCGGCGGACGGAGTCCGCTTTGACAACAGCTTCTGCACCGCGCCGCAGTGTTCGCCGAGCCGGGCCGGGCTGTACACGGGCCGCTATCCGCACGCGACCGGTATGCTGGGGCTGGCGCACCAGCCGTTCGGCTGGCGTCTGAACGCCGGCGAAATCTACCTGGCCCGGTATCTGCTGGACGCTGGCTACAGTACCGCCCATGTCGGCATGCAGCATGTCACCGACCGGACACCGGAAGCGGTCCAGCAGTTGGGTTTCCAGGAAGTGCGCCCCGCCCATCACGCCGGTGATGTCGCCGACGCCGCCATCGACTGGCTGCGCGGCGCGCCCGACGGCCCGTTTTTCCTCAACATCGGCTTTACCGAGCCGCACCGCGACGAAAGCGGCCTGTTCAAGCAGGCCGCGCCGGATACTCAACTGGGCGTCGATGTGCCGCCGTATCTGCCCCAGACCGCCGAAGCGCGCGCCGAATTCGCCGAATTGCAGGGCGTCATTGGGTTGATGGATGAGGCGGTGGGGCGTATTCGCGGGGCGTTGGCAGAACTCGACCTGCTGGGCGACACCTGGCTGATCTTCACCACCGATCATGGCTTGGCGATGCCGCGCGCCAAGACCACACTGTACGATCCCGGTATCGAGACCGCGCTCATCATGTACAGCCCGCCGTTCGGGCTGACGGGGGGCCGCACCTTCGACACGCTCATCAGTAACGTCGATCTGGTGCCGACGATCCTCGATATGCTGGGCCTGACCGTGCCCGCCAGCATCCAGGGGCGCAGTTTTGCCGATCTGCTGCGCGGCAACACCTACAGGCCGCGCGAACACATCTACGCTGGTAAGACGTTCCACACCGATTATGAGCCGCAGCGGGCGATTCGCAGCCAGCGCTATAAGCTCATCTGGAACGCCGAGGTGGACATCATCAACGTGGCCGGGGATATCATGCACAGCCCCATCTACCCGCAGATGATCGAACAGCTCACCGTCGAGCGACCGCCGTTCGAACTGTACGACCTGCAGAGCGACCCACTGGAGCAGCACAATCGCATTGACGATGTGGATTACATGCTCGTCGCCACCGAACTGCGCCAGCATCTGCTGAACTGGATGCAGCAAACCGGCGACCCTATTCTGAAGGGGCCAATCGCCTCGCCGTATTACGAGCGCGCGCTGAAGCTGCTGCGCGAATGACGCAGCTTCAGCGCCGCCGTCCGTGACATCGCTTGAACTTGAGGCCGCTGCCACACGGGCAGGGGTCGTTGCGCCCGGCGGCGGCGAAGGCGGCTTCTAGCTGGGCGTCCTGCTGGCGTATGTGCTGTATGACGCTGGCTGGGGGTCGCCTGTTGGCCAGTTCGCGGGCCATGTAGCGCATCGGCTGGTCGATGTGGTTGAAGAAGGCCCGGTAGCCGGCGCACAGATAATTCAGGCCGGGTTCGCCGTCCGGGGTGCTGATGAAGCGGTTCTTCGGGCAGCCACCGTTACAGACGAAGCGCACCTCGCACTCGCGGCAGTAGCGGGGCAGCGTGTCGCGCTTGGCCAGTCCAAAGGCGCGCTGCTGGTCGCTGTTGACGATCTCGTGCAGCGGAATATCAACAATGTTGCCCAGCCGGTGGCGCGGCTCGACGAAGTGATCGCAGCTATAGACATCGCCGTTGTGTTCCATCGCCATCGCGTTACCACACGTTTCCTCGAAGATGCACAATCCAGGCCGGTCGCCGATCCAGGCGGCCAGCGCGATGTCGAACAACTGGACGAACACCCGCCCCACGTCGCGCCGCACCCATTCGTCAAAGATCGTCATCAGAAATGTGCCGTACTGCTCGCCGGTCACACTGCGCTCGGTGACCGTGTCGCCTTCCTGATAGCCGGTCGCGTTGTCCCGTTCCACAATCGGGATAAACTGCATGAACTGCGTCCCGACTTCGTCGCGCAGGAAGTGATACACCGCCAGCGGATGCTCGACGTTGGCCTGGTGGACGGTCGTCAGCAGGTTGAACTCAACGTTGTGCTGGCGCAGCAGACGAATGCCGCGCATCACCCGCTCGAAGGTGGGCGCGCCGCCTTTGTCTACCCGGTAGGCGTCGTGCAGAGGCTGCGGCCCGTCCAGGCTGACGCCGATCAGGAAATTGTGGCGCTGGAAGAAGCGACACCAGTCGTCGTCGAGTGTCACCGCGTTGGTTTGCAGCGTGTTCTGAATGCGCATACCGGGCCGCCGGTATTTCTGCTGGTAGCGCAGCGCCATCTCGAAGAACGCCAGCCCCATCAGAGTCGGCTCGCCGCCCTGCCAGGCGAACGTCACCGTATCTACCTGCTGCGCCTCGATGTACTGCCGGGTGTATAACTCCAGCAGATTCTCGGCCATGCGGAAGTCGCTGCCGGGGTACAGGCGCTCTTTCGACAGGTAATAGCAGTAGTGACAGTCCAGGTTGCAGATAGCGCCGGTTGGCTTGACCATCACATGGAATGCGGTCGGGGTCTGGGTGGCGGGCGGGTTCAAACGTCTGCTCCTGTTATGTATTGGCTACGATCCGGGTATGGCGGCGCTGTCCACCAGCCAGCGCAGCGCGCCGCTGTCTGGTTGGATAAGCTGGGCGGGCTGGTCCTGTGGCTGGTGCGGACCGTCCAGCACCCGCCGCAGCCGGTCGGCTTTGTCGGCTCCGGTCACCAGAAAGGTGACGTTGGCCGCCGCGTTGATGGCGCGCGCCGTCAGGGTGACGCGCCAGGCATCAAGGCTGCCGACATACAGGGCGGCGACCAGCCTTTCGCTCTCCTGTATAGCCGTCGAATGGGGGAACAGCGACGCCGTGTGACCGTCCGCGCCCATGCCCAGCAGCACCAGGTCGAAGCGCGGATAACAGCCGTACTCGGCTGCTGCCGGTTCGAAATAGGCGCACAGATCGCGCTCGTAACTGGCGGCGGCCTGTTCGGGTTCGTGTTCCGCCTGGATGCGGTGAATGTTGCCGGGCGGCAGCGGCACCTGGTCGAGCAGCGTCTCGCGGGCCATGCGATAGTTGCTGTCGGCATGGTCGGGCGGTACGCAGCGTTCATCGCCCCAGAAGATGTGCGCCCGTGACCAGTCGATGGCGGCGCTGTACTCCGGCGTCGCCAGCAGCGTATACAGTCCGCGCGGCGTGGAGCCGCCAGCCAGTGCCACGCTGAAGCGGCCATTGGCGGTTGTGGCTTCGCGCGCCAGCTCGACAAAGTGGCGCGCTGCCGCGTCGATCAGCGCGGCGCTGTCGTCAAATACGGTAACGTCGTTCATGGTCGGCCTAACTCTTGTCTGCGGCGGTCAGTCGTCGTCATGCAGGCAGCGCATGGTCCACTTGTGGCCGTTTTTCGCCAGCAGCTCGTCGGCTTCGGCTGGCCCCCAACTGCCTTTTTCGTAGCTGACGATGGGCGAGATGTCCGGGTTGGATTCCCAGCCTTCGAGAATGGGGTCGATGATGTTCCACTCGGCCTCGACGCCGTCGGCACGGGTG
The DNA here is from genome assembly GCA_964639225.1 of uncultured Anaerolineaceae bacterium. Lineage (GTDB taxonomy): Bacteria > Chloroflexota > Anaerolineae > Aggregatilineales > Phototrophicaceae > CAZXCK01. The sequence goes on along the minus strand of CAZXCK010000022.1, from coordinate 15,605 downwards.
AACAGCGAAGCATCGCCGTTGAGCGCGTCCATCAGCAGACGCTCGTAGGCATCCGGGATGACGGCTTCGCCAAACGAAGATGCGTAGTGAAACTCCATATCGACCGAGCGCATATCCTGAATCGAATCCGGCTTTTTGACCTCAAAGCGCTGGTGAATGCCCTCGTCGGGCTGGATACACATCGAGATCAGGTTGGTCGTTAGCTCTTTCTCTGGCGGCAGGTGGAAGATCGAGACCGGCGGGCGCTTGAACTGCACCACGATCTCGCTGGCCTTGCGACCGAGCGCCTTGCCGGAGCGCAGATAAAATGGAACGCCTTCCCAGCGCCAGTTGTCGATAAACAATTTGAGCGCCGCGTAGGTCGGCGTCTGCGAATCGGCGGCGACGCCCTCGGTGTCGCGGTAGCCCTCGTACTGGGCGCGCACGGTGTCCTCGAGGCGCACCGGGCGCACGGCGCGCAGCGTCTTGACCTTCTCATCGCGCAACTGGTCTGCCTCGAACGAGTCCGGTGCTCCCATGGCGATCAGCGTCAGCAGTTGCAGCAGATGGTTCTGGAACATATCGCGCAGGACGCCGGTCTGGTCATAGTAGCGCCCGCGCCGCCCGATATCGACCGCTTCCATGACGCTGATCTGCACGCTTTCGACATAGGTCCGGTTCCAGATTGGCTCGAACATGGTGTTGGCGAAGCGGAAAAAGAGGATGTTCTGCGCGGTCTCTTTGCCCAGGTAATGGTCGATGCGGTAAATCTGGTGTTCGTCCAGGGCGGCGTGCAGATTCTGGTTCAGTTCCTGGGCGCTGGCGAGATCGTGACCGAACGGCTTTTCGACGATCACCCGCCGCCAACCGCTGCTGTTGGCGATCATGCCGGTCTGGTGCAGGTTTTCGACGGCTGTCAGGTATTGAGATGGCGCCAGCGCCAGATAATAGAGCCGGTTGGCCGGGCCATCTTCCTGCTCTTCGAGGAAGTTGATGAGATCGCCATAGTCGTCGGTATCGGCCAGGTCGCCGGGGACGTACCACAGCAGCCGGGCGAATTCATCCCAGGTCGCTTCGTCGAACGTTTCCGTAGCCATCTCCTGAACGTGTTCGCGCAGGTAGTCACGAAAACCATCATGGCTGTATTCCGTCCTCGAAAAGCCGACGATACGCGCTGGCTGTTCCAGTCGTTTCTTACAGTACAGGTGATACAGCGCCGGCACCAGCTTACGCCGTGTCAGGTCGCCGGAGCCGCCCAGAATAACGACTGAGGTATTGTTGGTCATGGTTCGGTTCGCTTTCCTGATTGCACGTGCTGTCTTCTCATGGTCACTTGCAGCGCCTCGCTGAACAACTCAGAAACCCGCTGTGCCAGCGATTGCCAATCGCGCAACCTGCTAATGTTCAACATAGATGGGTTAACCCGGTTTGTCAAACGTTTCGGACGATTGGTGCCGTTGGCTGCCAGAGTCAAGTTTCGGCGAGTCAGTTCAGTGTTACAATAATAACAGGGTGTGCGCTATGATGGATGGTGGACTACCCGGTTTGTGTTCACAATCGTCACTAGGCGGAACTTCGATGACGTTAGTCAAAACGCGCGTATTAATCATCATCCGGCAGGTACAGCTCGCCGCTGACCTGAAGCAGTCACTGGAACGCACCGGCGATTTTGAGGCGAGCGCCTTCACGACAGTTGAAGCCGCTGTCGATGCGCTGCAAACGCGCCCGCATCATGTGGCGCTGGTCGATTTCTCGAACAGCAGCCAGCCGCCAGTCGATGTGGTGCTGCAACTGCGCGCCGTCCAGCCGGATATCGCCATCATCGCCAGCCCGGATATGCCGGTCGTTCGCGGCCTGGTGCGCGATATGCAGTTGCAGGGTCTGGCCGATCTGCCGTGCAGCCTGCGCGAGCTAATCCCCGTGATTCAGGGCGCGGCCCAGGACGCCATCGACGCGCTGCCGGATACCGCCGCCGCCCCGGCGGTGCGCGTCGAGTCCGACACGTCAGACATGACCGATCTGCCGGAGTCGCCGCCGGCGGCGCCGGACTTCTCCAGCCTGGACAGCGTATTGGTCAAAATGGGCGGGCTGGACGTGCTGGGTTCGGATACGCTGGACATGGACACTGGCGAGACGGTCCTGGGCGAATCTGGCGAGCAGTCGTCGGTGGTGGAGTTTGTGCTCAACGGCAGCGCCAGCCGCCTGGTCGATGACGACGATGACGCCGGGGATGATGTCCACGATGGGGACGATGACCGCGAACCCGCCTTTGAGCGTCTGGCGGCTGCCGAACCGCCGCCGCCGAGCCTGGAGGACAGCGGCACCATCCGCGATCTGCGCACTGGCGTGAATCACGCGAATCTCAACCAGGTGGTGCAGGTCATCCAGAAGCGCCCGCTGCCGCTGCCGCCTATTCCTGCCGAAGATGATGACGAGGCCGAACCAGACCAGGCACCCGGCGAGGCGGTGACGCCGCCAGAGTCCAGGCCGAACACCGCCGCGTCCATTCTGCGGACGGCCCTGGGTGACGCAACAGCGCGCCCGATGGGACTCGATGAACTGCTGGACACGCTTTCGCGGCAGTTCCCGGATGATACGGGCGGCGTCAAGCCGCTGCCATCCTGGGTGGAGCAGGCCCATCGCTATGTCGATGAGCCGGACTTTTTGCAGGAACCGCTGCCGCCGCCGGAAGTCGATTTTGCGCCAGAGGACGACGCTTCGATTGAGGTGACACGCCCCGGCGCGGCACTGCAGGCGGAGATCGAAGATCAGCCGCACGATATGGAGACGGAATATCTGCCGGGCGAGCCACAATCATCGCATGAGCCGGAAATCGACGATGAGGTGATGGCGGCGCACCCGCCCGACGAGTCCGTGACTTTCCCGGCGGATTCCGAAGCTCTGACCGGGGCGGCGACTGAATCGGTGACAGCTCCGCACAGCCCTCAGCCGGACATGCCAGCCGAACCGGCAGAGCCGCCCGCCGGGACTAGCGGCCCGCCGCCATCGGAGCCGCGCCCGCCACGCCGAATCGCCATGCCGTCCGGCGAGCCGCCGATTACACTGGGCACTGACGACCCCGACCCGAAGATCGCGCAACTGGCGCTGGGATTGACTCAGTTCTCGCTGGAATCGACGGTGCAGGCCTGTCTGCTGGCGCGCGGCGGCGAGGTGATCGCCTACGCCGGCAGTCTGCCATTGGAAGATATCGACGCCATTCAGCAGATCGTGGGCCACGACTGGGAAGCGCAGTCGGTGCAGTCGCGGATTCGGTTCATCACGCCGCCCAGCGGCGACCGCGAGTTTATGCTGTACAGCCGCCGCACCGACGCCGGTTTCTCGCTGTCGATGGTGTTTACAGCGGAGACACATCTGCGCGCCATCCGACGCCAGGCCCGGATGCTGCTGGACGCGCTCAACAGCGTACAGGAACGCTTCGCCGAGCGCACGGCGATCGAGGACGACCCGGAACTGGAACAACTCGAACGGCTGGCCGTTGATGAAGAGCAGGCCGCGCTGGATGACACCGCCGCCATCCGCGCCCTGACCGGCGCGCCGCCTGCCGCCACGCTCGACGAGGCGTTGCAGCCGGTCAAAACGGTGACGCTGGCCCCGTGTACGTTCCTGTGGATGCTGGCCGACCCCGACCAGACGCTGACGCAGGATGTGGCCCGCGCCATCGTCGCCGACCTGGACCGCGAACTGGCCAATCAGGGCTGGCATGTGGAACAGATTCAGGTGTATGAGGATTTTGTGTATCTGATGGCCGATGTCCCGGCGGACCGCTCCGCGCATGAGATTGTGCGCGAACTCAAGCAGCAGTCGGCGCGCATCGCCGGGCAGACCAACCCTGAGCTACCGGTGGACAGTCTGTGGGGCGACAACTACGGCGTGCTGACGCCGGGCCGCGAACTCGACGTGGAAGAGATGCAGCGTTTTGTCAACTTCGTGCGGCTGCAATGACCGAGCGACGTGTGATATAATTCGCTCAAATGTTCAGGCGCAACGTTAGGACAGCGACATGAGTTCCCGGCCCGTGTTGTATCTTGTCGACGGTCACGCCGTCGCCTATCGCAGCTATTTTGCGCTGCCGGCTGCTGGCTTCACCACCCGCGCCGGCGAGCCAACCAACGCCACCTATGGCTTTACCCGTCTGCTGCTCGATCTGCTGGAAAAGACCAAACCAGACTATCTGGCCGTCAGCTTTGATCGCGGCCTCAGCGGACGCGACACCCTCTACGACGACTACAAAGGCACCCGCGACAAAATGCCGGACGATCTGAGCCTGCAAATGCGGCGCATCGAGCAGATGGTGCAGGCGTTTAACATCCCCGTGCTGGCCTGCGACGGTTACGAAGCCGATGACGTGATCGGCACGGTGGCGCAACAGGCCGTCGATATGGGTGTGGATGTGCGCATCGTCACCGGTGACCGCGACCTGCTGCAACTGCTCAACGCGCACATCAGTGTGCAGCTTCCGTCGCGCAAAAGCGGCCCGGACGAGGTCTATGACACGGCGCGCTTCATTGAACGCTTCGGCCTGCGACCCGATCAACTGGTGGACAAAAAAGCTCTGGAAGGCGACACTTCAGATAACATCCCCGGCGTGAAGGGTATCGGCGAAAAGACGGCGGTCACACTGCTGACGCAGTACGAGACGCTGGACGGCATCTACGCGCATATTGACGAGATCAAAGGCGCGACGCGCACCAAGCTCGAAAACGGCCAGGAGATGGCCCGCATCAGCCGCGAACTGGCGCAGATTCAGTATGACGTGCCGCTGACGCTGGACCTGAACGCCTGTGTCACTCATGATTATGACGCCGGCCAGGTGGAGCAACTGTTCCGCGAACTGGAATTTCGCACCTTCCTGGAGCGTTTCCAGCGCAGCAACACACCGACCACGCCCAGCCTGTTCGGCGATGACGCCTTCGGCGACGCGCCGCCACCGCCCGGCGAGAGTTTCGTGCAGGCGGTCATCGTGCGTGACGAAGCCGCGCTCAAGGCGCTGGTGGAGACGCTCAACACGGCGGAAGCCATCGCCTGGGATGTGGAGACGACCAGCCTGGACCAGATGCAGGCCGAACTGGTGGGCATCGCGCTGGCCGTCGATACCGAGACGGGCTATTACGTGCCGGTCGGGCATCAGTCCGGGCAGCAGTTGCGGCTGGATAAAGTCATCGACGCGCTGCGCGGCCCGCTGACCAACCCGCGCATTCCCAAGTATGCCCACAATGCCGTTTATGATCTGGTGGTGATGCAGCGGTACGGCGTCGATGTGACCCCGGTGGGCTTCGACACGATGATCGCCGAATGGCTGCGCGACCCGGTCAGCAAATTCATGGGCCTGAAGGCTTTCGCCCGGCAGTACCTTGAGGTCAACATGACCGCCATCGCTGACCTGATCGGCAAGGGCAAAAAGCAGCAGACGATGGACAACATCGCCGTCGAGCAGGTGGGGCCATATGCCGCCGCCGACGCCGCCGTGACCTTCCGCGCGGTGGAGTATCTGCGCCCGGAACTGGAACAGGCCGATCTGCTGGACCTGTACAACACGCTGGAGATGCCGTTGGTGCCGGTGATCGGGGCCATGCAGCATGCCGGTATCACGCTCGATGTGCCGTACCTGGGCGAGATGAGCGAACGGCTGGCGGTATCTTTGCAGGCGCTGGAAAACGAGATTTACGACCTCAGCGGCGGCTACGGCCACTTCAACATCAACAGTCCCAAGCAGCTGAATGACGTGCTGTTCGGCAAGCTGGGCCTGCCGACTGAAGGCATCCGCAAGACGTCGCACGGTTACTCGACGGACGCCGTCACGCTCGACCGGCTGGCCACCGACACCGGCGCGCCGATTGTGCTCAAAATCCTGGAATACCGCGAACTGGCCAAGCTCAAGGGGACTTACGTCGACGCGCTGCCGGAGCTGGTCAATCCGCACACGGGGCGCGTGCATACCAGCTACAACCAGACGGGGACTTCGACCGGTCGCCTGAGCAGCAGCAACCCCAACCTGCAGAATATCCCCATCCGCACGCAGATTGGGCGCGAGGTGCGCCGGGCGTTCGTCGCGCCGCCCGGTCGTCTGCTGCTGGCCGTCGACTACAGCCAGATCGAGCTGCGCGTGCTGGCGCACATCAGCCAGGACGCCACCCTGCTGGAAGCCTTCGCCCAGGGGCAGGACATTCACGCGGCGACGGCGGCGACAGTCTACGGCATTCCGCTGGATGAGGTGACGTATGAGCAGCGCAGTTTCGCCAAGCGCGTCAACTTCGGCCTGATCTACGGTATGGGTGCCTTCCGGCTGGCGCGCGACAGCGATCTGACGCTGGCCGAGGCCGAGGCGTTCATCCGAACGTATTTCGACCGTCTGCCCGGTGTCGAGAAGTACATCGAGCAGACCAAACGCAAAGCCAGCACCGAAGGCTACCTGACGACGCTGTTCGGGCGCAAGCGTTACTTCCCGTCTCTGGTCTCCGGGGGTGGCAATCGCCAGTCGCAGCAGGGCGAGCTGCGTGCCGCCGTCAACATGCCGATTCAGGGCACGGCGGCGGATATCATGAAGCGCGCTATGATCGACCTGTACCACGAAATCCAGCGGCGGCGGCTCGACGTGCAGATGACGCTTCAGGTGCATGACGAGCTGGTGCTGGAAGTGCCGGAGAAACGGCTGGACGCCGCGCGCGATCTGGTGGTGTCGGTGATGGAAAACGCCTACGAGATGGACGCGCCGCTGAAGGCCAACGCGCAGGCTGGCAAAAACTGGTACGATATGGAAGACATCTAGGACCAGCGTACCGGAATTGGTCGCCAATTGGCGGTTATCTGCATCATCAGGTCATTGATTCTGGGTTACAATCAGATTCAGCCATGCGTATAAGGCTTGCCAGGTATAGCAGCGGGCAGGCCGGGGCTGTATGGCTGCTTTCTTTTGAATAGTGGATTTTTCAACAGAAGCTATGGAGCGGGTATGAACCATCTGATCTCACTCTCTGACTGGTCAAAAGACGATCTGGAACGATTGCTGGAACTGGCCGTCCAGCTTAAGGCCGAATGGCGCACAGGCGGCAACGCGCCGGTTCTGGCGGGTAAGGTGCTGGCGATGGTCTTTCAGAAGCCGTCGCTGCGCACGCGCGTCTCGTTTGAGATGGCGATGAAGCATCTGGGTGGCGACGCGATGATGCTGGGGCCATCGGAGATCGGCCTGGGCAAGCGCGAGAGTATCGGCGATGTGGCGCGGGTGCTTTCTGGCTATGTGCAGGGGATTATGGCGCGTGTGTTCGACCATGAGCACGTCGTCGAGCTGGCGCGTTATGCCTCAGTGCCGGTCATCAACGGCCTCAGCGACGACCGCCACCCGTGCCAGGCGCTGGCCGACATCCTGACCATTCACGAGCGTTTTGGCTCGTTGCAGGGGCTGAAGTTCGCCTTCATCGGCGATGGCAACAACGTGGCGGCTTCGTCGGTGATCGCCTGCGCCAAGTACGGCCTGGATTTCGCCATCGCCTCGCCGCCGGGTTACGCGCTCGACGGCGCTGTGATCGATGAAGCGCGCGGCCTGGGCGACATCAAGATCGAGACGTTCCTGGAGCCGGAAGACGCCGTCCGTGATGCCGACGTGGTCTATACCGACACCTGGGTGAGCATGGGCCAGGAAGAAGAAATCGCGCAGCGGCTGGCGCTGTTCGAGCCGTATCAGGTCAACACGGAACTGCTGAAGCTGGCGAAGCCGACCGCCATTGTGCTGCACTGTCTGCCGGCGCATCGCGGCCAGGAGATCACCGACGAAGTGGCCGACGGTCCGCAGTCGATGATCTTCCCGCAGGCGGAGAATCGCCTGCACGCGCAGAAGGCCGTGCTGGTCGAGTTGATGAAGTAACGATTGAAGACTTGGGGTGCGCAGGGGGAAATATGGCTGGTGACCGGGAACTCTACCAACAGCATATGAATGCAGGCCACGACGCCGCCTGGAATCACGAATGGGCGGTGGCGATCAGTGCCTACTCGAAGGCTATCCGAGAGTTCCCGGAGGACTCCGAGGCTCACACCAGCCTGGGCCTCGCCCTGCTTAACGCCGATCGCCTGGATGACGCGCTTAAAGTCTACATGCGGGCGCATGAGCTGTCGCCGGACGACCCGACTCCGCTGGAGAAGAGCGCCGACGTGCTGGAGCGCATGGGTCGCCTGAAAGAGGCGGCCCAGCAGTACATCAACGTGTCTGAGGTGTATCTGGGCCAGCGCGACCTGAACAAGGCTATCGGCAACTGGGAGCGCGCGACACAGCTTACGCCCGGCCTGGTGCAGATTCATATGCGGCTGGCGCAGGCTTACGAGCGCATCGGCGATAAAAAGAAGGCCGTGCGCGAGTACCTGACGCTGGCGTATAACTTCCATCGCCTGGACGATAGCGAAAGAGCCGAGAAGGCGGTCGAGCGTGCGCTGCGCCTGGACAAGCGCAACTCGCAGGCGCTCAACGCGCTGCGGGCGCTGAAATCCGGCGGCGATATCGCCCTGCCGCAGACCGACGAACTCGACGAGGCCGACGCCCCGCCGGATATTAACCTGTTCGACGATGATGATAATCTGCTGCTGGAAGAGGAAGCGCACTCTGACCCGCGTGGGCCGCTGGGCGAGGCGTCGGTCAAGGCGCTGGTCGCGCTGGCTGCCCATGTGATGGAAAGTGGTATGCTCGACAAGGCTGGTGGCGACGCGCTGCAGGGCATGGAGTTCCAGCGCCAGCAGCGAGACGCAGACGCCATCGAGGCTTACCGGCGCGCCGCTGAGGGGCTGCGTCATCCGGCGCTCAAGCTCAACCTGGGCGCGCTGCTGCTGGAACAGGATGAACCCCAGGAAGCCGCCCAGCATCTCGGCGAGGCGCTGGTCGATCCGCTGTTGTCGTCTGGGGCCATGCACGGGCTGGGGCAGGCTTATTTCAAGTTGGGCAAGCACCGGCAGGCGCTGCGCTATCTGTTGCAGAGCCTGCAGGCTGTGGATACCGGGCTGGCGCTGGGCCAGTCGGAAGCTGCCGAACTGGCACAGATTTACGAGCGGCTGCAGAACGCGCTCGAAGGCCGGGCCGACGACGCGCTGGAAGCCATCAACGCGCGGCTGTTGAATCTGCTGACCGGGGCGGACTGGAAGCATCGCATCGCCGAGACGCGCCAGCATCTCGATGAAGTCATGCGCGACCAGGGCGATCAGGGCGTTGTTGACTTCCTGGGGACAGGCGGCAGCGACAACCTGGCTTCGACGGTGTCGCGCATCGACAGTTACATCCGCCAGAACATGCTGACGCTGGCGATGGACGAGGCACACAACGCCGTACAGACCTCTCCGTTTTACCTGCCGGTGCATGTGCGCATGGCCGAGATTATGATGCGCGAGGGACGGCTGCGGCAGGCGATCAACAAGTATAATATGGTGGCTCGTGCCTATATGATGCGCGGTGAGAAGGATCGGGCAGCGTCGATTCTGTTTGAAGTGCTGGAACAGTCGCCGCTGGACGTGTCGATCCGGCTGAGTCTGATCGACCTGCTGGAAAGCGAAAACAGCCCGGACGAGGTGCTGGACCAGTATATCGAACTGGGCCGAACCTATAATCACCTGGGCAATTTCGAGAAAGCGCGCGAGACGTTCCTCAGCGCCGAACGGCTGGCGAAGCAGGTCAGCGCGCCTAAAGAGAAGCTGGTCGCCATCAAGCACAGCCAGGCAGACGCCGAGCAGCTCCGCATGGACATGCGCAGTGCCATCCGCATCTACGAGGACATCATCGAACTCACGCCAGAGGACGAGCGCGCCCTGCGTATGCTGGTGGACCTCAACTACAGCCAGCTGAACCAGCTAGAAGCCATTGACCACCTCGACCGGCTGCTGCGCATCTACGCCCGCCGCAAGCAGATCACCCGCATTGTACACACGCTGGAAGAACTTACCCGGCATTACCCCACCGATCCCGGTCTGCGCTCCCGTCTGGCTGCCATGTATCGCCAGCTTGGCCGTAATACGGATGCCGTCCACCAACTCGATGCCCTCGGCGAGCTTCAGATCGAGATCGGCATGCTGGCCGAGGCGCGCAGCACCATCCGCCAGATTATCGCGCTGGAGCCGGAAAACAGCGATGATTACCGTCGCCTGCTGAAACAGATCGAAGCGCGAATCCAGCAGAGGCAGTAAGCGAAGCCACACGGTATAATTGAAGTAGTGTGCGTCGCAAAAGTCAATTGCACGCGACCTGTACGAATTCCCACCGCGCAGATGCTGGGTTGTGAACGGGCGTTATAATAGACGGTTGGACGCAATCGCTGTTTTTTGGTGTACGCGGTTGGTAGGACCAGGGGCAAAGCCTACGTGGAACTGATCTGGGCGTTAGAGAATCTCACGCTGCTGGATGCAATTGATATTGTAATCGTCGCAATGTTTTTCTTTGTGCTGACGTTTCTGTTCCGAGGGACGCAGGCGGTGGCGCTGCTGCGCGGTACGGTGGTGCTGCTGGTGGGCCTGCTGCTCGTTTCCAGTATTTTTGAGCTGCGCGCGCTGAGCTGGTTGCTGAACAACGTGCTGACAGTACTGGCTGTCGCCATTCCGGTCATTTTTCAGCCGGAGCTGCGGCGCGCGCTGGAGCGTCTGGGGCGCGGCGGTATTCTGTTCAGCCGGACCACGCCAGAGGATATCCGTCTGGAGGTTATCAGCGAGGTTGTCCAGGCGGTTGAACGGCTGGCGGAGCGGCGTCATGGCGCGTTGATCGTATTGCAGCGCAACAGCAGCCTTCAGGACTACATCCGCACGGGTATCCCGCTGGACAGCCAGGTAACCAGCCAGATTCTGCTCACAATTTTCTGGCCAAAAACCGAACTCCACGACGGCGCTGCGATCATCGGCGATACCGGGCGTATCGCGTCGGCGGCGTCGGTGCTGCCGCTGACAGCCAGCCGCAACCTGCCCAGCCGCAAAATGGGAACCCGTCACCGGGCGGCGCTGGGCATCAGCGAAGTGAGTGATGCGCTGTGTGTGGTCGTATCCGAAGAGACGGGACGCATCGCCATAACCAACGGCGGACGCATGGTGTCGCGGCTGGATGTGGAGCGGCTGCGCACTATTCTGAACGCATTCTACGGGCCAGAGCGCGATCACGGGGCGGCTCCCTGGCTGTCACGTGCCCGCGAATGGTTGAAGAGTCAGTTTGCAGGAACTCAGGAACAGCGCAGGCAGACGTGACGCGAACAGTTCGAGCCAATAACATGTTGACCAACAATCTGATCTGGCTGGTGGCATCGCTGGCGCTGGCCGTGCTGGTGTGGATCATCGCGGCGACGCAGGCCGATCCTATCGGCGAACGCCGTTTTCCGCAGATTCCGGTGCAGATGAATCCTGACCCCGGTCTGGTGCTGATGGATCGTGCGGCGCGGACAGTTCGGGTGACGGTGCGCGCGCAGCAGTCGGTGCTGAACCTGCTCACGGCAGAGGATATTGTGGTGCGGGCCGACCTGGGCGGCCTGGGACCGGGTACACACACCGTCGAACTGGAAGCCGATGTTGCGCGCCGGGCGACAATCGACACCCAGCCGCGCCAGATCGGTGTGGTGCTGGAAGCCTTGCAGTCGCAGCAGGTGATGGTGGACCCCATCATCCTCAACGAGCCGCCGGTGAATTACACGCGCAGCCAGCCTGTACTCGGCCAGAGCCAGGTGATGGTCAGCGGGCCGGCCAGCCAGGTACAGCAGGTGGTGGCGGCCCGCGCGCCGGTTAACCTGGCGGACCGCCGCGATTCGCTGGAAACCGAGGTACGGCTGCTGCCGGTCGATGCTGAGGGCGGTGTGGTCAGCGATGTGACGCTGGAACCGCAGATGGTCGGTGTGTCGGTGGCCATCAGCCGCCGCGACGATGTGCGCGAAGTGACCGTCTCGCCCAATATCGACACGACCACGCTGCCCGACGGCTACGTGATTTCGTCGATTGGCTATGCGCCGCAGACAGTGCTGGTGATGACGGGTTCCGGTACGGATAGTGGCGCGCGCGTCCCCACCACGCTGCTGACCGAACGCATCGACCTGACCGGTCGTACTGACGATTTCGAGATTACGGTGCCGGTGGTGTTTCCGCCAGGAGAGCCGGAGCTGCCGCTGCTGGGTGACCAGGTGGTGACGGTGCTCATCAGCATCACGGCGCAGGCGTCCACCGAGCAGTTTGAGCAGATTGAGGTGGAAGTCATCGGCCTTGAAGACGGGCTGACCGCGCAGATTGTGCCGGATCAGGTGTCTGCGCTGGTGACCGGCCCGCAGGCGGTGCTGGAGAACCTGTCCAGCGAGGATATCCGGGTGGTGCTGGACCTGGCCGGACGCGAACCGGGGACATACGAACTGACGCCATCGGCGTCCATCGACCAGGGGCAGATCGACGCCAGCGGCATCGCGCTGCTGCCGTCGTTGATCGCCGTGACGGTGGAGAACGGCGAAGCAGCCACCGCGCCCCCACCGTAAACATGCCTCTCGTATACAGACGGCGCGGCATCTGCTATGATGCGGTGTACCGTAATGAGTAGGACAAGATCACAAATATGGCACGTAAACCGCTGGTCGCCCTGGTCGGGCGGCCTAATGTTGGTAAGAGTACATTGTTTAATCGATTGGTGGGCCGCCGCATGGCCGTCACCGATGACATCCCCGGTACCACCCGCGACCGCCTGCAGGCCGACTCCGACTGGCGCGGCGTGGTGTTCCATGTGGTGGATACCGGCGGCATCGAGGTCTACCAGCCCAAAGGCGGGCGTGATGTATCGCCGCTGGCCGAAGGCAGCCTGGATTTCGTCGAGCAGATTCGCGCCCAGGCGCTGGTCGCCGTGCAGGACGCCGATGTTATCGTCATGCTGGTGGATGTGACGCACGGCATCACCGCTGCCGATGAGGAAATCGCCGAGATTTTGCGGCGCACGAACAAGCCGGTGATCGTGGCGGCCAACAAAGCCGATACGATGGAGCGCAACGACGACGCGCTGGAATTCTACGGGCTGGGTGTGGGGCCGGTGGTGCCGGTGAGCGCCATCCACGGCCTCGGCTCCGGCGATCTGCTCGATCTGGTGATCGAGTCGCTGGAAAATGCCGAGATCAACCTGGACGAACTGGACGCCGACGACGAACATCTCAGGATCGCGATCGCTGGGCGGCCCAACGCAGGCAAAAGCACGCTCATTAACCATCTGCTGGGACAGGACCGCATGATCGTGAGTCCGGTAGCGGGGACCACCCGCGACGCCATCGACACGGTCATCAAGTGGCACGGCGAGGACGTGACGCTGATCGACACGGCGGGCATCCGCCGGCGCGGGCGCATCGAGCCGGGTGTGGAAAAATACAGCGTGCTGCGCGCCATGAAAGCCATCGAACGCGCCGATGTGACGCTGCTGATGGTCGATGCGACCGAGGGTGTCACCGAGCAGGACGAACACATCGCCGGGCATATCATCGAGGCTTATCGCAGCCTGGTGATTATCGTCAACAAGTGGGACTCCGTCGAAAAAGACGCCTACACCATGACCGAATTTGAGAAGCACGTGCGCGAGCGTCTGCATTTTGTGCCTTACGCGCCGGTGATCTTCATCAGCGCGCTTACCGGCCAGCGGATTCATCAGGTGCTGGAAGTGGCGCACCGCATCTGGGAAGAGCGATATTATCGCATCCCCACATCTGAGGTTAACCAGATTGTGCGGGCTGCTGTGCAGCAGCACCCGCCGCCCATCAAAGGTACCAAACGGCTGAAGCTGTATTTCGCGTCGCAGGTGGCCATCGACCCGCCGCTGTTTCTGTTCCATGTGAACGACAAAGAGCTGGTCCACTTTACGTACAAGCGCTTTCTGGAGAACCGCATCCGCGAGTATTATCCCTTCGAAGGCACACCGATTCGCCTCAGTTTCCGCGAGAGTACCGGTACACCGGCCCGCGAGTCGCGGCGTGGCCAGCAGCCGGACTAAACCGGGATTGCCCGTGCCAGACGGCGGGGCGTATAATAGCGCGATGACGACAGGAATGAGTGAAGACTTGTGGTGCAAACTGGCTTGAAAACCGATATGCAGACCGACGCGAGTGCTGCTCATCTGCCGCGCCCGCGCCTGAAGCGATCCGGTTTCCTGCGGGAAATTCTGGATTTGATTGTGCTGGTGGGGGCCATTTACGCCCTGGTCAATCTGGCGACGGTGCGCTTTGTGGTGGACGGTCCCAGCATGGAGCCGAGCTTCTACAACAGCCAGTTCCTGATTGTGAGCCGGGTGAGTTACCTGGTTAGCGACCCCCAGCGCGGCGATGTGGTGGTTTTTCACTATCCCGGCAACACCCAGGAAGATTACATCAAGCGGGTGATTGGCCTGCCTGGCGATACGGTGGAGTTGCGCGATGCGGAGGTCTACATCAACGGCGAGCGCCTCGAAGAACCGTATATCAATGAAGCCTGCCGCCCGGAACGCTGCCGCGACAATGCCTGGGAGCTGGGACCGGATGAGTTCTTCGTGATGGGCGACAACCGCAATCGCAGCCAGGATTCGCGGGACTTCGGCCCGGTGCTGCGCGAATATGTGGTGGGGCAGGTGTTTGTCCGTTACTGGCCCCCTGCCGACTGGGGACTGGTTGGTGGTATCAGCTATTCAGGCAGCCCATAGCCTTATGACCGGATTAACCAACAACGCGCCCCGTCCTCGCCTGGCCAACGCCAGGGCGCTGCTGCGGGATGTACTGGCGACCGCCGGCTTTGTTGTCGCCGTATTTACGCTGCTGCAACTGGCGATTCCGCGCTCGCTGGTGCTGGGAACCAGCATGCAGCCCAACTTTTACGAAGGCAACCGGCTGGTCATCAGCCGCCTGAATTACCTGTTCGGCGACCCCCAGCGCGGCGATATCATCGTGTTTAACACACCGGAAGAACGCCGGCGCAGCACGGCGGTTATCAAGCGGGTGATCGGTATGCCGGGCGAAGCGGTCGAGATGATCGACCAGCAGATTTATATCAACGGCGAACGCCTCGAGGAACCGTATATCAAAGAAGCCTGCCGCCCGGTACGCTGCCCGGATCAAAGCTGGACGCTGGGACCGAATGAGTATTTTGTGATGGGCGACAACCGCAACGACAGCCGCGACTCGCGCACTTATGGCGCGGTCAGTATCGAGTACATCATCGGTGAGGCGGTTTTTCGTTTTTGGCCGCTGACCCAGTTTGGCGTTGTGCCGCGTTTTGACACCGTGGCAGATTAAGGAATTTCTACCATCGACACATCAATCAACTATACTTACAGTTGCCCGCGCTGCCAGCTTGGGCGCTGTTATCCGGGTAAAACGGCCTACGTGCAGATCTACGAGGGGCGCATACTGAGTGTGCCCGATATGCCGGCCTACGTGTGTGATATTTGCGGCTATCAGGAATTTGACTATCAGGCGATGCAGAGCCTGTATCTGCTGATGGGGCGCAGTGACGATCCGCTGATGCCCGACAGCGACGAGGCAGGTCTTTCTACCGGGGACGGCCACTACAACATCAACGACAGCCCGCCGAATAAACCGTGACGGCTGACGGCGATCGGCTTGTGCATCAGGTAACACATGCTATACTGACAGGCGGACGGTCTCACCACCGAAGGTAAGAGGCTC
>CAZXCK010000021.1:0-41458 GCA_964639225.1 uncultured Anaerolineaceae bacterium | reverse complement strand
ACCATGCTGGATTCCAAGCTTCAGTTGCCTATTGATCTGGATGACTTTGCTCGTCAACTTCAACTTACTTGGCCTACTGGTGAGGTTCATATCAACAAAAGTGATGTAGGAACAAATATACGGTTTTATATTTCAACTCAGGAACAGGGCCCTTGGGTCGTTGCAGCATTTACAGAGTATCCTAGCCAACTCCAAGTTAGCGGTTGGCCTAAAGGTATAGCAAAGGAAATTATTTACTGGTATCGACATTACATTCCAATAAACCATCTATTGTTTCTTCTCATCCCCGAAAGTGGATATGTGACCGAGTTAACCGCATACACAACCTTAGACGACATAGAACACATGTACCCCTTTCCGATTCCCGATGATGAAAATTGAGATCGCGGTTGGTATCTTGTACGCTAAATCTTCTTTGCGGATGGATAGAAGTGATCATAGAGTACCGGATGCGCCGATCGTCGGACCCGCGTTCACGAGCGAATGACGCAACGAGAACGAGACCCAATATCATCGAGCACGCCGCATCCCACACCCGCCCCACTCGTAAGGGCGTGCTATAGCGCGCCCACGCTCTGAGAGCATCTCATCACATCGGTATTCGACCACAACACGCCATCAGGGATCTGTAAGGCCGACCTGCTGGCCGCCCCACTCCCATACCGCTGATGTCCGCTGCGCTTACAATCTTTTGTGTCTCTTTAGCAGACACGCTTGATGTAGCCCGGTGTTTTAACGCCGGGCGGGACCGGTCCACCCCCCACACCCTAACCAATCCCTAACCCCAAACCCAGAACATCTGTGCTATAATGAATACGACACACCGCTGCTCGTTGCCACACTTCGCCGCAAAGCACCCCACTGCAGCACTAAAAAAGTTGACTGCTGCAGCACTATACTGCCGCAACTGCCGCAGTGCCCGGCTAGTCGTCGGCGCGTCGGGCCACCACCCGGATCGCATTGGGGATCGGCTTCTCCGATACGACGATCAGGTAGCCACCACCACCCGCCCCGGAGAGCTTCCAGCCCAGTGCCTGGTCGCGGTACTGGTCGATCAGGTCAAACACCGCCTGGTTGACCATGTCCGGGAACATGGCGATCTGCGCCTCAAACGACCGCCGGAACGCATCCCCAAACGCCCGCATGTCCCGGTCCAGGATGGCCTGCCAGCAGTCCTCAGCCGCGTCGGCCAGCGCCTTAGCCCCCTCCCGGTCGATGTGCGTGTTCGCCAGTACGTCGTAGCCGTCATGGCGCGGTCCCAGCGCCACCAGGTACAGCGCGCTCTCCACAAAGCGGATGGACGCCTCATCGCACAGCCGGTCAATGCGCGTCGGCCAGTACCCGCCCTCATAGTGCGCCCTGGCGATCCCCGGGAACACGATCCCAATCGCATCCTGCGAGCCGGAGATCTCGGTCGTACCCGGCGGGTTGTCATAGCAGAAGAGCACCTTGGCGATCTTCTCGTGTTCACCAATGGGCAGGCGCGTGCCCCACAGGTCGATGGCCGCGTTGCGCGTGCTGGTCGCCATACCGCTGCGCTCGTTGAACTCGATCATGGGTTCCAGCGAGATGGTCAGCACCGGACCCGGATAGTGGCGCGACACAAACGGCTGATCCAGCCAGCCGCCAGCCAGGTCAATACGGAACGGAATGCGGTTGATGGTGCGCAGCGTGGTCGTGGAGCGTGGTTCCAGCCCCGTGTACGGCTCGCGGGTGAGGACGACGTACTCGACACCGTGCTCCTGGCACAGCCGCTGCTTGTCCGGCATGTGGCCGTCCTCGTTGACGACGAACACATCCGGCCTGATCTCCTTGAACTCGTCGATGAAATCCAGCAGCCCCGACCCGCGTGAGATGACCGCATCCTTGACGTAATTGACCGCCTTAACCATGAACAGCCGCTCTTCCTGCGTGTTGATGGGGGCGCGTCCCTTCAGGTCGAATACGGTCTTGTCCGAGCCGAGAGCGACGTACAGATCGCCGTAGGCCGCCGCCTCTTTGAAGAAGGCGACGTGTCCGCTGTGGAGCAGGTCAAAGCACCCGCTGACCATGACTTTTCTGGGCATATCAAACCTGTGTACTGTGTTGAGTCCGGTTCTTCGCCCCATATTGTACACCAATCCCGGCGTTCTCTCACTGATCTGCCGGGCAGCGAATCCCCATCACGGCCTCACCTGCACGACCGTCCCCGGTTCGCCGATCCACACACAACTGAAGTCGCCCTGGCGCGTGGCGGCCAGTCGATAGGGCACACGCGGCGAGCCGCTGGCAGCCAGCAGGAACACGTCCCCCGACCCGCGCAGGCAAAGCGGCGTATTGACCGCGCTGGACCCCGACAGGCTGAACACGTCAATAGCATGGACCACGCCCAGGTCGATGATCGCCTGCACGCCAATCTCAGCAGGATGGCGCAGGAACACGCCATCGCTGGCGATGACACTGGCATAGATGCCCGCTGGCAGCGCGAAGCGCAGCGAGTCGCTGGCGGCACCCGCAACCGGCGGCGGAAGCTGGCGCGGCGGCTGTAGCGAAGCGCCGCGTTCGTAAGCGCCGATGTCGCAGCGGTCGTCCACCCGATAATAGCCGCGCTGGTCAGTCGTGTTACTGCACTGGCCCCGGTTGATCGCCGGACTATCGGCAAGCAGCGCCACCGTCGGCGTAGAACCGCCGTTGTCTTCCAGCGCATCCAGTCCAGGCGACACATCGACCAGCGTGCGGTTTATCGGCCCGTTGAGGGTCGCGCCGTTTGAAGTGCCGATCAGGTTGTAATCGAGTGAGTTGATCGTCCCCCGGATGTCCGGCCCGTCCGGCGCGGTATTGTCGGCGATGATACTGTTGGCCAGGCTCAACGGCGCGATGAGGTCCAGGCCGCCGCCCCGCCTGCTGGCGGCATTACCGGCGACTGTGCTGCTGACAATGCGCGACTCCGCCCCGGCCACTCCATACCAGACAGCCCCGCCCGCAGCGGACTGATTGCCGGTCAACGTGCTTCTGAAGACTTCAAGCTGCGCATTGTCGGCGTACAGGCCGCCGCCCTGGCTGCTGCCCGCTTCTCCAGCGCGACCACTGCCACCGGGGCCAGCGCCCAGCAGCTCAAACTGGCGCAGGAGATCGTTGGGAAAACCGCCCAGGCCTCCCTGACCGCCAGACCCGCCCTGCGCCGCCTCGGTCCGGCTGGCGACAAGCGTGCTCTGCCGAATGGTCACCAGCCCGCCCCCGGCGAACACCGCGCCCCCCTGGCCGCTGCCGCCAGCGCCACCAGGACCACCCACCCCACCAATTCGAGTGCCGCTGAGTACACTGTCGAGCATCAGGTCGCGGAAGTTGTCGAGGAGTCCTTCCGCGCCCCCCGCCAGACGCAGGAACGGCGAGCCACCATCGCCAGAGTCGCCGGCGTTGTTACCCTGGCCAGCAGCCCCACCGCGCCCATCATTACCGGCCAGTATCGACCGTCCGATGACGACCTCACCGGCGGCGCTGTAGATCGCACCACCCTGGCCAGTGCCGCCCAAGCCACCGGTGCCACCACCGCCACCCAGACCGCCATCGCCCGAACTCAGCGCGCCATCCGCGCCACGTCGACCCAGGCCACCGCGATTGCCCGCGCCTCCCTGTGCGCGGCTGTCCTGTATCGTACTCAGGCTAACGCTGACGGTACCGCTGGCATTATAAATCGCCCCGCCCTGGCCGGGTCCACCCGCGCCGCCGATGCCGCCAAATCCGCCACTACCGCCGCTGCCACCCGGGCCGACCGTATCCTGGCCGATGCCGCCCGAACCGCCTTCACCAGCCGAGCCGCCCTGCCCGCCAACACCGCCGCGACCGCCAACGGCCTGATTGTCATGCAGCACGCATGACCTGATGACGAGCGCGCCGCCATCGTTGTAAATGGCCCCGCCCTGACCGCCGCCGCCAGCGCCGCCATCACCGCCGGTTCCGCCGGTCCCACCAGCGCCCCCCGCGCCGGGCGGACCGAGCATGGCAATGATAACCAATGGAATGGGGATGCCGGGCGGGCCGCCTTCGCCACCTTCGCCGCCGCGACTGCCGTTACCGCCAGCGCCCCCCACACCCCCCTGTGCTACATTATCGGCGACTGTGCAGCGTTCCAGTTCCAGCGTGCCACGATTGAGGATCGCGCCACCATACGCAGCGCCACCCGCTACGCCCTGGCCGCCCGGATTGCCAGGATCGCCAGGGTCACCCGGATGCCCGGCCCCACTGATGACAAAGCCCACGCTGCCACGTTCACCGTCCTCGCCATCGCCACCGTTGCGGGTGGCGTTTCCACCAGCGCGACCGGTAGCGCCACTCACCCGCCCATTACGCAGCGTCACATCGACCAGCCGCAGGCTGGCCTCAGCTTCCACATGGAACAGGCGAAAGTTGGGCGTCCCAGCGGCGTCGCTGCGCGCAATCGTGAAACCGTTACCCAGAATGGTGATGTCACTCGTGACAGACGGCAGACCTGTAGGGCCGTCCGGGGATGTGGTATGCGCCGCCGTGAGGATGACATCCTGCTGTAAGACAATGGTGTCGGAACCAGCGGACCCGGCCCGGCAGTCCCCGGCGCTGGCATCCGTATTGGCGGCGATGATCGCATCGGCCAGCGTGCAGTCCGCATCGACAACGATGGTCGCCGCATGGGCGGGATCGGCAACAGCGAACGGCATACAAAGCAGCACAACCAGAACAACTGCATAAAAGGCTGACTTCGTCTTGAGTACAGTGACTTTGCTCATAATTGTGTTTGCCTTGTACGATTGTCAATGTGGGTCGGCCATCGTCGCCCGGAGACACAAGAGCCGAGTCAGATCGGCGGTGCATGGAAAGACCGCCGAAAGCCGGCAGAACCTAACATAATTTATGCCAAAAGGCAAATATTGCGTAATATTATATATCCGGTTAGTGATTTAGCTCTGCATGTTGTTCGCACCATAGTGAAACAACCGTCGTTTGCGTTATATCGTGTTTTTGGCTAATTTATACATAAGCCAACCCAAGGATACGCGCACAATGTCCGACCTGCTCACACAGATGCATACACAAGTCCAGGCATGGGAGAGTGCAGCCGATCACCGGGCTATCTTCCTGACATGCTATGCGATGATGACCGAGAACATGCTGCGTTCTGTCGCCAACGGTCAGTTCTCGGATGGTCCCTGGGTGACAGCCCTCACCCATCACTTCGCCGATTATTACTTCGAGGCGCTGGACCGCTACGAGGGTCGGCAGATGCCCCCGGTGTGGACCTTCACCTTCGACACGGCCTGTCAGGGACGCGCTCACGTTCTGCAGAACCTGCTGCTCGGCGTCAATGCGCACATCTGCTACGACCTGATTTTCGCGCTGGCGGACCGCATCTGTGACGAGTGGCCCGACCTGCCAGACAGCGCCCGCGCGCAGCGCTACCAGGATTACTGCACCGTCAACGATGTCATCGGCGCTACCCTGGACGCCGTGCAGGATGACGTCGTCGAGGCCCACAGCCCGTTCATGATCGCCGTCGATTACGCTTTTGGCCGGCTGGACGAGTGGATGATCCACACCATGATTAAACGCTGGCGCGAGCAGGTGTGGGGCCAGGCTGTCGTCTATGTAACCGCCCCGCCAGATGAGAAACCCGCCCTGAGACAGTCCTACACCGAGCAGGCCGAAAAGCGATCGCGCGCCATCCAGGGCCAGCGCGGTATTCGCGGCATCGTGGACCTGTTCTGAGCGCTGGACGATAGCCCTGAGAAGATAGCCCCATCGGTTGCGCTCACCCTAACCGGATGTTATAGTCTGCAATCGATTGCGTAAGCGGCGGCCAATCGGGTTTTCCTGTTATACTCGGTGTATGATCGTGCCGGCCAGATGACCACAGGCGTCATTCTGACCGCAAAATGTTGAGCCTTCTTTGTAGAAAGAGACAGACTATGCCCAATGCTGCTGTTGTTGGAACAGGATTTATCGGCCCGGTACACGTCGAAGCGCTGCGGCGGGCCGGTGTAACGGTGCGGGGTATCCTCGGCATTTCGCCGGATAAAAGCCAGGAAGCCGCGCAGATGCTGGGCCTGGAAGTGGCCTACGCCTCGTTCCAGGAACTCCTCGACGACCCGCAGGTGGACTCGGTTCACATCACCACACCCAACAAAACCCATTTCGAGCTGGCGAAAAGCGCCCTGCTGGCGGGCAAACACGTCATCTGCGAAAAACCGCTGGCGATGAACGCCCAGGAAACCGGCGAACTCGTCGAAGTGGCACAAAGCAGGCCCAACCAGATCGCCGCGACCAACTACAACATCCGCTTCTATCCGCTGATGCTGCATCTGCGCGAGATGATCCGCGCTGGCGAACTGGGCGAGATTTTCAGCGTGCGCGGCGGCTACATCCAGGACTGGCTGCTGTACGACACCGACTGGAACTGGCGGCTGATGCCCGAAGAAGGCGGCGACCTGCGCGCCATCGGCGACATCGGCACGCACTGGATGGACCTGGTGGGCTTTGTCACCGGGCTTAAGATCAAATCGCTGATGGCCGACCTGGCGACCTTTGTCCCCGTCCACAAGAAGCCGCGTGAGGCTGTCGCCACCTTCAAAGGCAAAGAGCAGAGCAGTCAGCCCGTCGACTTTGAGCCGGTCGAGATCAGAACCGAGGACTGGGGCGCGGTGCTGTTCCATTATGAAGGACAGGCACGAGGCACACTCAACGTCTCGCAGGTGACGGCAGGCCGCAAGAATCAGCTCTCATTTGAGATCGCCGGGTCCAAAGGGTCAGCGGCCTGGAACTCCGAGCGGCCTAACGAAATCTGGCTGGGCCACCGCGACCGGCCCAACGAAGTCCTGCTGCGCGACCCATCGCAGATGCACGATTTAGCTGCTGCCCATGCCAACTATCCCGGCGGCCACAACGAAGGCTTCCCGGACACGTTCAAGCAGCTCTACCGGGCCGTCTATACTTATATGCAGGCGGGAGACTTCAGCACGCCCAAACCCTACCCGACCTTTGAGGACGGACATCACGAAGTGCTGCTGTGCGAGGCTATCCTCGCCAGCCACAAAGAACGCCGCTGGATCGACGTTTAAGCCAATAAAAAAGGAGCAAATCTGATGCAGATCGGTTTTGTGACGGCCATCCTGCCGGACTGGTCGCTGGAAGATATCTTTAAGTTCGCCGCCGATGAAGGCTTCGACTGCCTGGAAGTCATGTGCTGGCCGATGGGCAAAGCCGAACGGCGTTACGCCGGCGTGACCCACATCGACGTGACCGACTTCAGCGCCAGCGACGCCGCCCACATCAAGGACTTACAGCAGAAGTACGGCGTATCGATTTCCAGCCTGGGCTACTATCCGAATCCGCTGGTAGCCGACGCCGAAGAACGCGAAGCCTACATCGAGCACATCAAAAAGGTAATCGTCGCCTCGAAGATGCTGGACATCAACCTGATGACGACCTTCATCGGGCGCGACCCGCAGAAATCCATCGAGGATAACTGGCCGCTGTTCGAAGAAGTATGGAAACCGCTGGTCACCTTCGCCGAATCGCAGGATGTGCGCATCGGCATCGAGAACTGCCCCATGCTCTTCAGCCTGGACGAGTGGCCGGGCGGCAAGAATCTGGCGATCTCGCCGGAAGTGTGGCGGCGTATGTTCGAGACCATCCCCAGCGATCACTTCGGTCTTAACTTCGACCCGTCGCATCTCATCTGGCAGCACATCGACTACGTGCGCGCCATCAAAGCGTTCAAAGACAAGCTGTTCCACGTCCACGCCAAAGACGAGCGCATCGACACCGATATGCTCTACGAGCGCGGCATCATGGGCGTCAAGTGGCACACGCCCAAACTGCCGGGCCTGGGCAGCGTCGATTGGAGCGCCTTCTTCGCCGCGCTGACCGATGTCCGTTACAAGGGGCCGGTGGTCATCGAAGTGGAGGACCGCGCCTACGAGGACAGCCTGGACGACGTCAAACGCTCGCTGACACAGTCGCGGCGCTTCCTGCTGCCCTACATGCGCTAACCATCTTCGAACAAGCTCAAATGCCAGCGGAGCGCAGTGGATTGTCCCTGCGCTCCGTCTTTATGCCGGGGATGCGCCACACGAATCGCGCACAACCAGTTCGACCGGCAGCACCGCCGAGTCCACCGGCCTGCCCGCCATCAGGTCAAACAGATGGCTGACCATCAACTGGCCGCCGCGCTGAATCTGCTGGCGGACGGTCGTCAGGCGTGGGCTGCAATGCGCCGCCAGCGAAATGTCGTCATAGCCAACCACCGACACATCACCAGGAACGCCGCGCCCCCGCCCGCGCAGCACTTCCATGGCCGCCAGCGCCATATAGTCGCTGCAAGCGAACACAGCGTCCAGGTCCGGCTCGCGGTCGAGCAGTTCGCTCATGGCGGCATGACCGGCCTGCGGCGAGAAGTCGGTGAAGGTGACCAGCCGTTCGTCGAGAGACAGACCAGCCTCGGCCAGACCCTGCTCATAGCCCTGGCGGCGGAGGTAGGTCTCCACCATGCCGCCATGCCCGCCGATGAAACCGATTCGCCGCCGGCCCAGGCCCACCAGATGGCGCACCGCCATCACCGCGCCACGCACACTGTCGCAGCCAACGCTGACGCAGTCCTGGCCTGGCAGCGGCGGCCCCCACACGACAAAATGCGTACCCAGGCGGCGCAGTTCGTCCAGGCCGGGGTCATCCACAGCGCGATCAACAACCAGCAGCCCGTCCACCCGGCGATTCATGGCGTAACGCAGGCACCAGTCGGCGTCATCGGCGGGCACACGCGCCAGCACCATATCGTAATCGTGGTCACCCAGCGCGTCGATAATGGCGCTGGTGATCTCCAGGTAAAACGGATCGGAGATCAGGCGGCGGCTCTGGCCGCGATAGGGAAACACCGTAGCGATGGTCTGCGAACGACGCAGCCGAAAATTCTGCGCGCGCGTATCCAGGTGATAATCGTGGGCGCGCGCGATTTCCAGAATGCGCTCGCGCGTCTGGCGTGGAATGTTAGGGTGGTTATTCAGCGCGCGCGACACCGTCGAGGCGGACACACCCGCCAGCCTGCCGATGTCCGCCATCGTCAGCCGTTTGCTCATCAATCTGCCCCCGTCCGCCAGATGCCCAGCCGCGCACCTACTCCGACGACCACGATTCCTGGAAATCAGCGTACAGCGTCAGCCCGCCGTCGATGAACAGCGTCTGCCCGGTGATGTAAGCCGCTTCGTCTGACGACAGGAAACAGATGGCTGCCGCCATCTCCCAGGCTTCGCCAGAACGCCGCATCGGGATATGCTGCTCCACCTCGGCGCGACGCTGTGAATCGTCCTTCCAGGCGTCGTTCATCGGTGTGATGGTCGCGCCGGGCGCTACCGCATTAATGCGGATTTTGCGGTCGGCATATTCCAGCGCCAGCGTGGTTGTCAGGTTCTGCATGCCACCCTTGCTGATGGCATAGGCCACAAAGCGCGGCTTGGGGATGGTCTGGTGCACGCTGGACACGTTGACAATGACTCCTGCGCGATCCTCAGCCAGAAAGTGACGGATCGCCTGCTGCGCACACATGAACGCGCCGCGTATGTTGGTGTTCATGATGCGGTCATAGTCAGCCATGCTGAGTTCGTGCGAATCTTCAGGGAACAGAAAACCGGCGTTGTTGATGAGGATGTCCAGACCGCCCAGGCGCTCATAGCACGTCTGGAACATGCGCTTAACGTCGTCCTCTTTCGAGACATCGGCCTGAATCAGAAAACTGTGGTCGCTGTACTGCTGCACCGATTGCAGCGTGTCGCGGGCCTCTTCCTCGCTGCTGCGATAGTTGACGGCCACATGCGCGCCTTCCTGCGCGAAGCGGATGGCTGTCGCCTTGCCGATACCCAGGCTGGCCCCGGTGACCAGCACACGCTTGTCCTTGAGTCCGTTCATGATCTTCTCGTTTACCCCACCGGTTGCAGAATCATCTTGATACCACTGCGCGCCTCGAATGTGTCGAACGCCTGCTGCCAGTCCGTCACATCGAAGACGTGCGAAATCAGCGGAGACGTGCGCACGCTGCCGGTCGCCAGCAGTTGCAGCGCCCGCGTCCAGGCGGGCGGCGTGCTGGCGTTGCTGCCGGTGACGACCAGTTCCTTAAAACAAATCTGGTCCAGGTCCCAGGCGACCGGCTTACCAAACAGGCCGATCTGCACGAAGCGACCGCGCCGCCGCACCAGCTCCAGTAGCTGCTGGGCAGCCGGACCCGCCCCGGAACACTCGTAGACGACATCCGCGCCCAGTCCTTCCGGGGTGATATCAGCCACCAGCGGGGCGGGATTCTGCCGCTGGACGTTGACCGTGTAATCCGCGCCCAGATCGCGCGCCAGCTCCAGCCGCTGCTCATCGGCGTCCGTACCCAGCACAACGACCGTCGCCCCGGCAGCTTTGACCACCTGAAGCGTCAGCAGACCGATGGCGCCCGGCCCGGCGATGACGGCCACGTCGCCCGGCACGACGGTCGGCGTACTCAGGACGCCATGCACCACGCACGCCAGCGGTTCGGTGAGCGCGCCTGCCTGAAAATCGATGTCGGGCGGCAGCCGGTGGATGTTCTTCGCCGGCACGACGACATATTGCGTAAAGCCACCGTTGACCGCCGAACCAATCGAGCGGCGCTTGAGGCACAGATTAGTCTGCCCATTCCGGCAGTACCGGCACTCGCCACACGTCGAAAAATACGTCTCGCTGGTGACCCGCGCCCCCACCTCAACCCCGTCCACACCTTCGCCAACCTCATCCACTTCGCCGGCCACCTCGTGCCCCAGCACCACCGGCGGAAACGAGCGAAATTCATCTTTGTAAATGTGCAGATCGGTGCCGCACACACCGGCGGCCTGAACGCGAATCCTGACCTGGCCGGGTGCGGCGGCGGGTTCCGCGATGTCTCGCAGGGCCACGTTGCCCACACCAGGCGCGACTTTCATTACCGCTTTCATGGGTCGCTCCAACTGGTTGCTATGCTCACGATGCTGAGATAGTAGCACAGCTCAAGAATACGTGCAATCGATTGCGTAAACTGCGTCTGAATGGGTGCATCCGGAAATTGGGGCAGGTTTTCAGCTTTCGCGCCGCCTCCAGCGGTTCAAAACCGCTGGCTAGAGGTAGCCAATCCATTAAAAGGGTTGTGTCCTTCATGGCAGGTTACGTGAGTCTGTTTTTGTGTCCCTTCAGTGGACACGCTTCCTGTAGCCCGGTGTTTTAACGCCGGGCGGGACCGTTCCGCCCCCAAATCCGGATGCACCCGTCTGAATCACAAACTTGAAAACAATATGATAAACAGTCATAATATTACAGCTTATCGAGTAAATCAGGAAAAGAGGTGTATCGTGATGCAACTGTTCAGACTGCTGGGTTTGCTGGTTATACTGGTGTGGGGCGCGGGCGGCTTTGTCGCCGCCCAGGATGAGGACGCCGCCCAGGACGATAGCTGGGGGGTCCGCGCCACACTGGATACCGAACTCCCGGCTGGATCGCGAGGCACTATCACCCTGTTGTCGCCCGACGGCCAGCACATCGCACAAATGACCCCCATATCGCTGTGCGTTTATAGCCGCAACATCGTCGAGGAGACTTGCTTCTCTCTCGACAGTCAGGACATCAGCCCGGATGCCGGGTCGCTGCGCTGGTCGCCAGACAGCCGCTACCTGACCTTCTCCGAGAATTTCTTCACGCTGTTCGTCCACTCGACGATCTGGCTGGCGGATACAGAAACCGGCGAACTGCGCGCGCTCATCGAACCGCCAGCCGACCGCCGCATCTCGTTAACGGCGGACGATTGGCCAGCCATTGATCTGCTGCCGCAGTGGTCGGCAGACGGCAGCAGCCTGTATTTCCTGCGCTTCTCCCGGTCGGATGGTGTTGATGAACCCACCACTCTCTACCGCTTCGACGACACCAGCGAGCCGCCGGTAGAAGTCGGCGCGCTGCACACTCACGGCATCGGCGCGACCTACGCCCTGGCCGCCCACAACGAACAGGTCGCCTTTAACGTTCACATCCCCGCCCCACCCGAACAGCAGGGGGCCTGGCTGTGGGCACTGGACGAAGACGAGCCGGTGAACCTTCACCCAACCGAGAATGCGCAGCCGATTGTAAGCATTGACTTCTCGCCAGATGGAACGCAACTGCTGCTGACGGATTATCGACTGAACTTTATGGCCGTTGAAGACCCATCCAGCAGCGCCTTCAGCTTACTGGTTGCAGGCGGCGACGAGCCGCAGGCCATCGATCCGGATCGCTATGTGCTGAGCGCGGGCTGGAGTCCGGACGGGAACGCGCTGGCTTACATCGTCTTTGGTGGGGCAGAGGCGGACGACAACGGTCTGTACATCACCAGCGAGCCTGGGACACCCGGCCAACTGGTGCTGGCGGGGGATTTCTACGCGCCCACCAATCCCGGTCTGCAACTGCTGACATGGGCCGCCGATAACACGCTGCTCATCGGCCAGCGAGAGGCTTTCACCGCGCTCATCGTGGAACTGGGGCGCAAATAACGCGGCACGGGGATGTGCTGGCAGCCTAATCGCGCAGCGCCTCAAAACCGGCGACCACGTCGAACAGCTCTTCGGTAATCATCGTCTGGCGCTCGCGTTTGTAGATCATGTTGAGTTCGTCGAGCCGATCTTCAATGTTCGACTCGGCGTTCTCCATCGCGGCCAGACGGCTGGCGTTTTCGCTGGCAAGCGAATTAGCCATTGCCCGGTACAACGACACAAAAAAGTACTGCTGGATAAGTTGGGTAAACAGGCGTTCCCAGTCCATTGTGGCGATTGGGAACGCCCTGGATTCCCATTTCCTGTTACGCAGCTCGTCAAGCCAGGTCTCCTTCAGCGGCAGCAGATTGATGCGCATGGGCCGGTATGATGCGCCGCCGGTGGGCCGGTTGAAATAGAGCACGATGCGCTCGATCGCTTCCTCGCGCCGCAGCGTGTCAATCTCCGAAAGCAGACGCATCACCATCGGCGCGATGCCCGCCTCGGAGCTGGGCACTTCGAGGACCCGGCTCACCGACTGGCCCTGGTCCTCAAGAAACGGCACAACGCGCAGGCCAATGGCGATAGCTGTGCGGTCGTCCGGTAGAGATTTTTCCGCCTCGTTCATCTGATGAATGGCATAGCGTACCAGCCGGTCGTTGAACTGGCCCACCAGACCCTGGTCAGAGCCAAAAACCACCGCGATCAGCCGGTCGCTCTCGATATTTCCGCCAAACGTCGCATGTGGGCGATTCTTGAACAGGGCACTCAAACCCAGTTCGATGGTTTCGTTGTACTGGTCCAGTGCGCGCACCGCTTCCTGATACTGCCGGATACTCACCGAGGCCAGCGCCTTCATCGTCGTGACCACACTGTGCAGATCGTCAGCCGTGTGGATGCTGCGCCGCAGCTGCTCCATATTCTGCGTCATGCCAGGCTGCCTTTAGTGATTCTTTCATCTTTCAGGTCTTCCACCGCCGCGCGTATCGTCTCCAGCATAGACTCGATATCCTCATCGGACAGGCTTTCGCCGGCGTCGATACTGTCGCAGCGTTCGGGATGCTGCTCGCGGATGGCCTCATGCACACGGTCCTCGGCGGCACGGATGCTGTTCAGCGGGATGAGATCATACACGCCCTCGGTGACGGCCAGCATCGACGCGATCTGCTCCGGCGCTGGCAGCGGCTTGTACTGAGTCTGCTTGAGAACCTCGCGCACCCGCTGCCCCCGCTGAATGGCCTTGCGGGTGTTTTCGTCCAGGCGGGTGCCAAAACGCGAGAACGTCTCCAGTTCTTCAAACTGCGAGTAAGAAAGCCGCAGGTCGCCAGCCACCTCACGATAAGCAGGGAGCTGCGCCTTGCCCCCTACACGCGACACCGACCGGCCAATCTCCACCGCTGGCAGAATGCCCTTCTGGTAGAGTTCGGGCGACAGGTAAATCTGCCCGTCAGTGATCGAAATGATGTTAGTCGGGATATAAGCCGAGATATTCTGCGCCTCGGTGGCGACGACGGGCAGCGCCGTCATCGAGCCGCCGTTTTCGCGCAGATGCGTCGAACGTTCGAGCAGACGCGAATGTATATAGAAGATGTCGCCGGGGAAGGCTTCGCGCCCCGGCGGGCGGCGCAGCAGCAGCGACAGCTCGCGGTACGAGCGGGCGTGGTGGGTCAGGTCGTCGTAGACAATGAGCACATCGCGACCATTTTCCATGAAGTACTCGCCCATCGACGTCGCCGAATAAGGAGCGATGTACTGAAGGCCAGCGGCATCCTCGCCAGCGGCCACCACGACGATGCTGTAATCAAGCGCGTCGTACTTTTCCAGGTCGGCGATGAACTGCGCCACCGCCGAATTGCGCTGGCCGATGGCGCAGTAGATGCAGATCACGTCCTTATCGCGCTGGTTGATGATCGTATCCAGGGCGATAGCCGTCTTGCCCGTCTGCCGGTCGCCGACGATCAGCTCGCGCTGGCCGCGCCCGATGGGGAACAGCGCGTCGATCACCTTGATTCCGGTCTGCAGCGGCTCGTTGACCGGCGACCGCGCCATAATGGGCGGCGCGTCCCGCTCGATAGCGTAACGCTCGCTGGTGCGGATTTTGCCCTTCTCGTCCAGCGGCTTGCCGGTGGCGTCCACCACCCGCCCGATGAGCGCGTCACCCACTGGCACATCGAACACGCGCCCGGTACGGCGCACCGTGCTGCCCGATCGCAGGCCGCCGCTTCCACCCAGCAGGATAATGCCGACTGAGTTGGCGTCCAGGTTAAAGATCATCCCCAGCGTGCCGTTATCAAACAGCACCAGCTCCTCAGATTGCACGTTCGTCAGCCCCTGGGCCACCGCGATACCATCGCCAACGGTCAGCACCGTGCCGATCTCGTGTACCTGGACGCCAGGCGGATTCTCTTCCAGCGCAGCGCTGAATGTACGCAGCGTGCTGTCAAGCGCGGTCTTCAGCGTGTTGTTCGGCTCGCTCATCGGTAAACTCTCGCAGATTCTCTTCAAGGGATTGCTGGAAGCGGTCCTGCAGTGCGCCGATGTAGTGGTCAAAGCTCCAGGCGATTTCGTGGTCCGCCGTCGCCACCCGCACGCCGCACAACAGCTTGCTGTCAACGTCATAACGCAGTTTGCGACCTTCAGCATAGGGGCGCAGCGCCTCGTCGAGCTGGCTGCGCGCCTCATCGGAAAGCTCAAATGCGCTCTGGACGTGGAGCGGCTGGTCGTCGGAGCCTTGCGCCAGTTTCTCGCGTTCAGATTCGTCGATCTGGCCCAGGCGCTCGACAAACACCTGCACCACCTGGTCTTCCAGTTCCTGGTCGGCCATATCGGCCAGGATCACCCGCGCCGTCCGCACGATCTCCGCGCCCACTTCCTGCCGCAGATCGCGCAGAAAAGCCTCACGCTCAAAACTGACCGCCTCGCGCCAGCTCTGCCGCAAAGCCTCGACCTCGTCGCGAATGTCGTCGATCATCTCCTCGCGCTTCTGTTTGCTTTCCTGGCGCGCTTCTTCCAGCAGTTCCTCGCGCTTCTGCTCGATTTCCTGCACTTTGTCCTGGTAGTTGCGCTTTTCGCGTTCGGCCTCTTCCAGCTTCTCGTTGGCCTCTTCCAACCGTCCGGCTGTCGCTTTTTCGCGCTCATCCATCACACGGATGATAGGCCGGTAGAGAAAGCGCTGCAGCAGGAAAACCAACAGCAGAAAGTTGAATATCTCTGCAATCAGCGTAAATATGTCAATCTGCATGGGCTATCCCCCGACCTGCGCCACCATGAAATCCCAGAAGGGGTTGAAGAAGATGATAATCATGGCGACCACCAGCGAGTAGATGGCCGTCGACTCCACCATCGCCATGCCGACGAACAGTGTACGGGTGATGTTGTTGGATTCATCCGGCTGCTGAGCGATGGATTGCAGCGCCTGGGCCAGCGCCCGCCCCTGACCCAGCGCCGGGCCGATGCTGCCAATCCCCATCACCACACCTGCTGAGATGACTGATGCCAGACCAATTAGTGTTGCTCCGTCCATACCATCCATAGTTATCCTGTCTCCTGTTCGCTATTCACGGGTCGCGGTGGCGATATACACCATCGCCAGAACTGCAAAGATATAAGCCTGAATCACGGCGATCAGCAGGTTGAGCATGTGCAGCGCCACCGGCACAAACACCGGGATGATCGAAAGCATGATCGCCACCAGCAGACGCCCACTCATCATGTTGCCAAACAGACGAACGGCCAGCGCCAGCGTCCGCGAAACTTCGGAGATGACGTTAAATGGCAGCATAATCGGCGTGGGCTTGATGAAGTTCTCCAGGTATCCGCGCACGCCCTTCCGGCGGATAGAGAAAAACGGCACCGCCAGGAAGACGATCAGCGCCAGCGCAACCGTCGTTGACAGCGATCCGGTAGGCGATTCAAACCGGGGAATCGTGCCAATCACGTTGGAAACCAGGATAAAAAGAAACAGCGTACCCACAAATGGCAGGTAAGGGGCCGCGTCTTCCTGGGTCACCTGTTCAATCTCGTTGCGAATGGTCGAGACAACACTCTCCAGCACATTCTGCCGGCGTGATATCTCCGTGCCGCTGGACAGATTGCGCGTGATCAGCCACGAACCGATCACCAGAAACAGCGACACCACCACCGTAAAGAACAACGTCGCGCTGATCTCGAAACCGGCGATCTCAAAGTAAACAATACTGTCGGGACTCAGTTCCATAAACCGCTCCTAAAGTGATTTCGACTGCGGTTCAAAATGGCGCACCATGACGAAACGAACCAGCAGAAACCCGCCCAGGCTGGCCAGAATACGCATCGCCTGGCCATCGGACGACACGGCGAAGATGGCCAGCACAATCGCCGCGCGCACCGCCAGGCTGGCCATCATCAGCAGGGCCGGATGACGCACCACCAGCATCCGCTGAACCGTGAACCACAGACCGCCGAAAAACACTACCCCGGCGACACTCCCGGCCACCAGCGAAATGACAATAGCCAGGGCGTTATCCGGCATCATCGTTCTCCTCGTCCTCATCGCCGTCGCGCTGGTTGATGATGAAGGTGCGCTCCTTGCTGATCCAGTACCAGGCATTGAGACAACCGATGACCACGCCGGTGATGAGCAGCGTCAGCGTCCACGAAAACTCGACTTCGACTCGTTCGTCCAGCCACAGACCAGCGGCCACACCCAGCACAGTGGGGATCGCCACCGACCAGCCCACCATGCCCACCATGCCCATACCATACCAGATGCTGTCCTGGCGGGTCCGCCGGGCGCGCAGCTTGCGCTTCGCCTTGCGACCAATATCCTCGATCATCTGGTTGACCGACTCGGTCGAGTCGTCTGATTTCTTGGGGTTCGGGCGTCCGGTGCTCATACTCTGCGACTCCCCAGTTCAATAAAGCGACGCACCAGGTCCATTTCCAGGCTCAGCAGCACAGCACGAGCCTGGCGCTCGTGCTCGTCCAACGTGCTGAACTCCTCCTCGGCGATCTGCCGCAGCGTCTCCAGGTCAGAGCCGCGCGCCGCCCGGCGTGTGGAAACGCGCACCTGTGAACCAACCTTAACCAGGATACCGCTGTCGGTAGCCAAAAAAGACTCGTCACCGGCTTCGTCGATAAACGACAGCAGCCCCGGCACCAGCACGGTCACAAAGTCGATGTGACGCGGCAGCAGCGTGAACGAGCCGTTTTCGGCCTCGCCAGAGATGCGCGCCACCGGTTCATCAACGTAAACCTGGCGCGGGAGCAGTACTGTCAGATGCATCGTCATAGCCGCTTTTCCTGACTATTCCTCCCCGTTTTCCTCAGGTGCGTCCGGGTCGTAACCCTTATCCCGCGCTTTGTCCTTCGCCTGGTCCACCGCGCCGATCATGTACAGCGCCGATTCCGGATAGTCGTAGAACTCATCGTTCATAATGCGTTCGCAGCCGTCGAGGGCGTCATTCAGGTCGACCATTTCACCCTGCAAACCAGTAAACTGCTCGGTGGTGAAAAACGGCTGCGTGAGGAAACGCTCCAGGCGGCGCGCCCGATTGACGATCCGCTGGTCGCGCTGCGACAGTTCCTCAGCACCCAGCATAGCGATCACATCTTTGAGTTCTTCGTAGTTGGCCAATGTCTCGCGGACGGCGCGGGCGATGTTGTAATGCCGCTCACCGACCGAATGCGGCACCAGCATCCGCGATTCCGAGCGCAGCGGGTCGATAGCCGGGTACAGACCTCGGCTGGCGCGCTCACGCGACAGCACAATCGACGCCGTGAGGTGCGTGAACGTGTGTACCACCGCCGGGTCGGTGAAGTCGTCCGCCGGCACATAAACGGCCTGCACCGACGTGATCGCCGCCGACCGGGTGCTGGTAATGCGTTCTTCAAGCTGGGCCAGTTCCGTGCCCAGCGTGGGCTGGTAGCCCAGGCGCGACGGCAGCCGCCCCATCAACCCGGACACCTCAGAGCCGGCCTGCACAAAGCGGTAAATGTTGTCGATGAGCATCAGTACGTCGCGGTGCTGCTGGTCGCGGAAGTACTCGGCCATCGTCATCGCGGAATGGCCCACCCGCAGGCGCGCGCCAGGCGGCTCGTTCATCTGCCCGAAGACCAGTACCGTGTTTTCGAGCACGCCAGCATCCTGCACATCGCGGTAAAGCTCTTCGGCCTCACGCGAACGCTCGCCGATGCCGCAGAAAATACTCACGCCGCTGTGACGGCTCACCATGTTGTTAATCATCTCGGTGATGAGCACCGTCTTGCCCACGCCCGCCCCGCCGAACAGCCCCGCCTTGCCGCCGCGCTCCAGCGGTGCCAGGATGTCGATAGCTTTGATGCCCGTAATGAGAATTTCTGAAGAAGTCGTCTGCTGGCTGAGTGGGACCGTCTGCTGGTGGATGGCGGCATAAGCCACGTTTTCGATGGCCGGGCCATCGTCGATCGTCTGCCCGAACACGTTGAACATGCGCCCCAGCAGCTCATCACCGACCGGCACCTGGATCGCATCACCGGTGTCAATAACCGCTGCGCCCCGATAGAGGCCGCGTGTAGCGTTCAGCGCGATACAACGCACCGTATGCTCATCCAGGTGCGTCTGCACTTCCATGATGATGCGCTCATCCTCGGTGTGCAGCGCGTTGTTAATGTCTGGCAGGTGATCGGTAAACCGCACATCGACCACACTGCTGCGCACGGAAATCACCTCACCGCGCTGGCGGTTTTCATTCCGATGCCCATTCGCTTCGGAAATCCGGTTCAGGACCATGTGTGTCTCCGTATTCACTTGTTTTGCTGTCGGCCCGGCATATCCAACGCGCACACTCATCGATTCTGGTGTACGGTGGCATTTGCGGCCAACACTCGATGATTACAATATACGCCTACTACAGGCCCCTCGCAATATGCCGAAAAACCACCAGACGTATATCGGAATCAGTTAACACTCCCAGCCTACAGGCTAATCTTAATTCGTTCAACACCGAGTTCGTTCCCTTACGGTGGATTACAGGAACAGGTCAATCACCGCGAACTGCTCCACATCCACCAGTCCGACATCGGTAAGCTTGAGGCTGGGGATCACTTCCAGCCCCATAAAGCTCATCGTCATAAAGGGGTCCGCCATCGAGCTGCCCAATTGGCGCGCGGCGCTGGTCAGCGCGTCATACTCCCGGCGCACGTCATCGATGGGCGCTTCACTCATCAGACCGGCCACCGGCAGCGGCAGTTGGGCGATAATCTGCTCGCCGTTGGCTACAACCAGCCCGCCCCCCATGTCGATCACCGCCTGGGCCGCATGGCGCATGCTGGCGTCGTCGGCGCCGATGACCGTCAGATTATGATGGTCGTGGGCAACCGTCCCGGCGATAGCGCCGCGTCTGAGGCCAAACCCTTTGACGAAACCCTTGCCCATGTTGCCGCTGGCCCGATGGCGCTCGATGACGGCGAACTTAAGCAGGTCACGCGCCACGTCCGGCACGGCGTAACCATCCGCAAGCGCCACATCTTCGACCAGATGCCGGGTGACGATCTGATCCTGTATAGCGCCGATCACTCGAACGTGCTCACCGCGCGCCGGAATACCAAAATCGAGCGCGTCGGTGCGCACGTTGACCGTGCTGCGCAGGTCATAGGGTCGCAGCGGCAGCGAGTTCGTCAGCATGTCGCCATCCTGCGCCACCAGCTTGCCACCCCGGAACACCATCTCCGGCACCAGATTATGCAGATCGGAGAACACAACCATATCGGCATAACGACCGGGAGCCACCGCGCCGTGCTTTTTCAGGCCAAAGTGCCGGGCGGTGTTGATCGTCCCCATGCGAATGGCCATCACCGGATCGATTCCGTTCTCAATCGCCACCCGGATCATATAATCGATTGAGCCGTCATCCAGCAAACTGGCGGGCACACGATCATCCGTGCAGAAACAGATGCTGGTGTGGTTCTGCGGCGTAATCAGAGGCAGCAGCGGCAGCAGATTGCGCGTGGCGGTGCCCTCACGGATGAAGATCGTCATGCCAGCGCGCAGCTTTTCCAGCGCCTCGTCGATAGTAGTGCATTCGTGCTCGCTCTGAATACCGGCGGTTACGTAGGCGTTGAGCAGCTTGCCGGTCATGCCGGGGCAGTGGCCGTCCAGCGATTTGTGAGCATACAGCGCGATTTTATCCAGCATGTCGTCGTCACCATAGGCGACACCCGGATAGTTCATCACCTCCGCCAGACCCAGCACCCACTGATGTGGCAGCAGCGGCTCGATATCCTCGGCATTCAGCCGGGCGCCGCTGGTCTCCATATGAGTGGCCGGGACACAACTCGACACCATGACGAACATACTCAGCGGACCGTGCTTGGCGCGTTCCAGCATAAAGCGCATCCCTTCCAGGCCCAGCACATTGGCGATCTCGTGCGGGTCGGTGATGACCGTCGTCACACCGTGCGGCAGCACCGCGCGCGCGAACTGCGGCGGCGTCACCAGGCTGCTCTCGATATGAACATGCGCGTCGATAAATCCGGGGCAAACATAACGCCCCTGCAGGTCGATCTCGCGTTTGCCCCGATAGCCATCCCCAAGCGCGACGATATACCGCCCAGCCACCACGATGTCAGTCCGGTAAATCTCGCCGGATATCACGTTGACCAGTTGGGCGTTACGCAGCACCAGATCGGCATCCTGGTCGCCGCGTGCAACAGACAGTCGATCCACAAGTACCATATCACCCCTCCTGACAGGCGCGAACGCAGCCCCCCGAAAATGGACCCAGCAAATACAGAATGCAAGAGAATCCTCACATTCAGTGTACACGTTTTGAGTCAGGACCGACAAATCCGGCAGGGAACGAGGGGTGCATCCGGAAATTGGGGCAGGCGCGCTGCTGCGCTTTAACGAATTAATGCGGATAAACCAATCTCGTAGCATGCCTTCGCCAGCGCCCCCCGCCCGTAAGGGTGGCGTATATGCCATTCGCTTCCTGTTGCCTGCTGCAAGCAGCTTATGTTCCAACGCCGGGCGAGGCAGGTCTGCCCCCAAAGCCGAACGCACCCGGCGCACGCTCACCGCCCGCCCCACTTTTCCATAATGTGAGACAAACCCTTCCACTATGCGGAAACGTTGGTTGACCGCGGAATCCAATGGGTGTTATGTTGGAGTCAAAATGATGTTATTAAAAGCCAAGAAATCGATGGATAAAAGTAGCCAGTCAGTTCAATCTATTGTCCGCGCCTTCACCGTGCTGGAACTGCTCGGCCAGTCCGACCAGCACTTAGGCGTCACGGACATCGCAGAGAAAAGCGGCCTGCCCCTCACGACCGTCCACCGATTGCTGCACACCCTCACCAGACTCGGCTACGTCGAGCGCAACATCGACACGCACAAATACACCCTGGGCGTGCGTATGCTCCACCTGCGCGGCGCTGTCATTGACCAGGTCAACCTCGGCGTACAATCCATATCGGTCATGAAATCGCTGATGCGGCGCGTCAACGAGACGGTACATCTGGCCGTGCTCAGCGAGGGTGAGATCATGTATATCGAGCGCGTGGAAGGTCTGCAGACCCAGGGCATGTACACGCGCATCGGCAAGCGCGCTCCGGCTCACTGCACGGCGCTGGGCAAGGTGATGCTGGCCTACAGCCCGGACCACATCTGGCAGGATATGATCGCCCGGCACGGGCTGCCGCGCCTGTCGGAGACGACCATCACCACCGAAGAAGAACTGCTGGCCGAACTCGAACGTATACGCCGGCACGGTTATGCCACCGACGAGGGCGAAACCGGCGAAAAAGTGCGCTGCATCGCTCGCCCGATCCGCAATTACCGGAGCGATGTCGTCGCCGCCCTGAGTGTCTCCGGCCCGCAGGAGCAGATGCACCCCGGGCGCGATAAAGAGGTCAGCGAGGCGCTGCGCTGGGCCACCGAACTGATCTCGGCGCGACTGGGCTATATCAATGAATAGCAGACTTGCGCGGCTCAGGCCGCGTTCCCGGAAAGACAGGTTACGTTTCAGGAAAGGAGATAACGTTATCGACCTGTTTCACTTTTTAGCACGCTTCAGGTTTCCGTTAAATAGATCGTATCATTTGGAGGAACAATTTCGATGAGTAGGAAACTTTTGACCCTGTTGATGGTCCTGGCCGTACTCTCTACGCTGATGGTCGCCTCGGTAGGCGCACAGGACGAAGCTGGCGGCGGCGGGACACTGGTCGGCGCCTTTGACGTGGGACCGGGCGGCGCGCCACAGGTCATCCCGTACTTTGACACCGCCGGACGCGACTGGCTGTCGAAAATCTGGTCGCCGCTGATTAGCTGGGACGAGACCATGAGCGGCCTCGTGCCGGAGATCGCCGTCGAGTGGACTTCCAACGACGACGCCACCGTGTGGACCTTCGAACTGCGCGAGGGCGTGCTGTGGCATGACGGCGAAGCCCTTACCGCCGATGACGTGGTCTTCTCGCTGAACCTGGCGCTGGACCCCGAAGCCGTTACCAGCTTCCCGACCCTCTCGCAGCTCCAGCGTGAGTCGGTCCTGTCGGTCACCGCGCTGGACGAACTGACCGTCCAGATCGAGGTAGACGCTCCCAGGCCGCGCCTGCCCTTCTTCATGATCTTCCTGTGGATTCTGCCGGAGCACGAACTGGCCGACATCAACCCGGCTGAATACCAGAACCTGGACTGGTTCTTCACCAATCCAATCGGTACCGGCCCCTTCATGCACGACGAGTTCGAAGACGACCAGTTCTGGGCACTGGTTCCCAACCCGGACTACTTCCGGGGCGCGCCCAAGCTGGACCGCCTGGTTAACCGCTACTTCGCCGATGAGACAGCCGCTGTCCTGGCGCTGGAAGCCGGCGAGATCGACTTCACTTACGCCAGCGGTGACGTGGCCCTCGGCCTGGCCGACGAATTTGACCTGTACGATGGTCCGTCGGGCGTGACCAACTACTTTATCTTCAACCTGCGCAACCCGGCCCTGGCCGACGTGCGCGTGCGTCAGGCGATGCTGTACGCCATCGACCGCGAAGCCATCACCGAGACCATCCTGGAAGGCACTGCCGAGGTCGTCCCGTGTATCGCCCCCTTCCCCGCCATGTGGCCGGAAGAATATAACGACTATGCCTATGACCCCGACCTGGCCCGCGAACTGCTGGCAGAAGCCGGCTGGGACAGCAGCCAGTCCATCGAGGTGATGACCTACTACGACAGCCAGTTCCACCTGGACGCGATGGCTGCGCAGCAGGCGTTCCTGGCCGATGTCGGTGTCAATATCGTCCCCGTGTCGCAGGACGTGCCCACCTACAACTCGTACTTCTACACGGGCGAAGGCTGGGACATCTCCTATCGCGGTATCGGTGTGAACGTGGGTAACTTCCCCTTCACCTTCTACGTCTCCGGCGGTTGGGACACCGTTGACGGGCTGCCATTGGCCGGCGAAGAATTCCCCGAATTGGTGGAACTGCTCGAAGCCGCCCAGGCCGAGGCCGACCCGGATGCTTACCTGGGACTGCTGCAGGACATCTGCGCTTTCCAGAATGAAGTTGCCCTCGAAGGCTACATGTGGACAGCCGTGCGCTTCGGCGTTGGCTCGCCCAGCCTGCGCGACTTCCACTGGTTCCCGGCTGCGGGTGGTGGTCCATACATCAGCAACGCTCACCTGTGGTACGTCGAGGAATAAGCGCAGCATCTGAAACAAGATTGCCAACTGTAAGCCGGAGGGCCGGTATATACCGGCCCTCCGGCCCACTTACCACACGTTAAGCGGATGCACAGCTCATGGTCAAATATCTGATACGCAGACTGCTTTACAGTATCCCGGTCGTCATCGCCATCACGATCATTATCTTCGCACTCATAGAAATCGCGCCGGGCGATGTGGCCGATTATTTCGTCAGCGGCGAAATCGAGATGTCCCCAGAGGCCATGCAGGCCATCCGCGACCGCTACGGCCTGGACCAACCCGCGCCGGTTCGTTACTTCAACTGGGTTGGTGCCGTGATGCAGGGTGACCTGGGCTATCGCTACACCGATGGTCGCCCCGTCGCAGAGGCCATTCAACGGCGGCTGCGCGCCACGATTACGCTCATCAGCGCCGCGCTGGTGATCGGCGTGGTGGTGGGCGTACCGCTGGGTGTCTTCATCGGACTGCGCCAGTATTCCACCTGGGATATCTCGCTGACCGGTTTTTCCTTCCTGGGCATCTCGATGCCCGCCTTTGTGACCGGCATACTCGCGCTCTATCTGTTCTCAATTCAACTGGGCTGGTTTCCATCCGGGGGCATGCGCCCCATCGGGCGCGGAGAGGTCGGCCTGTGGACATCCGTCCACCATCTGATTTTGCCCAGCCTGGTCCTCAGCCTCAACTACGTGGCGACATATATGCGCTACATGCGCTTCAGCATGTTAGAGGT
Source organism: uncultured Anaerolineaceae bacterium (assembly GCA_964639225.1). Taxonomy (GTDB): domain Bacteria; phylum Chloroflexota; class Anaerolineae; order Aggregatilineales; family Phototrophicaceae; genus CAZXCK01. The sequence goes on along the minus strand of CAZXCK010000021.1, from coordinate 16,586 downwards.
CGTCCACTCCGATTATGTGCGCACGGCGCGCGGCAAAGGCCTGGCCGACGGGCGCGTGACCTGGCGTCACACCGTCCCCAACGCCATCCTGCCGGTGATTACCATCATCGGCGTCAGCATACCGAACCTGGTTGTTGGCGCTGTCTTCACCGAGACGATCTTTAGCTGGCCCGGCATGGGCACACTCTACCTGGAAGCCGTGCGCGGGCGCGATGTGCCGCTGCTGATGGGCATGAATCTGGTCATCGCGGTGGCTGTGCTGGGCGCCAATCTGCTCACCGATATCGTCTATGCTGTTGTGGACCCCAGGATTCGCTATGACTAACGCACAAGCCACAGCCCACACCAACGACATCGCACAGATTAAGCCCACACGGTCCCAGTCGCCGATGGGACGCGCGCTGCGCCGCTTTGCCCGGCATCGGGTGGCCATGCTGGCCGTCGCCATGCTGGGATTGATCGCGCTGGTTTCGGTCCTGGCCCCGGTTTTCGAGCGCTACGGCTATGAGGAAATCAACCTGCGCGCACGCTCCACCCCACCCAGCGCCGAGCACTGGTTCGGCACCGATCGCGTGGGCCGCGATGTGTGGAGCCGCACCCTGCACGGCGGGCGCGTCTCGCTGGCCGTGGGCCTGGGCGCGACTGCCATCTCAACCCTGATCGGCACGCTGATCGGCGCGCTCTCCGGCTATTACGGCAGGGCCGTCGATATGGTGCTCATGCGCTTCACCGACGTGGTGATGACCTTCCCCAGCATCATCATCATGCTGACGGTGGCCGCGCTGCTCCCGCGAAGTCTGCTCAACATCGTGCTCATCATCGGCTGTTTAAGCTGGCCACCGGTGGCGCGACTGGTCCGGGCGCAGTTCCTGTCATTCAAAGAGCAGGATTTCGTGATGGCGGCGCGGGCACTGGGCGCGCCGGACTATCGCATCATCCTGGCCCATGTGCTGCCTAACGTGCTGGCGCCGATGGTCGCACTGGTCACCTTCAGTGTGGGGCACGCCATCCTCACCGAAGCCGGTCTCAGCTTCCTGGGGCTGGGCATTCCGCCGCCCACACCGAGCTGGGGCAACATGCTGGAAGCAGCGCGCAACCTGGACATTCTGCGTAACCTGCCCTGGACATGGCTGCCGCCAGCCGGCATGACCGTGCTGACCGTGCTCTGCGTCAACTTTATCGGCGACGGCCTGCGCGACGCCATCGATCCCAACATGGTGATGTAGAGGGTTCGTCTGTAGCGAATACGCCAAACTGGCAGGAGAGATTATCATGCAGTCGTTTCAAGGAATCTGGCCGGCGCTCATCACGCCGTTCACCGCCGACAATCAGGTTAACACAGCCACCCTGCGCGCCGAGGTCGATTATCTGCTGGGCAAGGGAGTCAGCGGATTTTACATCTGCGGTTCGACTGGCGAAGGCGTCTATATGAGCCGCGACGAACGAATGCTGGTCGCCGAGACGGTCATCAACCACGTCAACGGACGCTGCCCGGTGATTGTCCACGTGGGCAGCATGGTCGCCGTGGACGCCGTCGCGCTGGCCCACCACGCGCAGCAACAGGGAGCCGCTGGCATCAGCAGCATCATCCCACCCGGGCACATGCAGCTTGACCATATCCAGACCTACTTCGAAACAGTCGCCGCTGCTGTGCCGGAACTGCCGTTTCTGCCCTACCTCATCAACGTGCAGATCGACGCGGTCGCTTTCGTCCGCAGGCTGCTGCATATCCCTAATCTGGCCGGGACCAAGTACACCGGCCCCAACATCTTCGAGCTGCGCAGCCTGATCGAAATCGGCGACCAGCGCTCGCCCTGGTCGGTTTTCTCCGGCATGGATGAGCAGTCGATCTTCGCCGCGCTGTTTGGCTCCAGCGGGCACATCGGCTCCACGCTGAATCTGATACCGGGCGCCTATCTGCGTATCCGCCAGTGTTATCTGGATGGCGACGTGCTCCAGGCACGCGACTGGCAGCTTAAAGCCAATCAGGTCACACAGGTGATGATTGACGCCGGCTTCGAGACAGCCCTCAAAACATTGATGACCGACCTGATCGGCCAGGACTGCGGCCTGTCGCGGCTGCGGCGCTCACCCTTCACCAGCGCCGAACGCCAACAGCTCGACGCCGGGCTGGCACAGACTCACTTTGCCGAACTGGCCGCGCTTTAGCGCCGTCAGGAACGGCGCCGGTCATCAAACGTAAACTCGATCTGTCCCAGGCCGTCAATCGCGGCCTGGGCGGTCGCCCCCACCGGAATATCGGCGTCCGCCGCTACCGGCAGCAGCGACTCCAGGCGGCCCAGCGTCACCACGTCGCCGGGAAACAGCGTGATATAACGCGACACATAGGCGATGACATCCCCCGCGCCAAACTGATATTCGTCCGTCGTGCCGCTCACCTCGCCAAAGCCCGGCAGCCTCAGATAGCAGCCTCGCCCCCGCCACGACTCGCCAGCGGGTACGTTCACCGGCTGCGCGCTGACGACCGTGTAACCATCGCCCCAGCGGGCGTAGACCTGCGGCAGTTCGCGTTCCTGCGCCGAAGCCGGTTCGACCACATCGGCGGCGAACGATTCGTCATGCACAACCGCCATCACCAGATAGCCGGCGATGGCGCTTTCGGCAGCCGCCGCATCGGCCCGGTTGACAATCTCGCCCACCACGCACGCCAGTTCCACGCCCAGCTTCAGCGACTTTGCCCGCGCTGGCAGTAAAACACGATGGCCGCTGGCCGCCAGCGACGAGGCCGGACCACACAAAAAGCGTGGATACGGTCGCGCAGCCAGTCCCTGCACCTCACCAGCCGCGCGATAATTGCCGTAGGCCGTCCACAAATGGCGCGCCTGCTCCACCTGCCAGCCAGCGACATCCAGGCGCGCCCGCCCCTGTTCATGCAGCTCGCGGACCGCCGGCGGCACAAACCACGAGCGCGCGCGATTGGCGGGTTCGTGCCATTCATCGGGCGCAGGCATCCGCACCGGATTGCGCAGCACGCCGATTCGCTCGATCTCGCTCTCGATGAACTCATCAGGCGCGGGCGGCGCGTCCGGCAGAAAAGGTGAGCCATCATAGCCCATTGTGCCCATGTGGATCACGTCACCAGGTTGCAGTTCCCGGAACGACGACAGCCAGCTAATCGTGCGTTCGATGCCAATGTGCATCGCGCCGGTATGCGACCGGTCGCGCAGAAAACCGGACTGGCGCGTGTAGACCATCAGATCATACGGATTGCCGACCTCGTCCGGCGTCACCAGATACGGCCCCATCGGAAAGCGCGCGTCAGACTTTTTGTCGCCCCACGACGTCGTAGCGTCTTCCAGCCAGTCACGCGGTTCCGGCTGGGCAAAATAATCGCGTCGGAAGTAATCCACCGACCCGTCGGAGACGACCGTAAACCCGGCCACATGCCGCATCGCCTCGCTTACCGGGATGTCGCGCCCACCGCGCCCGATAATAACGCCCAGTTCCGGATTCCACCCGCCCTGTATTTCATCAGCCGGCGGCAGAATCACCGGGTCGCCAGGGTCGATAACCGTGCCCAGCGGGCGCTGGTGCCCCTGCGGATACACGTTGAGATGCCTGCGCTCCGGGATATGCCGCCACACGGTCGGGCTGTTCTGCACCAGCCCGAAGATCAGGCGCGGGCGCGGCACCGGCGCGCGCACTTTAACATCACTCAGCGGCCAGCCCGCCCCACGCAGAAAGTACGTGTCCGCATCTTCCAGGAAGCGGCGCAGAAAGTCGTCCAGGTGCCGCAGCGGATCGGGATCGGTCAGCGCCAGCCAGCCGGTGAGATCGTCCGGCCAGCCATCCGGCACGAAGACAGGGCGCGAGGCCACATAAGCCGAAGTCGGACGCGAAGCGTACGCTTGCAGGCGACTTTCCGTGCGTGCCGGGTCAAACACCCAGTCCTCGCCGGTCAGCGGATGCGTGAGGACCAGCCCCCAGCGTTCCTGCCCATCAACAATAAACGTCGCCAGTTTCATGAGCTGCCCTTTTCGCTGTCGTCAGGTGATGTTGTCGAGGCGGTCCGCGCCATCCGTTAGCCAGTCCAGGTCAAAATCGACATAGGCGATTCCTCCCTGGTTGCCGCGCTCGTACAGCACACCGATGCGCCGGTCCCGCTGGATGACCAGATCACTATACGAAGACGGCCCGCGATCAATCGTTTTGCTGATGGCCCACGTCCGGCCCTCATCGGTGCTCAGGCGCACCGTCAGGTTAACGCGCGCGTGCGGATGATTGGGATTGGCGAACAGAATCCGGCTTTTGCCACCCGAACCAGCCTCATCACTGCGCGTATAGCGAATAATACTGCCCTGTACAGCCGGGTCGGTCAGCGTGCGGTCGTAAGTCGTTCCCTCATAGTGGAGCTGTCCATCCGCGTCGAAGTGAGCCAGAGTCACCGCGCGGCAGCCCACGCCCACATCGTCAATATAGGCCCGGCTGTTAATCATCACCCGGCCATCTTCCAGCTCAACCGCGCTCGACTCGTTGATGCCGGGGAAGTCGTGCGCCCCGCCGATGTGCCACGTCTCGCCCAGGTCGTCGCTCCAGAAAACGAAGCTGCGCGCCTGAAACACGCTGACATCGCCGGCAGTGTAACTCCCGGCGAAGAACAGGCGACCGCGCGTGACCGGGTTCTGCGACGTGCCGCCTAGCTGGATGGCATGGCCCAGCGGCGGCACATGGATGCGCCAGTCGTGCGCCTGGTTCTCCGGGTGGGCGGCAGCCGGGCAGATATGCGCGTAATCCGGGTTATACGGGCGATGCACCTCGCCGGTAATGTCACGCGCCTCGCCCCAGGTGACGCCATGATCGTCGCTGAAAACGCACGCCGTCCGGCTCACGCCAACGCCGCGCGCCCGGTCCCACTCCGAATGTTCCTGCTGCTTGAACACAACGACAATACGCCCGGTTCCATGTACCGTATCGACAACCGCGCTAGCGTTCTGTGCGGCGAATTCCTCGCTGCCGATGACATTACGCCCCACCACCTGCACCGGCCCCCAGGTGTGGCCGTTGTCGGTGCTGCGCTTGCTGACGATGTGAATAACCGGCGTCGAATCGCTGCAACTGCCAACACGCCCCTCAGCAAAGGCCACCAGCGAGCCATCCGCCGCGCACACAATGGCCGGAATGCGGTAACAGGCGTAACCCTCGGTCCCGTTGACAAACACCGGGCGAATCGTCAGCGGGTTGGGCTGGCCATCCAGTACCAGCGTGTGCTCGATGGTGGCTTCATCATGCCGCGCGTCAATGACTGTCAACCGGACAGTGTACGCACCGGCGTAAGTGTAGTCGTGGGCGGTCTGTACGCCTAGTCCGGTCTGGCCATCACCGAAGTCCCACAGATACGCACGGATATCCCCAACGGACGGCCCGGCATCAAAACGCACCGTCAGCGGCGCGTGACGGTCGCCGGCATGTGTGGCAAATGCGGCGGCGAATCGTGGCGAATCGGTGGCGTTCTGCGGCGCGCCAATGGCGGATTGTGCCGCCGCCATGACGATTTCGGCGGGCGCCAGCACACGGTCATACAGGCAAAGATCGTCCAGGTAGCCGCTGCCGCCCCGCCCAAACGTGTGATCGAAGTGCCCGCCGGCGGGGTCGGTGTAACCCCCGGCAATAATCTCACCAACAGGCGTGATCGGACTCTCCGGCAGCGGTTCGCTGGCGAAGCGTTTCGCGTTGAGGTGCAGGCGCAGCGCGTTGCGCTCGCGATCAATTACCAGTGCGGCATGTTGCCAGCGTGAGCTGCCAGCGAGCGGCAGGCTCACGGCAGCGACCTGGCCATTATCGGCTGTGACGCTGGAGCACAGTCTGCCATCCGCCAGGAACAACGACCAGCCCGGCTCGGTCTTGCTTTGCGCGCCCTGGCTGCACAGCACCTGCATACGCTGGATATCGGCGGCACGAAACCACACCATCACCGTGTACGGCCCGCTTCCAGGCACAGGCGCAGCCCCCCGAAAGGCAAACTCGTCGAGCGTGCCCAGTTCATCAATCGACCAGCGGCGCAGCGGATCGGCCATCAGGTCAGCTCCGGCGGCTGGTAGGCGACGGCCACCTCCCGCCCCGTCTTCGATGACTCCTCGGCGGCGAAGACGACATCCATGATGTGCCGGGCGAACTCGCCGCTGACGGCGGGAGTCTCGCCGGTTTCGACAGCGCGCAGGAACGCCTGCCACTCACCGACCAGCGCGGCATGCATCCAGTCATCATCTGCCGGTGTGAAGTCATTCTGCCATTGTTCGTCACGCCCAACCGTAACGCCGCCGGTGTAGTCAATGTTGAGCATGCCGCGTGTGCAGGTCAGCTCGGTGAGGTGCTTGGGCGCGCCGCTGGCATACCCGGTACTGACGACCGTCCCCGCCGCGCCATTGGCATAACGCAGAAAGATCATCCCCGCGTCGTCAGCATGTTGATCGTGGAAGCAGGTGCTTAACTGGGCGCTGGTGCTGATGACCGCGCTGTTCACCAGCCAGGTGAGCCGGTCCAGGCAGTGGATGCCAGCCGTAAGCCACATACCGCCGCCAGTGGACCGGTCCAGGTGCCATTCGCGCCGATTGCCCTCAAACCAGAACTTGGACATGGTGCTGACGCCCAGCACAACGTCGCCCATCTCGCCGGAGTCGAGCATTTCCTTCGCACGCACGTATGACGGCGAAAAATGGTTAACATGCCCCACCATCAACGTGACGCCTCCATCCGCTGTTACTTTCAAAATACGGTCACACTCGGCGGGGGTGGGGGCCATCGGCTTTTCGAGCAGAATATGCTTGCCAGCCCGCGCCGCCGCCTCGACGATCTCGGTGTGCTGGTGGTGCGGCGTGGCGATGACGACCGATTCGACCGCAGCATCGGCCAGCAGATCGTGATAATCTGTGTAGCCAGTGCCGCCGTAACGACCGACAAACTCGTTGAGCGCAGCGGCAGTGGTCCGTGAAGCAGCGACCAGCCGCACACCATCCACAGCAGCGATGGCCTGCGCGTGCTGCGCCCCATAGGAACCTGCTCCGATAATGCCAATATTCACCATGATTACCCCCTGCCCTGACTGGCTTCTAATACGTGCCGTAGTGGAGCACCCGGTCGATAATCCAGCGGTAGCGTTCCCAGCTTACGCTGGGCGGGACCGAATGATCGGAATGGTAGATGTAGCCACCGCCCTGACGCGCCGCCGTGATCTTGTCGCGGATTTCGGCTTCAACGAGCGCTGGATCGCCATCCATGCGTGTCGCGTCGATATTACCCATGAAGCACAGGTCGCGCCCGTACTCCTGCTTGAGCAGGCGAACATCGAGGCCCAGCTTGGCTTCCATCGGCTGCAGAACCTGAATACCAGCGCGGATGAAGTCCGGGATGAGCGTGCGAATGTCGCCATCGGTGTGAATGAAATAAGCGATGCCAGCCCCATGCAGATAGTCGCCCAGGCGGCGGTGACTTGGATACAGCAGTTCGCGGTACTGGCGCGGGGCGAACATCGGGCCGGTGTTGATGCCCAGGTCTTCGACCAGGAACAGGCCGTCAGGCACGATTCCCAGCCCGCGCGCGCGTTCCAGCGTGGCGATGACCAGATCGGCATGCGCCTCGAACATATCGACCATCAGCGCCGGTTCCAGCGCCAGATTCATGAGCGATTCCTCGAAGCCGTGCCGCCTCCAGGTAGCTTCCAGCGGACCATAGACGTGCAGCAACACGAATTTATCGCGCGACCGCATACCGGCACAGATCGTCGTCAGTTCGTCCCAGGTGGGATAGTCCACAAACGGCTCGAAATAGGAGATGGGGCCAATGCGGGCGGTGTCGCCAAAATCGACATCCAGCCGACTACGCAGACGTTCCCAGTCGGCCCGGTTGTTGACGGCGTGGCTGATATAACCCAACGCGCCGCCACGCCCTTTCCACTGCTTGCCGACGAAGCCGTGCTTGTCCTCGCGGATGGTGTATTCGGGGTTATCTTCCAGCAGGCGCTCCGGCAGTCGCAGCGAAGCGTCCATGAACAACAGCTCGAAATCAAAATCGAGCAGCGCCTGGGGCGTCGTATCGTCGGGCAGGCCCTCGCCACGCCAGCGGATGATGGTGTCGTCCCAATAGGCATCCCACAGACCGATGCGGTCCGGTTCCTGGCGATTGAGCAGCGACCTGATCCGATCACGAGCTGTAATCATACGACGTCCTTCTGACTGTAGCAGCAGCAACTATACCTTTAGTTTAGCATAGCCATGCACAGGCCAGACTGACAACGTTGTTTTCCACTGTGTGGAAAGCAGGCCGCCGATCACACGGCGACCGATCGTAGCAGCTTCGGCGACTCTTTGTCTGCTCAGACTGCTCGTGTACCGGGAATCTGCCGGGCGAAGATGTCGATAGACGTATCGAGTACCAGATAATCCAGCACCTTTTCGATCACGTCCACGCTGCGCAGCCCCTGACGGTGACCGAGGCGCTCGGTGGTGATAAAGCGCGCCCCGCGCCAGTTGTGGGCGACAGCGGCCCCCACATCGTAGGGAATCAGCCGGTCAAAACGGTCATGGATCACCAGACCGGGCCGGGGTAAGCTGCGCACCGCCCGGACCGCGCTGCACTGGTCAAAAGGCACACCAACATAGCTGGCGATCAGGTCTGTGAGGCGATCTTTGGCGGCAGGCGACAACTGCGCCAGGCTGGAGAAAATATCGACGTGCTGGCTGAGGTCGCGCATGGGGGACAGCAGCACCAGCTTTTTAGGCATAAGCTGCGGTTCGCGGGCCAGCATAATCGTCGCCGCCGCCGCGCCAAACGAATGGCCGACAACGCCGAAGAACGGCCCGTGCTGTTCCAGCATCGCCTGGATGGCGTAACCGACGTCGATGAGGTGCGTCCTGGCGGACGGTGACAGACCGTGGCCGGGCGCGTCCAGTGTAAACACGCGATAGCCTTCGTCCAGCAGCGGCTGGATGAGGGGCACCATGCGCCCGGTGTGACCTTCCCAGCCGTGAACCAGCAGCACCGCCGGCCCGGAATCGCCCCAGGTCCAGCTAGTGAGTTTGGTCAGGTTGTGGAACACCTCGATGCGGCGGGCACCAGCCGGCAGACGGGTTTCATAGTCACTGTCCTTTTTACGACGCGGCGTGACGAATTTTGTCAGCATGAGGCGCGCTACCAATTCCGGCGAAACACGGTCGATCATTTTCAGCGCGGCCACAAAAACTTTCAACTGCCATGAAAGTCGGGTAACATCACCTTTGAAGTCCTGCGTCTGGGGATAATGGTTCGTCATGGCTTACAACCTCACTCAATCTCATTACAACGGACAAACTCAGCATATTGATTTACAGGCCGACGCTTCAACGCTTACCGACAAAGCGTTACAATCCCGAAATCACTTTGATATGATAAGAATAGTCAACAACAGAAACGCAACAGAACCATCACATAAGGAATGACATGGCAGACCTGCGATTGATTCTGTTTGGAACGCCCCAACTTGAAGTGAACGGCCAGCGAATTAAGATCGAACGGCGTAAAGCGGCGGCGTTAGTCGCCTATCTGGCGCTGGCGGAACAGCGTCAGAGCCGCGATGTGCTGGCGGCGCTGCTGTGGCCAGAGAGCAGCCAGAAGCAGGCGCGGGCAGCCCTGCGCAGCACCCTCAGCACGCTGACGACGGCGGCCCCTTTCCCCTGGATCGAAGCGGAACGCTCCACCATCGGCCTGAATCATGATGCCGTGTGGGTGGATGTAAAAGCGTTCAGATCGCTGATTAAACAGGCCAGCAGCAACGCAAAGAGCAGCAGCATCGGCGACGATGACCTGAGGGACTACATCCAAGCCAGCGAGTTGTACCGCGCGGACTTCCTGCACGGTTTTCATGTTATCGACAGCGTCGAGTTCGAGGACTGGCAGATGCAGCAGCGCGAATGGCTGCGCCGCGAATACACCGAGGTGCAGCGGCGGCTGTCGCTGCATTTCGCTGAAGCTCAACAACTGGTGACATCAATTCGATATGCGCGCCAGTGGATCGTCAGCGACCCGCTCGACGAGAGCGCCCACCGCCAGTTGATGCGGCTGTATGCGGCCAACGGCCAGCGGTCGGAAGCGCTGCGCCAGTACAAGCTGTGCGTCGAACGCCTCGACACAGAACTGGCGACACCGCCGGAGCAGGAGACCACCCTGCTCTATGAGGCGATTGTCCAGGACCACACCACCATCACCGTGCAGATCGGCGCAACACCCTCACAGGCAGTCGGTGTGATGCCGTCGCTGCCGTCACTGGTGGTTGGACGCGAAGAAGCGCTGCAAGCGATCAAGCGGCGGCTGGGGCTGTATGGCGACATCGCCCGCCCGCTGACGGTCATTCATGGCTGGCCGGGTGTTGGCAAAAGCACGACGGTCGCCATGCTGACGCACGATGAGGAGATCGGCCAGCATTTCCCGGACGGCGTACTGTGGACGTCGCTCGGCGAGACGCCTAACCTGTTGAGCGAACTCTCCGGCTGGGCCGACGCGCTGGGCATCGGCGATGCGTCACAGACACGCAAGATCGAGGACATCAGCGCCCAACTGACATCGGCTATCCGCGACAAACGGATGCTGCTGGTCATCGACGATGTCTGGCAGGTCGATCATGTGCGACCGTTCCGCGTGGGCGGCCAGCAGTGCGCCACCGTGATGACCAGTCGCCTGTTCGACGTGGCCGTCGCACTGGCACCCACATCGGCAGATGTCTACCGGCTGCCGGTGCTCACCGAGGCGGACAGCCTGGAGCTGCTGCGCCAGCTCACACCGGAGACGGTCGAGAATCACCCGGACGAAGCCCGCGAGCTGGTCAGAGACCTGGAAGGTCTGCCGCTGGCAATCCACGTCGCCGGGCGGCTGCTACACACCGAGGCGCACATGGGCTGGGGTGTGCGTGAACTGCTGCAAGAGCTACGCAACGGTGCCAGCCTGCTGCAGGCCCAGCCACCAACCGATATGCTGACGGTTGGTCGTGATGCCTCGCCGACGGTGGCGGCGCTGCTCAGTCGCAGCACGGATATGCTCGATGCCGAGACCCGGCAGCGGTTTGCGCTGCTGGGATTGTTCGTGCCCAAACCGGCGACGTTTGACCTGGAGGCGATGGCCATCGCCTGGGACCTTGACGATCCGAGGCCAGTGGCGCGGCGGCTGGTGAGTCACGGCCTGCTGGAACCGGTCAGCGGTGGCCGTTTCCAGATGCACGCCCTGCTGGTGTTGCACGCGCAGGCCCTGCTCAACACTGAGTTCGGAGCATAACCGCTATGCCAGTATCCGCTATTCAGCAGACACAGTATCGCCTGGCGCAGCACTATCTCAAAAAACTGCAACAGGCCAATTCAGCTATCAGGCAGCCCGGCAGCGGCAACCGGACGCACTGGATTGAGGCCATTCAGCGAGACTGGGCGCAGATCAACCAGTGGCGCGACTGGTCGGCGGCAGGCAGCGAAGAAGAACGGGCGCGGCTGTGCGTCGCCTTCAACTCGACGGCGACAGCGGCGGTCACCACACAGGAAACCACTGCCGAGACGATCCAGCGACTTGGCGAAGCGGTCCAGGCCGCACAGCGTCTTGAGGACCCGACTGCCGAGGGGGAATTGAACTACATGCTGGGGCTAAATCACCTGCGGCTGCAGCAGTTGGACGCTGTGAATGACTGCGCCGAACGCCTTATGAACTGCGGAGAGCACCTGCGAGATCAATGGATGCTGGGCAAAGCATGGTATCTGTTGGGCTGTATCAGCATTTCAACGGGGAAATTCGACGAAGCCGAGGAACAGTATACACGCAGCCGCGATCTGCTGGATGGACACAGACCCGAAGAGATGTTCGGCGTGTGGTCCGGGTTTGGGCACATCGCCTTCTTTCGTGGGGACTACGTGGCCAGCCGCGATTTTCATCAGAAGTCGCTGGAATGCGCAACCTCGTTTGACGACGAGGCTAACGTAGCCGTCGCTCACCTGTCGCTGAGCGGCGTGTGTCTCCACCTGCACGAGTACAACCAGGCCGAGCATCATGCGACCCAAACGCTGGCGATCGCGCGGCGGCTGCGCTTCCTGGCGCTCATGCCGCCAGCGCTCAACATGATGGCTAGTGTCAAAAGGCGGCTGGGCGAACTGGACGAAGCACATGCCTGCTATGAAGAGGTGCTGGGCATCACCCGCGCGACGCTCTCGCCTGAAGGACAGATCAACGCGCTGACCGGACTGGGGCGCACGCATCTGCTGCAGAACAACGATGAAGCGGCCATAGCCAATTTCAACGAGGCGATAGCCATCGCCCGTGAACAAGAGAACGTCAACCGTATGGCAACTGTGGCGGAGCCGCTTGTCCACGCCCATGTCAGACGCGGTGAACTGGACCTGGCACGGGCACGGCTGCGGGAACTGGTTGCCTGCGCCATGCAACTTAAAACGGCCCACTTCTACGCCAAAGCAGTTCACGCGGCAGTGGCAACCTGGATTGAGTCCGGGCGGGTTGAACAGGCGGCAATCTGGGCCGGTGTTATGCAGCAGCAGGCGCAGTATTTCGAACCCGGCCAGTCGGACACACTCAATGAGCGCATACAGCACGTGCTGGACGCCAATCGTTATAACCAGGCACTTGAGGCGGGCCGCTCGCTGGCGCTGGACGCGGTGGTGGCCGATATCATGGCGCTGCTGGAGCAAGACGACGCATAAGGTGCAGCGCCTGGTCGCGCTTACGGCAGCAACTCAACCGACAGCACGTACACCCAGGGCGTGGTAAAGTAGACTCTCGCCTGCTGGCCTTCCAGCGGAACGCGGCGCAGCAGAAAATGCTCGTACTGGCTGACCTCAAACTTGACCGAACCAACGCAGAAGTAATGTGTGCGCGGTTTGTGCCCTTCGACGATAAGCCGAATGGGGCCGTCGGCGCGCTTCACCTCGCTGGCGTCGATGGTGCGTTCCAGACGTTTGTTGCTGTATTTGAGAATCAGATACGCCACCACCGCAATAACAGTCATACTGAAGATCACCGCGCCCCACATCTGGATCAGGGGGATACCTTCCTGGATGGCCGCGCCGGTGCTCCCCAACAGGCCGACGACGGTCAACACCAGCAGCGCGCTGCGCGTCAGGCTCACATCGTCTTTGTGCTTTGACAGCATACGCTGGCGCTGGGCGTCAGTCAGGGTGCGCAGGTGATTCGAGCGCAGGTCCGCATCGGTGAACCTGAAGACCATTTCGACCGCCTCTTGCGGCGTGCGCGGATGGTTGGCATTCCACACCGGCGGCGCGACCGTCCCACCCCGCGAGTCTTCCGTGCGCGCCATCACAGCACCTTGTACAGACGATCACTAACGTACAGAATGGCGACGCGGCTGCCCTCACGCGGCACGCTGACCTCATGCAGATCATCGCGCCGCCTGGTATCGAACCCGTTGATCTGCGTACCGGTTGTCGGCGAACTGAAGCTGTAATTGAGGTACAGTGTGGCGACATATTCCCCTTTGGGTTCGCCTGCGTTTAGCTTAGCGCTGGTCACCCGCCCGTAGATCACGCGCCCTTTATCGTTGTACTGACGCCGGACATGCACCTCTCGATACAGCGCGAACACCATGAAGATAAATAACAATCCAAAAAAGACACCGGCAATCAACTGCAATCGAGGAAAACCCAGCGCGCCAGCTTGCACCAACCGGTTAACGGACGGATTATCCTTCAGGTAGATGATCTGCACCGGCTTGCCGAACTCGTATTCGTCCTGGTACAGCGCTTCACTCACCTGGGTGCTGCCTTCGATCGTCTGGCCGTCGGCGGCCTCGAAGCTGTAGCGCCAGTAGTAGGTCGTAACCGTACGCCTGAAGCCGACGTTGGTGTGCGACAACTCCGTATAGCGGTCGATCAACTGTGCCTGGACGATGCCACCGCGCTGTTCGAGCGCCCACCAGTCGGAGAGGCTGGTCACCATCCACACGACAGACGCCACCGTCAGCACGATGTAGATCAGTCCGCCCAGCACGATCAGCACCTTCAAAATTGGCTTCATAGGTTCTGGCGGCGGGTAGTGCGTGCGACGTTCGCCGGTGAGCACGTCGGCGTTATCCGGGTTGAGCAAGAAGACGCGATTACGCGGCATAAAGCTGTCCGCAAGATTGTCCATGTAACCTGATGACGACATCCTCAACCCACCTGTAACAACTCAATCGATAAGATCATCCACTTCGACATCGGCATGTAATTCACCACCGCGTGCTGACCGTGCAGCCCGCTGTCGTTTAACCGCTGATACTGCTGCTTCGTGAGCCAGAACGCCCAATCGCCGACAGACAGCACATAGCGCCAGCCGACCGTCGAGATGCGGGTCTCCATGCTGTAGAGGCGTACTTCGCCGCGAGTTTCGTCGAATGTGTCTGTGGCCAGGTTGTCCCGCATCTTCTGGTGAAAATGCCCATGTATCAACCTGGCCATACCGGCGATTGCGACCAGCGCGAACAGCAGAAACACCCACCAGTCGCAATCGCCGTCAGTCCGAAGGGCTAGTCCGTCTTTCTGATCGGCGGCAGATTCTGCAACACGCGGTCCGCCAACCGCGAGAACGGCAGCGACTGTAACCAGACGCGCCCGGTCCCGGAAAGTGTCGTCAGGAACAGACCCTCACCGCCGAAGAACATCGACTTCATGTTGCCGGCGCGCTGGATGTCGTAGTCAATGCCCGGCTCGAAGGCGACCACGCAGCCGGTGTCGATCAGCAGCTTTTCGTTGTTCAACTGCTTCTCGACGACGGCCCCGCCCGCATGAACAAACACCAGCCCGTCGCCAGCCAGACGCTGTAGAATGAACCCTTCGCCGCCAAACAGCCCCGCGCCCAGCTTCTTGTTAAAGGCGATGTCGATTTTGGTGCCCATCGCCGCGCACAGGAAGGCACTCTTCTGGCAGATGAGTTCGCCGCCCACGCTGCGCAGGTCCACCGGGATGATCTTGCCAGGGTACGACGCGCTGAAGGCCAGGCTTTGCCTGACGCCAGACCCGTTAGTGAAGTGCGTCAGGAACAGCGACTCGCCAGTGATCGCCCGTTTGGCGGCATTGCCCAGCGCACCCAGGAAGCCGCCGCCGCGCTCGCTGGCTCCGTCGCCCAGTTTAGCCTCAAATGTGATGCCTTCGGCCATGTACATCATCGCGCCCGCCTCGGCGATGACGGTCTCCTGAGGGTCCAGCGCGATTTCCACAAATTGCAGGTCATCACCAAATATCTGATAATCAATCTCGTGACTTCTTGCCGTGCTCATGTCGTTTCCCTGTCTGTCTATCGGTGTGGTATATAAGGACTCGCTGCCGGGAATACCGTTCCGCTTTGTTGTCCATCGCATAGGGTAGACAACCAGCGCAACCGTATCATCACAGAAGCGTTACAACAAATCATACATGTTGCAGAAAGAGTTGGCCAACAAAACAACTGCGCCACCCCGCATTGGGATGGCGCAGCAGATAATCGGCCAGACTTAACCCTGAAACACGCTTGATACGTGTTTTTGTGGACGCAAATCAGCGCCCAAGCGGCAGGCTGGTATCGGCCAGTGTACAGATCAGCTCGATGGGTTGTGGGCACGTTTCGTCAGCGTAATCCCCCTCGCGGACACAGGACACCGGCTGTTGTTCCAAGTGGCTTCTCACCAGCAGGCCGGTACGCTGATCGTACCAGGCTCGAAAAACAAACATTTGTGCTCTGCTGTAATACCCGTCCGTGAATGTGCTGTTGCGTCTGTCGATGACGACCTCCTCGGTGTAGCTGCCTTCATAACGTATCGTATCCAGTGTGTTTCCCATCACCGTCAGGGGTTCCGCTGATGGGCGCAGGTCCAGTGCCGAATAACGGTCAAAGCTGTCGGCATCCGTGGCCCAGGGTTCGGTGACAGCGGGCAGACTGTACACACTGCCATCCAGCGGCATCCACAGGCCGGGAGTCCCCAGCACAAAATAACTGGCCATCGTAAACTCTTCATGTCCCTGGTCAATCATGACACCGATCAGATTACTCAGCAGTGGATAACTGCGCCCGGTGTCAATCGAATAGAAGAAGTGCCCCTCGCTGGCAATGAATCGCGGGCGTTCTGCCTGTCCTTCGCAGGCATACTCCGCGTAGAACGCCGGATTCATCAGGTAATCCAGGCTGGGCGCAGCAGGTGGTGGGCCGAACGCGCCGTACTGCCCGTCATCCTCACCGGAGCCTTCAGTGCCCAGCACCTCGCCCAGCGTGAGGGTTTCATCTTCGTCATTGGGCTGGTCGCTGCTGGCCACCTCCTGATCGCCCATGCAGGCAGCGTACTGGTCGGCATCTGCCTGGAAGATCACGCAGCAGGCCTGGCGCTGGGTTGCATCGCTGAGGCTCTGGCATGGAGCCGTATCCTGCAAGATGCGCGCTTCGCAGGACCGGCGCTGCGCATCATGTTCGGCGGGAATGCTGGCGCATAGCTCGGCGCTGCCGACGGTAACCGCCGCATCCAGCAGGCAGGCTGCCTCGGCGTCACCGGTCAGATATTGGCAGCGTCTCTGCATGGCATCAGCCAGCATGTCATAGCACTGGAGTTGCGAAACATCATCGCCTATTCGGGAACATTCCCAGGGATC
>CAZXCK010000020.1:33762-43656 GCA_964639225.1 uncultured Anaerolineaceae bacterium | reverse complement strand
AAGGCGGTATGGTCTATATCGCCCCATTCAAGGACTCGGTGAACCTCGGCTTTGTAGACGGCATCGACCTGCCAGACCCGCACGGTCTGCTGGGCGGGACCGGCAAACGCCTGCGCCACATCAAATTCAGATCGACAGAACAAATCGACGCGCAGGAAAGCCAGGTGCGCGATCTACTGCGTGCGGCCAAAGCCATCAAGGACGGTTAGCCCTGTACCCGCTCGATACTGTCCAGCGCGATCCAACCCTGCCGTCCATCCGGCAGCACAAAACGCGCCCAGCCGTCCGTAAACTCAAGCAGGCGCATCTCGGCGGCAGCGTGCAACCGGTAGATTTCCAGATATTCCGTTCCCGGCCCACTGGTGACGCTGGCCACGTTGGCCAGCACCACCGCCGGCGGTCGCTCCGCGTCTGTGTAAAGCCGCGCCAGCAGCAGACTCACCGCCAGCGCCAGGATCAACGCGCCACCAACCAGCACGATACTGATCTCGCGGCGGCGCGGCAGCCAGCCCAAAGCCCACACCGCCGCCGCCCCATACCACAGCGTCCACAGCATCAACGTCAGGATGCTCTGTTCAACCTGCGTCAGTGAGTTTGCGCTCAGGGTCGCCAGCCGGTCAATGATGCTGGCCTCGTCGCCCTGAAAATCGACGCGCAGCGCGCGCACCAGCGCCAGATTAGCGCGCACATCAGCATCACGCGGAGCCAGAAGCGCCGCCCGCCGGTAGCTCAACATAGCTGGTCCCAACTGGCCAGCCTCGTAATAGGCGTTGCCCAGGTTGAAATACAACACGGGATGCGCGCCGCCCGCCTCAATCGCCGCCTCGAACAGCGTCACCGCCGCCTCGAAATCGCCCATGTCATAAGCGGCGGCGGCTTCGCGCGCCAGCTCAGCAGGGTCGCCGTTCTGAGCCACCATTGGGCCGGCCACCACCAGCCCGATGACAGTCAGCGTCAGCAACACACGCCACCATGCGCGCATCAGTCCAGGCATGCGTCCACCTGTCGCAGCGCTGACACCAGCCTTTCGATCAGTCCCTGCACGTCATCGACCGCGCCCGGCGGCAGAAAGCGCATCGCGTCGACACGCTCAATGATGGTCGCCATCTCACTGGCAGCTTCATCGTTGGCCCCCGCTCCGGCCAGCACATGCCGCACCGTATTCGCATCAACGGCGGTGAGTTCGGCGCCGGTGCGATCGTTGAGGTAACGCCGCACGACTCCGAGCAGCAACCCAGCCGATCGCCGCTCCGCCGGGGCTTTGGCGAGCGCCATCAATGCGTGGCGAAGCGCCATTCGACGCCGGCTTTCCGCCTGCCAGCGCCGCCACTTCCGCCACCCAAACCGCCATGCGACGCCCCCCGCCGCCACCAGTGGACCCAGGACCCACAGCAGCCAGGGGATGTCGGCTTCTGTCGGGATCGCCAGCGCAGCCACCGGCTTAAGCGCCAGCGCCGACCGGTCCTCGGCGACCCCACCCGATGGAACCGGCAGCGTCGTCCGGTTGTCCGTGCCAGGGAACACGTTCAGCGTAAACTCCGGTGTGCGCGTCACGCGGTATTCGGCAGCATCCGGGTCGAAATAGACCAGATCGACACTCGGCAGACTGAGCGTACCCGTGCGCGCCGGAATAATCAGCCATTCGAAGCGTTTTTCACCCAGGCGCACGCCAGTTACACTGCTGGCCGTGTAGCGCGGCGGATTCAGAAATACGCGCCAGTCATCGGGCAGGCCCAGGTCAGGCGGCGGCAGCCGCTGCAGATCGCCGGAGCCAGTTACGGACAGGCGCAGAGTCAGCGGTTCGCCCAGCGTGAGCGTCGTCCGGTCCACCTGCGCATCGGCGAAGAACTGGCCCACCGCGCCATCGAAGCCATCCGGCGCGCCCGGCGGCAGCTGGGAGACATTGACCTCAACCCCATTTGTTTCCAGTTCCTGCTGGGAAGCAAACAGCGTCTCCGGCACGATGAGCGCCGCCGGTTCGATTACCAGACGGCCCGCCCGCAGCGGTGTAATCTCGACGATTAACTCGCCGACGACATACTGCCGCCCGTCAATCGTCACCACCTGCCCGGCGGATGCGTCAAAAACCCGCCCCTGCCAGAAACCGCGAAAGTCCGGCAGACGGTCGCGCAGGCCGCCTTCCGGCACGATGTGCGCGTAATAGCGGAACACGTATTCGATCTGCTGGCCGACGTAGGGCGTCGCGTCGTCCACCGACGCCTCGACGATAAAATCGCGCTCACCCGGCTCGTCCTGAGCGACGACTGGCCAAGCGAGTGCCAGTATGAGACAAATAATCAGCCAGCGCGCGCTCATGTCACCAACTCTCCAATGGCTCGCCCGGCGCTGCCGGTTCTTCAAAATAGTCACGCAGGGCTTCCTGGTCCTGCTGAATCTGGTCCAGCAGACGCTCCGCCTGCTCAACGGTGAGTTCGCCCTGCGTCTGCGGCAAAGGGACATCTGACTCTTGCTCGCCATCCTCACTTTCGCCGCTGTCCGGAGTGGCCGTCAGATCGACATCCATAGGCGGCGGCGTGGGCGTGGGACCGTCCATGCCGCCCGGCTCCGGTGTGGGCGTCGTGTCGGGGTCGGTCTGGTCCTCGTCCATTTCCGTCTGCTGTTCGATAGCCGTCGGCGTGGCCGGAACATAGCGCAGCAGCGCCAGTTCGAGGTTATAACGCGCATCATCAGCGTCCGGGTCGAGCAGCAGCGCCTGCTGGTAAGCCCGAATGGCTTCCTGAAAGCGGCCCATCTCAAAGTAGATGTTGCCCAGGTTGTAATAGGCGCTCACCGCGACGCCGCCCTCAGCCGAACGCAGCGACTGTTCCAGCGCGGCGACAGCGCGTTCGTATTCCAGCAGGCCCACCAGCGCCGACCCGGCGTTGTAGTAGGCTTCGGGCCGGTCGGGGTCCATCACCTGCGCCGCCTGATAAGCGCGCAGCGCCCGGTCGTATTCGTCACTGCGATAATGGCGGTTGCCCGTGTGGACGCGCTCCGGCAGGCCCGCGCACCCGGCCAGCAGCGCCAGACCGAGCAACAGCAACCCGACACCCATCCAGCCACTTTTCATACGTCAGTCTGCCTTCTTCTGCGAGTCTCCGGCAGGAATATGTCCACGCCCAGAGCGATCACCGCCAGCAGCACAAACAGGCTGAAGCGCTCCACGCGCACCACTTCCTGCCGGCTTTCGAGGACAGCCGTGCGCAGCGCGTTCAGATCGTTGAGCAGATTCACCAGCTCGATACCGGAATCGGTCGCCTGCTGGTAGCTGCCACCAGTCGCCGCTGCGATGTCTGCCAGTACTTCTTCTTCCAGCCGCGTCACGACGATGTTATCCGCGCGGTCCACCCGGTAGCCGGTGATGTCGCCCTCAGTGTCGCGTATGGGAATCGCCGAACCTTCCGGCGTGCCGTAGCCAATGGCATGGACCCGCACACCCTGCTCAACGGCGCGGTCCAGCACCGGTTCCAGGTCCAGGCGGTCGTCGCGTTTCTCGCCGTCGCTCATGAGCACGATGACCGCCTCCGATGCCAGCCGCGAGTCGAACGTGTCCAGCGCCAGACTCAGCGCGCTGGCGATGGCCGTACCTGGTCGAGCAATCGTATTCGTGTTGGCCGCGTCCAGGAAGGCCAGCGCCGCCAGCGTGTCGCTGGTCAGCGGGAACTGGACGAAGGCATCGCCAGCAAACAGCACCAGGCCGATCTGGTCACCCTGACGGCTCTCAAAAATGCGACGTGCGTCCAGTTTGGCCCGTTCGATGCGGCTGGGCTGGATGTCGGTGGCGTCCATGCTGCCACTCACATCCAACACCACCAGCACGGCGATGCCTTCCGCCTCGAACGTCTGCTCGCCGACGCCCCATACAGGCCGCGCCAGCGCCAGCACCACGCTCGCCAGGGCCAGCAGCCACAAGCCAGACTTCCACCAGCGGCGGCGCGCGTCAATGTCAGCGACCAGCACACCGACCAGCCCCGGCTGGCCGACGCGCCGCAGAGCGCGCTGGCGGACACGGTCGTGCCACACGAAGAACGCCAGCGCCAGCGGCACCAGCAGCAGCAAAACCAACACACCCGGGTTCAGAAACACAGCAGCTTATCTCATCTACGGAATGGTTTGTAAAACAGACCGGCGCAGACCGCGTTCCAGCAGCATCAGCAGAAGCGCCATCAGCAGCAGACGCGCCGCCTGGTCCTGCCAGCGGACTCGCACACGCCGCTCCACATCGGAGCGTTCAAGCGTGTTGATCTGGCGGTAGATCTGCCGCAGGCCGGGCGTGTCGTCGGCGCGGAAGTACAGCCCGCCACCGATGTCCGCGATCCGCCGCAGAACATCCTCGTCCAGGTCGCTTTCGACCATCTGGATATCCCCGTCGCCGATGGGAAGCGCCATCATGCCCGGCGCGCCCATACCAATCGTATAAAGCCGGATGTCCAGCGCCGCCGCCGCTTCTGCCGCCAGAATCGGGTCCAGGCCGGCGTTGTTGGCGCCGTCGGTCAGCAGAATAATCACCCGGCTGGGTGTGCTGTCGTCGCGCAGCAGATTGGCCGACGACGCGATGCCCAGCCCGATGGCTGTGCCATCCAGCATCTGCGCGCCGCCGCGCAGGTCGGTCACCATGCGCACCTCATCCAGCAGCGTCGTCAGCACGCCGTAATCCAGCGTCAGCGGCGCCTGATGATAGGCGGTGCGGGCGAACACCACCAGCCCGATGCGGTCGAACTCGCGCTCGTCGATAAAATCGGCCATGACCATCTTGGCCGCTTCCAGCCGGTTGAGCGGCTCAAAGTCCAGCGCGGCCATGCTGCCGGAGATGTCGAGCGCCAGCACCATGTCGATGCCGCGACCGCGCAGCACCTCAATCTGGTTGCCGGTCTGCGGGCGGGCCAGCGCAAACACCAGCAGCAC
The DNA here is from genome assembly GCA_964639225.1 of uncultured Anaerolineaceae bacterium. Taxonomy (GTDB): domain Bacteria; phylum Chloroflexota; class Anaerolineae; order Aggregatilineales; family Phototrophicaceae; genus CAZXCK01. The sequence goes on along the minus strand of CAZXCK010000020.1, from coordinate 38,751 downwards.
CCAGGCCAGCAGACGCAGGGCATCCGGCAGCCAGTAGAGCCGCGCCCGCCCGCTCACCGGCAGCCCGGCGAACAGGCGCGTATCCGAATACTGCATCAGTCCCGACTGCGGACGCCAGCGCGCCAGACGCGGCACGATGAAGATCGCCAGCAGGGCCAGCAGACTCAGCGCCAGCGGATAAGCGAAGCGAAATTCCATAGGCGCTACTCGATGTCCTCCGCGCTGACCAGCAGACCGGGATCGACCGCCTGGAGCCAGCGCACCGCCGCCGCGACCGCCCGCTGCGCCGAGCGTTCACCGGGCGCGGCCTCGGCGAACTTGACCAGATCGGCCTGTTCCAGCAGGCGCGCCACCTCGTCGGTGTGCTCCGGCTCCATCTCCGGGAACGCCGCCAGCGCCGCCCGGATTTCAAGCGTCGTCATATCCAGCGCGGGGATGCCGAAGCGCGCCTGCAGGTAGACGCGCAGCACATCGGCCACCTGCTCATAGACGCCACGCGGACCGCCATCCGGCAGTTGGGCCAGCGCCGCCATCGCCGATTCACCGGCTGTTGGTTGTTCGGCCAGCGCCCGGCGGGCCGCAGCCAGCGCGCGCCGCCGCTGTCGCCAGCGCCACACATACCAGCCCTTGCCCACCACCGACACGACCACCAGCAGCACCACCCAGGGCGGCACGTAGAACAGCCCCAGCGGCGCGCGCGCCGGTTGGATGTCGAGGACGTTGAGGTCGGTGGTTTCCAGCACACTGGGCACGGTGAAAAACAGCGGGCGCGCCGGGATGCGGTAGATTTCGTCGGGATCCAGCGCAGCGGAGCGATAGCCGATGAACAAGTCCGGCGTGCGCCGGTCGCCCGGTTCCCACAGAATCACGGTCAGCGCCTGACGGTAGACCTGCTCGCCACCACCGCGCTCGTCGATCTCCACCGGGCCAACCTCGCGCACCATGAACGGCGGCCAGTCCTCTGGAAACTCCGGCCACTCGACAACCTCGACGCCGGGCGGCACCTCGACCACCAGTTCCATTGGAACCGGCTCACCGACCAGCGGCGTGACATTATCGGCCAGAAACCGGGCATTTATCAGCGATTCGACGGGGTTGGCCGGTTCGGGTGTGACTTCGGCATCCTGGGCGACCGCCGGCCCGGTCCACAGACCGAGCAGCACGCCCACCAGCAGCAGACTTCTCAGCATCAAATCTATCTCTTGAGACGCTGCGCTCGTCGCTGAAAGAACTGCGTCAGCGCCTGCACATAGTCCACGTCTACCGGCAGATCAATCCGGTCCGCCCCGGCCTGGGTCAGAGTCGCGTCGCGCATCTGCCCGAAGCGCCGCGCCTGCTGCTCGAAGCGCCGCCGCCACTGCGCCGAGCCGGTATCCACCCGGTAAGCGGCACCGGTCTCGGCGTCACGCAGCGCCACCAGACCGGCGTCCGGCCAGCGTCGCTCTCGCGGATCACTGAGCACCAGCGCGATCACGTCATGGCGGCGGCTGGTAGCGACCAGCTCGCGGGCGTACTCCTGCGGATTCAGTAGAAAGTCGGACATCAGGAAGATGATGGCGCGTTTGTGCAGCGCCCGGTTGACCGTGCGCAGCGCCAATGACAGGTCGGTGCCCTGCTGGGCCGGGCGCACCGCCAGCAGATCGCGGATAATACGCAGCACGTGGTTACGTCCCTTGCGCGGCCTGACGAACTGTTCCACCCGGTCGCTGAACACCAGCAGGCCGACGTTGTCGTTGTTGCTCACGGCGGACAGCGCCAGCACCGCGCCGATCTCCGCTGCAAGGTCGCGCTTCTGCCGGTTGACCGTGCCAAACAGGCAGGACGCGCTGGTATCCAGCACCAGCATCACCGTCAGCTCGCGCTCCTCGGCGAAACGCTTGACGTAGGCTTCGTCGCTGCGGGCGGTCACGTTCCAGTCGATGTCGCGCACGTCGTCGCCGGGCTGGTACGGGCGCACCGCCTCGAAGGCCAGCCCGCGCCCTTTGAACACCGAGTGATACGCGCCGGCAAACGACTCGTTGACCAGACGGCGGGTGCGCATCTCCAGGCGGCGGATACGACGCAGGGTCTCGGCTTCGATCATAGCCATACTACGGAACCTTCACCCGGCTCAGAATCTGCTGCACCAATTGATCGCTGGTCACGTCCTCGGCTTCAGCCTCGAAGGTCACGACGATGCGGTGGCGCAGTACATCCGGCGCGATGGCTTTGATGTCTTCCGGCGTCACGTAACCGCGACCGTGCAGAAAGGCGTGCGCTTTCGCCGCCCGCACCAGCGCGATGGTCGCGCGCGGCGACGCGCCCACCTGAATGTATGGCTCCAGCGCCGTGAGTCCGTTGGCCGACGGCTCGCGCGTGGCAAACACCACGTCGATTACGTAATCCTTGACCTTGTCATCGACATAGATGGCGTTCACCACCTGCCGCGCCCGGACGATGGCTTCGGGCTTCATCACTGGCTCTGGTGCGGCCACCGGACCGGCAGCCATGCGGTCGACAATCTGGCGTTCCTCGGCGCGGTTGGGATAGCCGATCACCACCTTGAGCATAAAGCGGTCGAGCTGCGCTTCTGGCAGCGGATAGGTGCCCTCCTGCTCAATCGGATTCTGCGTCGCCAACACCATGAATGGGTCCGGCAGACGATGGGTATGGTCGCCCAGCGTCACCTGGCGTTCTTCCATGGCTTCCAGCAGCGCCGACTGGACCTTCGCCGGAGCGCGATTGATCTCGTCGGCCAGGATGATCGAACTGAAGATGGGGCCGGTGCGGGCGGTAAACTCGCCGGTGCGCGGGTTGTAAATCTGGGTGCCGATCAGGTCGGCGGGCAGCAGGTCCGGCGTAAACTGCACCCGCTGGAAGCTCACATTGACCGTCGCCGCCAGGGTGCGCACGGCCAGTGTTTTCGCCAGCCCGGGCAGCCCTTCGATGAGTACGTGCCCGTTACACAACAGCGCGATCAGCAGCCGGTTAATCAGCATATCCTGGCCGACGATCACCTGCCCGGTGGCCTCGATGACGACCTGCAGGGCGGCTGCTTCGCGCTGGATGCGTTCATTCAACTGTTGGATAGATGCCATAAACCTTCCCGGTTAAGCCACTACATACCAAAAAAGCGGCACAGATTCACACGATCCGGCGTGTTGCAGGTCTGCAACAGACTGATGACCGCAATCGACGCACCGCTGCACAGCAGACAGCCAAACACGAACACCAGACAGCCGCACCACGCCGACGGCCCGCCGGATAACACATCGCCGATGGCACCCAACAGGCCAAACACGACCTCAAACGCGCCACCGACAAACGTCAGCACCACGCTCAGGATGAACCCGCCGCAGCACAACAGGCCGCACACGAGCAGTATGGTACCCCAGTCAAACGATGAAAAATCCATGCCACCGCCTGTCCGCTGCTGCCTTATTCGCAGGCGCCCTCGCGCGCTTCCGTCAAATCCCAGGCCGCGCCAGAATCGGCGCGGGTGTAACACTCGCAATACACCGCCGGGTCGCCTTCACCTTCCCACAGCATAAAGCGTACATCCGTCTGCACACACAGCGCGTCGCTGCCGTCACGCTCTACCATTGTACTGGTAATGTTCAGCCCGCGAAAATCCATTTCCGTCACCAGACGCACCTGCAAACGGGGATACGAGTCCGGGTTGGGGATGTCTCCGCCTCTGGGGATGGTGATCTGGCCGCGCACCGCCAGCACGATAAAGATCATCGGCAGGCTGATAAACGCCAGCCAGCCGATGATACCCAGGCCGCAGCCCAGCCGCCGCCAGATGCTGCGGCGTTTGACCGTCACCACGTATTCGATGGCGTCGTAGTCGTCCTGATGATTGTTCTTGTTATCACTCACTTGCATGATGCTCCATTAGCTGCCAACTTGCATACGCAAGCTATCATTACTTTCATAACTCACGTGCGCAAAGTATGGCGGTTCAATAGCGCCCATCGCCAGCACACGGGGCAGTATCAGCGGCAAATCCTCGACCAGGTCCAGCGACAGCAGCGCGTCCCGCTTCACCCAGTGGAGCGTCCCCTCTACTCCCTCATCGACAAATGCCCGCGAGTCGCTTATCGCCGTAAAGACGAACATCAGAATGCCATTGCGCTCGCCCACGTCGATGTTATGCACACCGCGCAGTAACAGGTCGCGCACCTGCAACCCGGTCTCTTCCAGAATCTCACGACGCGCCGCCGTGATCGGTTCCTCGTCTCTCTCCATGTGACCGCCCACCCCGTTGTACTGGTTGGGGAAAATGCGCCGGTTGGGGGCGCGCTTCATCAGCAGCACATCGTCGCCGTTGAGGACAAAACACAGCACACGCGGAATCACCAGCCAGCGGCCTTCGGTCGCATCGACTCCCTGTTCATGAGCGCCCAAGTTAAAATACCCTCTCTGTTCTGATATGCCGGCAGCCGAATATTGCCGCCGCCAGCGGAACGTGATACGCTAAATTCGACCTTATAATACCCGATTGCCCGATGCGGCGCACACCCCGGCACCACCGCGCCGAATGACCGCCGCACTGGCACCGGCTCGGAGTACACCATGTCACAGACCGTCCAGCAGGCGCTGGCAGCAGCCAGATTCACCACCGACGACCAGGATTACGCCCTGGTGAAGCTGCATCCGCGCGCCATCACCGCAGCGGCAGGCGTCATCGCCGAACTGGGTGGCCCCTTCGCCGGGCTGCTCATCGACAAGGACGAGATCACCCTGGTATTGCCAGCTTTCGCCCTGGAAGAACTGGGCGAGCGCCTGCGCGGCCATCAGATCGCCGCGCAGACCTACCGCCTGCTCACGCTGGATGTCGAGCTTGATCCCGACCTGGTCGGATTCATGGCCGCCGTCAGCAGCGCGCTGAGCGAAACTGGCGTGAGTCTGCTGCCTTACGCCGCCTTCTCGCGCGATCATCTGCTGGTGCCAGCGGCACAGTTTGAGACCGCCCTGGACGCGCTGCAAAGACTCAAACAGCAGGCC
>CAZXCK010000020.1:0-33662 GCA_964639225.1 uncultured Anaerolineaceae bacterium | reverse complement strand
TTGATATAATAAGCGCATGGACATTCAATTCTTCAACAACAACGATCAGGTTCCCAAGCCCAAAGACGAGATTCGCATCGAAGAGCTGACGGTTACACCTTACCCGGACCGGCGGCGTGTGTTTATCGTCATCAAGGTGACTCCCTTCCAGGAGCGCCCCAATCTGGTGCTGGTCGCGCGCGACGAGGATGATAACGTCGTCAGCGAGCTGGACATCATCGAGACCATGCACACCTCGATGGAGTTCACCATGCACCTGCGCAGCCCCAACGACCCCGCCGGAGCCTATTCGCTGACGGCGGACCTGTTCTACGAGACGAAATCGCCACCGCAGGACCAGCACATCGTCGGTTTTGTCATCCCGTCAGAGCAGGCAGACGAGACTTCAGATTAAATGGCTGTGTTGTGGCTCACCGAGCAGCAGGTGCAGGCGATCATCGGCCATGTGCGCCAGCAGACTCCACAGCCAGCCTGTGGTCTGATCGCAGGGCGCGGCTGTCAGGCGCTGGCGATCATTCCAGCGGCAGACGGCTGCCATCTGACGCCAGAGCCACCCAATTCGCTCGAAACGCTGGCATGGTACCGGGCGCATCCGGCGGGCGCGCCCGTTCCCACCACTGCCGAACACCACCAGCGTCAGTGGCCTGACGGTCTGCATGTGCTGGTCGAACTGACGGAACATCGGGCGCAGCTCGCCGCCTGGGATTACCAACCGGGGCGCGTGACACCGGTCGAGTTGCATATCGGTTCCCAGCCACCAGACGCCGCTATCAGCGGCAGTCGCGCCCAGACAGCGGCTGTTCTCGCCAGCGCGGCGCTGGCCTTCGTGCTGCTGATCGCGCTTTCTCTTTATCTGCTGCCACCGGCACCGCCCATCCCATGAAAGGTCATTATGATCGTTGAACTTATCGTCGTCGTGCTGATTGGTCTGCTGGCGGGTGGGGTTGTAAACGTCCTGGCCGACGATCTGCCCCTGCGCCGACCGGTTCGACTGCCGCGTTACGTCAGCCCGCAGAAGAAGCGCATCGTCCGCCACGAAGTCGCCGGTGTGGACGATCCGCAGGCCTTCGCCCGCCAGGACGACGAACCGCGCCCGCCCATCGCCTGGCTGGGCATCACCGCCTTCCTGACCGGCAACCGGGTTTCACCACAGGGCGTCAAACTCTCATGGCGCTACCCACTCACCGAACTGCTGACCGCCGGCCTGATGGCGCTGACACTCATCGCCAGCCAGCAGATCAACCAGAATCCCGACCAGGGCAGCGTAGACCTGCTGCAACTCATATTCTGGCTGGTCTATATGGCCATCTTCGCCCTGATTATCGTCATCGACGTGGAACACAAGCTAATCCTGTTCGTCGTCATCGTCCCGGCGGCGGCCCTGGCCGTGCTGGACGCCGCCATCACCACCTACCCGCCAGGCATTGTCGAGGCGCTCATCGGTGGCGCGGCGGGCTTCGGCATCTTCTTCCTGATGTACAACGGCGGTTTTCTGTTCACGTATATCATGGGCAAACTGCGCGGCCAGGAGATCGAAGAAGTGGCCTTCGGCTACGGTGACGTGATGATGGCCGCCCTGGCCGGTCTGATTCTGGGCTGGCGCGCGCTGATTTTCGCGCTGTTCATCACCGTATTTCTGGGGGCGTTTGGGGCGATCTTCTACCTGATCTCGCGGCGGCTGATGGGCGCCCGCTACAGCGCCTTCACCGCGCTGCCCTACGGACCCTACATCGTCGCCGGGACCATCATTATTCTGCTGTATCGTGTGCCGGTGACCGATTTTCTGCTTGGTCGTTAGCGGGCCGCTCGATGATGCCGCCGCCCAGGCACACGTCACCGTCATAGACGACCGCGCCCTGCCCCGCCGCGATATCGCGCAGCGGCTCGTCGAAGCGCACGGCGATGCGGTCATCGTCCAGCGGTTCCACCCAGGCCCGGACCGCGCGCGCCTTATAGCGAATTTTCACCTGTGCCCGGATGGGTTCCGGGGGCGCGCTGCCGCTGATCCAGTTCATGCGCTTCGCCGTCAGCGAATCGCGGCCCAGTTGGTCCCGTGTGCCCACCACCAGCGCGTTATGGTACGGATTCGTCGCCAGCACGTACAGCGGCTCGCTGTAGGTCACGCCCAGCCCCTTACGCTGGCCGATGGTGTAATTGGCCAGCCCGCTGTGCTCGCCGATCACCGTGCCGTCCTTGAGGACGATGGGACCGGGTTTCATCACATCCGGCGCGTGTTCGCTCAGGAAGCGGCGATAATCGCCGTCGCCCAGGAAGCATAAATCCTGGCTGTCCTGCTTGCTGGCCGTCGGCAGACCAAAACGCGCCGCCAGTTCGCGCACTTCCGGCTTGGGATACTCGCCCACCGGGAAGAACGTCTGCCGCAGATGCTTCTGCTGCATCACACTCAGCACATAACTCTGATCTTTGGCCGGGTCCAGTCCGGTCCGCAGCCGGAACAGACCGTCCGGCCCCTGGTCGATGCGGGCGTAGTGCCCGGTCGCCAGATAGTCGGCGTCCAGCGCCAGCGCGTTATTAAACAGATGCGTAAAGCGAATGTGCCGGTTGCACTCCAGGCACGGATTGGGTGTTAGCGCCTGGCGGTGCTGGTCGATGAAGTACTCGACCACCGTGCTGCGAAACACATCCTGGGTATCCAGCACGTAAAACGGAATGCCCAGCCGGTCGGCGATGCGCCGGGCGTCATGCATCTGCTCCGGCGTGCAGCAGCGGTTGTGCGCGCCGCCGGCTGCCGTCGGCTCGGACCATAGACGCATCATCATGCCGACGACATCATAACCCTGCTCGACTAACAAGGCGGCGGCCACCGAACTATCGACGCCGCCGCTCATCGCTACAACCACTCGAATATCTGCGTTATTCCTCACAACGGTAACTCTCGCCTCAACTTACGGACTTTCTCAACCGATTCGACCACCGCGTCGATGGCGTACTCGATTTCTTCAGCGGTCGTACATCGCCCCACCGACAGCCGCAGGCTGCCGATGGCGCGTTCGTGCGGATAATTCATCGCCAGCAGCACCGTGGACGGCTCCGGGTTGCCTGTTTTGCACGCCGATCCGCCGCTGGCCGCCACGCCCTTCATGTCCAGGTGCATCAGCAGCATGCTGCTGTCCACGCCGTCGAAGACAAAACTGGCGTGCGATGGCAGTCGCTGCTGCGGGTGACCACTCAACTCGACATCGGGCACACGACCCAGGATGCCGTCAATCAGCATGTCGCGCATGGCGCGATAATGCGCCGTCCGTTCGTCGATCTCCTCATAGGCCAGGCGCAGCGCCTCGGCCATGCCCACGATGAACGGCGTGTTATGCGTCCCGGAGCGCCGCCCGCTCTCGTGACTGCCGCCCGTCTGGCTTGGCGCCAGGTCCACGCCTTCACGGACGTACAGCGCGCCCACCCCTTTCGGCCCGTAAAACTTGTGTGCCGACAGGCTCATCATGTCCACGCCCAGCGCCTCGACATCCAGCGTAAGCTGACCGGCGGCCTGCACCGCGTCGGTGTGCAGCACCACACCGCGCGCCCTCGCCATCTCGGCCAACTGCGGCACCGGCGAAATGCTGCCGATCTCGTTGTTACCATAAATCACGCTGGCGAAAGTTGTGCCTTCGCGGCAGGCGCTGGCGAAGTCCTCCGGGTCCACCAGTCCGGCATGGTCAACCGGCAGCAGCGTCGACTCAAAGCCCATCATATCACTGAGCTGGCTCACCGTCCGCGTGACGGCGCTGTGCTCGACCGGCGTCGTCATCAGATGGCTGCCCTTACCCGCGGCCCGCGCCCCCCAGGCTGCTCCGCGTACCGCCAGATTGTCACTCTCCGAGCCGCCGCTGGTGAAGATGATCTCCGCTGGCTTGCAGTTCAGCACATCGGCGATGACCTCGCGCGCGTCTTCGATGGCGTTCTCCGCGGCCCGGCCAAAGCCGTGCGACGACGACGAATTGCCGTATATTTCGGAGAAGTAGGGGGCCATCTTCTGTACAACGCGCTCATCGGTGGGGGTGGATGCGGAATAATCGAGGTACACACGGCGGCTGGTTTTCATCGGTCTTCATCCTGGACTCTGCGGTTAGTCGATGCTGATGGTCTATTTTAACCCACAGCATGGTCTGTGTAAATCAGTCCAGGCAGCACAAAAAGGCGTTAAATTCTGTTTAATCCACCACTTGGTTTGGCATCAACCGTGATATTTCCGGCCTGCGGGTGTAGAATATTAGACATCGTACTGAAGCGAGAACCTGTCAACTACTCGGCAAACGAGCAGGCACTGGCCTGACGTTCATTCACAACGGATCAAGTAACAAGGAGAAACCGATGTCCATTATTGAAAACATCCAGGCGCGCGAAGTCCTCGACTCTCGTGGCAACCCCACCGTCGAAGTGGATGTAACCCTCACCGACGGCGCTTTTGGCCGTGCCATTGTGCCCAGCGGCGCATCCACTGGCGAGCACGAAGCCCTGGAACTGCGCGACGGCGACGAGAAGCGTTACGGCGGCAAAGGCGTTCTGAAGGCTGTCGAGTCGGTCAACGGCCCCATCGCCGACGAACTGATCGGCATGATGGCCCTCAGCCAGAAAGAAATCGACGAGGCCATGATCGCGCTCGATGGCACGCCTACCAAGAGCAAGCTGGGCGCGAACGCCATCCTGGGTGTGTCGATGGCTGTCGCTAAAGCCGCCGCCAACAGCGCCGAGCTGCCACTGTATGCTTACCTGGGTGGTATCCACGCTCACACGCTGCCAGTCCCCATGATGAACATCATGAACGGTGGCAAGCACGCCGCCAACAGCACCGACTTCCAGGAATTCATGGTCATGCCGGTGGCCGCCCCCACCTTCGCCGAGGCGCTGCGCTGGTGCGTCGAGATTTACCAGAGCCTCAAGAAGGTACTGAGCAAGGGCGGTCACTCGACCAACGTCGGCGACGAGGGCGGTTTCGCGCCCAGCCTGGGTTCCAACCAGGCCGCCCTGGATGTCATCATGGAAGCCATCGAAAAAGCGGGCTACACCCCCGGCGAGCAGATTTTCATCGCCCTGGACCCCGCCGTGTCTGAAATCTACGAAGACGGCAAGTACAACCTGGCCATCGAAGGCAAGCAGCTCACCGGCGAAGAGATGGTCGAGTTCTGGGCGGACTGGGTTTCGCGCTACCCCATCATCTCGCTGGAAGACGGCCTGGCCGAAAACGACTGGGCCAACTGGTCGAAGCTGGTGGCCAGAATTGGCGACCGCGTCCAGATCGTCGGTGACGACCTGCTGGTGACCAACTCGCAGCGCGTCGAGCGCGGCATCAAAGAGAAAGCGGCTAACTCGCTGCTCTTCAAAGTCAACCAGATCGGCTCCCTGACCGAGGCCCTGGCCGCCGCCCAGCTTTCCCAGCGGCACGGCTGGACCGTCGTCGCCAGCCATCGCAGCGGCGAGACCGAAGACACCACCATCGCCGACCTGGCGGTCGCCATGAACGCCGGCCAGATCAAGACCGGCGCGCCGGCCCGCACCGACCGCGTGGCGAAGTACAATCAACTGCTGCGCATCGAGGAAGAACTGGGCAGCGCGGCCCACTACGCTGGTATGGGCGCGTTTACCAATCTGCGTCGGTAGGCGCAACATCCATCAGCATCGCGCCGCCTGATACGCACAGACGAAAGGAATTGGCATGGTCTCTAGCCAGATATACAACAAACGCACCAAGATCGTCGCTACCATCGGCCCCGCATCATGGGATGAAGACAACGTCCGCCAGATGGTCCGGGCCGGTATGGATGTGGCGCGCATCAACTTTTCGCATGGCACGCACGAGCGCCACAGCGAGACGATCGACACGGTGCGCCGGGTCGCCGCCGAAGAGAAATCTGTGGTGGCGATTATGTGCGACATCCAGGGACCGAAAATCCGCATCGGCGCGGTTGAGAAACCGATCACCCTGGCTAGAGACGATACCATCACACTTACGCTGGATGAGGCAGACGGCACCAACAACATCGTGTCGCTGCCTCATCCGGAGTTTGTCCGCGACATCAAACCCGGTATGCAGCTTCTGCTGGATGATGGCAACCTGGAGTTCGTTGTTGAGGAAACGACGGCACGCTCGCTGATCTGCCGTGTGGTGCTGGGTGGCGAACTCAGCTCGCGCAAGGGTGTCATGGCGCCCAACGCCCACCTGACGCTGTCAGCCATCACCGACAAAGACCGCCAGGACATCGAGTTCGCCCTGTCGAAAGAAACCGACTATCTGGCGATGTCTTTCGTCCGCTCGGCGGACGACATCCGCGAACTGCGCTGGCTGATGCGCCATCTCAACGGCGAAGCGGGCATTATCGCCAAGATCGAAAAGCACGAGGCGCTGGAAAACATCGAGGAAATTCTGGACAACTGCGAGGGCATTATGGTCGCTCGCGGTGACCTGGGCCTGGAGACCCCCGCCGAGGAAGTCCCCTTCCACCAGAAGCGCATCATCAAACTGTGTAATCAGATCGGCAAGCCGGTCATCACCGCCACGCAGATGCTCAGTTCGATGGTGGATTCACCCCGGCCCACTCGCGCCGAGGCCAGCGACGTCTATAACGCCATCATCGACGGCACCGACGCCGTGATGCTCAGCAACGAGAGCGCCGCCGGACGTTTCCCGGTGGACGCTGTCGAGACGATGGCCACCATCGCCTCTATCGCCGAGCAGAATATCTGGCACAATCGCTCCAAAGCCTGGGAGCCGGTGGTGCGCATTAACCAGAGCAGTAACGAGAACATCTCCGACGCCATCAGCGAAGCCACCTACTACATCTCGGAGATGCTCAATCCGCGCGCCATCGTCACCACCACGCTGACCGGCTACACTGCGCGTCAGGTCGCCAGAGAGCGCCCGCGCACGCCCATCCTGTGCATCACGCCCAACGAAGTCACCTATCGCCGTATGGCGCTGGTGTGGGGCGTCATGCCGCTGCTGGTGCCGCAGTTCAGCACCATCGACGAGATGATGAGCGTCATCACCCGCACCACCTACCAGGAAGGTCTGGCACGGCGCGGCGACACGCTGATTATCATCGCGGGTGTTCCGTTTGGGATTGGCGGACAGACAAATCTGCTGAAGATTCACACCATTGAGGGCGTCGATGCCGTCTGAGACCGGCTAAAACTCGTCGCCGTCGATAAACTCCAGTTCGTCCGGGTCGTCACGCGGCGGGCGGGTCGAAGAGCGCCGCGTGAGCGACACACGCTGCGCCGGTTCGGCGGCCCGTTCGCTGTGGTTGTAGGTCGGGGCCAGCGCTGGCTGCTCTTCGGTGTAGGCGCGCTGAGGTGTCGCGCAGTACGGGCACAGGTTCCATGACAGCTCCAGCAGATGCCCACAATGACTACACGGCTGCTTGAGGCGCGTGTGGCAGTTGGGGCAGGCCTGCCAGTCAGGATGAACCCGCTGGCCACAGCCCGGACAGGCTGGTTTTTCCTCAATTTCCTGGAGCAGGGCCTCTTCTTCGAGCGAGCGCTCATACGCTTCGGAGAGGGTTTCGCGCGGGCGCAGGAACACATAGATCAACAGCCCCGGCAGCGTCAGCACCAGAACCATCAGCGCGACCAGAATCTGAGCCAGCATATCACGCGAGCGCGCGCGCATATCACGATAGGTCCAGATCACCATCGCCAGCCAGAAGGCCGCCGTCACCATGCCGGCATACACCACGCCGATGGTAAACAGGCTGCCGGTGTCTTCCAGGTTAATCCCGAACATCGCTCATCATACTCCTGCGCACCCCAATGCCCCGCCAGTATATCAGCCCGTACAAGCCCACGCAAAGAACAGCACGCGCGACAGAACCGGCCTCACCCGACTTCGAACACCGGTTCATCGTCGCCATTGAACGTTTCGGTCAGCTCCTGCAGGTTGCCCGCCAGCAGCGCCACCTCGTCCACGTAGACATCGTACTGGTGGCCAGATGCGTAGAAAACCACCTCAGTAACCACCGCCGGGCGCTGGCTCTCCTGGAACAGCGTAAACAGGTTCTCGCTGTTGTAGACATACCACGTCTTTTCGTAAATCTGAAGATGGTTATCCAGGCAGGTCGCGCAGCGGCGCGGGGCGTTGGTGCCGGGGTCCAGCCGGGCATAGATGCCGTGAATCCACTCGCCGGGGTTGCCGTTCACATCGATGAACTTCACCTGCACCATCAGCGGGCATTCGCTGCCATCGACGCCGCACAGGCTCAGCGACTGGTAATCAATGTACAACGTGGTCTGCAAAGACAGATAGTCATAACCTGTCACGTCAACACCTTGCCGTGCTTCACCGAGGGTTTGCTCGCAGCGGGTGTAACCGTTGGTATCCGCCCCTTCGCTGCGCACCAACCGGAAGCCGCGCCGACCATCCGGGGCGACATCGGCCCGGTAACGCCCGCTGGGCAGGTTGGTCGGCGGGCCGCTGGAGCAGTTCCACACGAACGGCGGGTCTGCCAGTGCTTCGCCGGCGCTGGCCGCCGGCATGCTCGTCGCCAGTTCACTGTTAGCCACCAGGTCCACCAAAGCTGGATGGCGCACGACAGTGCTCGTCTCGGTGTCGATCACACCTTCTTCGCCCATCGGGATCGAAACCGCCGTCAGGCGATCCGGGACGATCATCACCGCCTCGCCGCTTACGTTGGTCGCATGGACGCGGGTATCGAGCGCCTGAATTCGGTACGTTCCGCCGCTGGTAAGCCGAATCTCCGCGCCGCTGGTCGTGCTCACATACACCTCGACCGGATGCGCGAAAACATCGGAAATGCGGACGTCGATCTCGCCGCTCAGTTCGGTGATCTCGATCCAGTAAACCGACGTTGACCAGTCGAAACGGGGCCGCGAGGCGCTGCGCAGGTGCAGCGAGGTCGCGCTCTTCAGCGTCACCGTCGCCACCAGCGACTCGTCCGCCCGGTCATCCCGGAATGACAGCACCGCCTGCGACCAGCGGTCGGTCGTCGTGGTGCGAATCGTCGTGTCGCCAGTCAGGTCGCGCTGGCTGGTCGCCGCCTGCTCGGCGGTGTTCGGGAATTTGACGCCCACCGTGCCGCTGCCCACCTGAAGCAGCATGTCCATCGGCAGCGACGAGCGAAACGCATAGTGATGAACCGCCAGCACACTCCCCACGATGATAAAGCAAAACACCGCAAAGGCGATCAGCAGCACACCCCAGGCCAGCCGCTCCGGGCTGACGCGGTAGTGCAGGTCTTCAGATGTTATCGCCGAGTCGACCAATTTTCATATCCCCAACAGGCTACCAGCGATCAACTGCGCGGCTGCCGGCTCGTAAACCGGTCTGGGCGCAATCTCGACGTGCTTTCTTGGGTCGAGTATAATACTCATTATGCAGATTATATGGGAAATTTGGAGAGACAATCAGCATGTCCGGTCACAGTAAATGGTCAACGATCAAACGCAAGAAAGGCGCGGAAGACGCCAAACGGGGGAAAGTCTTCACCCGTCTGGCCCGCGACATCACCCTCGCAGCACGCGAGAGCGGCGGCGACGAGAACTCCAACGCCAAGCTTAAACTGGCGATCGCCAAAGCCAAAGCGTCCAACATGCCCAAAGAAAACATCGAGCGGGCCATCAAGCGCGGCACCGGCGAACTCGACGGCGGCCAGCTTGAAGAGATCACCTACGAGGGTTACGGTCCCGAAGGTGTGGCCATCATCATCGATGTGCTGACCGACAACCGCAACCGTTCGCTGGCCGACATCAAATACGTGTTCAATCGCGGCGGCGGCAGCCTGGCCTCGGCGGGGTCGGTGCTGTGGCAGTTCGAGCAGAAGGGCTTCTTCGTCCTGGACGCCGAGGGCCTGGACTTCGAAGAAGTATTTATGGTCGCCGCCGAAGCCGGTGCCGATGACGTCATCGAAGAAGAAGGCCGCATTATCATCTACACGCCCAAAGACCGCTATGCCGCCGTCGATCAGGCGCTGATCGCCGCCAACTACACCGCCGACGAGGCCGAATTGCGCTGGGAACCACAGAACGAGGTCGATATTCCGCAGGATAAGGCCGTGCAGAATCTGCGCATCATCGAGCAGTTGGAAGAACTGGACGATGTGCAGTCGGTGTCGTCTAACCTGCTGATTACCGACAAGGTCGCCGCCGCCTTCGAGGCTGGTTGATGCTGTCGCTGGGAATCGACCCCGGCACCGCCACCATCGGCTATGGCCTGGTGCGCGAGGAAGCCGACGGGGCGCTGCAGGCGATTGACTATGGCACCATCACCACACCGGCCAGCGCGCCGATGTGGGAACGCCTGAACACCATATTCGACGCGCTCACCCGGCTGGTCGAACAGCACCAGCCCGATCGCGCAGCGGTCGAGGAACTGTTCTTCGCTCGCAACGTCACCACCGCCATCACCGTTGCCCAGGGTCGCGGTGTGATTTTGCTGGCGCTGGCGCGGATGAACCTGCCCATAGCAGAATACAAACCCAACGAGGTCAAGCAGTCGATCTCCGGCTACGGCGCGGCCAGAAAGCCGCAGATGCAGGAGATGACTCGTATTCTGCTGGGCCTGGATTCTATCCCTCGCCCGGACGACGCCGCCGACGCGCTAGCGGTCGCCATCACCGACCTGCACAGCATGCGCTTTAATTCACTGGGATAAGACGCCTACGGGATCGACAGCCATGATCGCCAGCCTACAGGGGATGTTCGTCGGTGCGGATGCCATCAGCGGTTCGATCATTGTGACCGTTGGCGGCATTGGCTACCGTGTCTACGTGCCGCAGACGCTGCTCCACCGCCCACCCGGCCACGAGATCGCCCTGCACACGCATCTGCTGGTGCGCGAGGACGTGATGGCCCTCTACGGTTTCGAAACAGCCGGCGAGCTGGCCCTCTTCGAGACGCTGCTCACCGTGTCCGGTGTGGGGCCGCGTGTGGCGCTCGCCATTCTGAGCACACTCAACGCCGACAATCTGCGCAACGCCGTCGCCACCGACAAGCCGGAGATTCTCACGCGCGTGCCCGGCATCGGCAAAAAGACGGCGCAGAAAATCCTGTTTGAGCTGAAAGACAAGCTGGCGATCGGCCTGGACGCCATTCCCGCCGGCGGCTTCGACGACACCAACGCCGACGTCATCGACGCGCTGGTCGCATTGGGTTACAGCATCGTCGAGGCCCAGTCGGCAGTCCAGGCGCTGCCACCGGACGCCCCGCCAGAGGTCGAGGAACGCATCCGCCTGGCGCTCGAATACTTCATGTAACACGCCTCACCACAAGGAGCAAGCCATGAGTGACGAACTGATCGGACGGCGCGTTGACGTGCTGGACAAGGGCTGGATCGAACTGGTGGACCTGATGCCGCATCCTGCCGCCGGTGTCTCCGGCGATCTGGCGATTGTCAACGCGGCGCGCGTTAGCTTTATGGGCGAGAGCAAAGGCGACGACCGCGACAAGAAGCTGCTCTTCTATCTGCTGCGCCACCGCCACACCAGCCCGTTCGAGATGGTCGAATTCAAGTTCCGCGTCAAAGCGCCGCTGGTCACCTGGTGGCAGTGGGCGCGGCATCGCACATGGAATTTTAATGCGCAATCCGGGCGTTATACATCTTTTGAAGAAGATGACTTCTACATGCCCGGCGTCTGGCGCATGCAGGCCAAAGACAACAAACAGGCCAGCGCGGGTGAGCTATCTGAAGATGTTGGCGCCGCGTTTACGGAAAAGCTCGACCAGCACTACGCCCGCAGCTACGAGCTGTATCACGAGGCGCTGGACGCTGGCATATCCAGAGAGATGGCGCGCTTATTCCTGCCCGGTTTCAGCGTGTACTACACCTGGGTCGCCAAAGTCGATGCCCACAACCTGATGCACTTTCTGCATCTGCGTATGGCCCCGGATGCCCAGTACGAGATTCGGGCTTACGCGCAGGCCATCTACGACCACTTCTTCAAGCCAGCCCTGCCCTGGACCGCCGAGGCATTCGAGGAGTACATCCTGAATCCCTGAGGCTGTCGCTAGTTACGCGCGTCGAGCATGCCGCCACGCCCCAGGCAGATCGGCTGTCCCAGTTCGTCAAGCGGCGCCACTTCCCAGCCATAACGGATAGCATCCGTAAACGCGCTGGCGGGGATGGTGTAAGTCGTCTCTTCAACCAGCCGCTGGTGACGCACAACCCCGAATTCATCCTGCACGGTGATGCGATACAGGCGCACGCTGTCGTCAGCCAGTGCCGTCCAGGCGACGGTCGGCGCATCGCCCACGCGGATATTCTGGTCGCTGCTGGCCGGGTCCGCCTGGAAAAGCTCGCAGGCATCGATTTCCGGGATCGGCGTCGGCACCTGAGTCGGCACAAACTCAGTGGGTGACGGGGTCGGCGTCTCTGTGGGCGGGATCGGCGTCCAGGTTGGCGGCAGCGTGGGCCGCTGGCGCAAAGCCTCCCGCGTCGGCGTGGGATCGTCAGCCGCTGGCTGCCCGGCAGGCGGTTCGGTCGGGACAACGGTACTCGTCGCAGCTATATCGTCGATTGAGGCCAGCGTCGGCAGCACCGTTTCGTCGCCACTGTCACAGGCTGCCAGTATCACAATGCCAAGTACAACGAACACGAGCAACCCGCTCTTACGCATGGTTCTTCCTCGTCAATCTCACGGCTGCGCGGTCGTTCGACTTCTACACCAGCGCAGCGTTACCCATCACAATCAGACGCAGCATCCACACAGCGGCGGCGATAGTCAACAGCACCCCGCTGACCATATACACCAGCACACCCCGGCTGATCGGGCTGTTCGCGCCCACCGTCCCCACGATGAGCCGCCAGCCCACCAGGTACATCAGCAGTCCCAGACCCGCCGCCACCAGCGACGGCACGATGACCGTATCCGGCGTGTAAAAATAGCGCAGGTAGATGGCATCCACCACCGGACTCGCCACCAGCACGGTCACCAGCGCCACAATCGCCGCGATCAGAATACGTGCCAGTCGCGGCAGCGCCAGCATCTGCGCGGCCAGCGTCTGCCATGCCGGTTCGCTGCCAGACCGGGGATACGTGCTTTTGTAACGTTGACGGCGAGATTTGCTCATTCAGTCTGTCTCATCTCCGGCCATGCCGGGCCGGTACGTGTTAATCATGTGCGGCGCGGCGCGCTCGAAATACTGGCGCATCGCCGAGCGCGCCGGCTCCGGGATGCCTACCTCATCAACAGCGGCCAGCATATACGTCAGCCAGGCCCGGCTGGCCGCTTCGTCAATCGGGAACGGGCCATGCCGCATACGCAGCCGGGGATGCCCGCGTTCCTGGCTGTAAGTCGTCGGGCCGCCGAACACCTGCGACAAAAACAGGAACTGCCAGCGTTTGCCCGGCTCCAGGTCGTCAGGAAACATCGCCCGCAGCGACTCGTCTGCTTCGACCTTAGCATAAAACACGTCTACCAAGCGTTGAAATATCGGCGCGCCGCCCGCCAATTCGTAAATCGTCGGTTCTTCCTGAGACATCGATTCAATACCTGCTGCGAAAATCCGGCTGGACAATTGGGCTTGCGGGGGTACAATCTTCCCGGAGTGCCATTATAACGATACTCACACCGGTAAGGGAGTCTTTTTATGAAGCCTGTCCAGCGCGCGGCTGCACTGTTGGTGCTGCTTGCGCTTTTCATCAGCCCAACTACTTTTTTTGCCCAGGACGAAGAACCCGTCACCGTAACCGGCTCCGGGATTGTCGCCGATATCGTAAGCGCACTGGCGGACGGGGCAGAGGATGCCCTCGCGCTCGATATCAGCATCACGGGCACGACCGGCGGCCTGGCGGCATTCTGCCAGGGCGAAGCCGACATCACCGGCGCGGTGCGGCCCATTAACCCGGATGAAGAAGTCCTCTGCCAGGAAAACGGCATCGAATACGCCGAATTTCTGGCCGGGTATAACATCATGGCGGTCATCACCCACCCCGACCTGACCTTCGCCGAATGCCTGGCTCCGGACACCATTAACGCCCTGTTCGCGCCCAGCGCCCAGGGTATCGTCACCAACTGGGACGATACCGGCCTCGAAGGCGCTGCCGACGAACCGCTGACGGTTTATCTGCCACCAGATGACAGCGCCATCTTCGCCCTGATCGACAGCGTAGCCGGTGGCGTTGGCCTGCGCCGCGATGCGAACGTCGAAGCGTCGCAGGCGGCTATCATCGAGGCCGTCAGCAGCACACCGGGCGCGGTGGGCGTCGTCAGCCTCAACGCCCTCAGCGACGAATCAGATGTGCGCCTGCTCCAAGTCCAGAACGCGCTCGGCGAGTGCGTCGAGCCGTCGCTGGAAGCGGTCGAAAGCCGCCGCTACGACAACGTCGAGCGCCTGCTGCTCTATGCCACCCGCGACAGCCTGGACCAGGCCGGTCCGGCGACCCTGCTCGGCCTGCTGGCTGACCCCGACGCGGCGGATCTGATCGAAGCTGCCGGTTACACGGCCCCCTCTGCGGACAGCTATGCCATTAACCAGGCCATCCTCGATGGCGAAACCGGGCGTCAGTTCGCCATCGACACCGCCGAATTCGAGATTCCGGCTGAAGTGTTCGGCACGGTTTCGGTCGGCGGGGCGGCGGTCCTCTTCGATTACCTGAACCAGGTCACAACCCTGTTTGGACTTGCCTACCCCAGCGTGACTATCAACCTCGACCTGGCTGGCGAGCCGCGCGGTGTGCGCCAGTTGTGCAACGGCGAGATTCAACTGCTGGCCGCCCAGAACGAACTGTCTGACGAAGCGCTGGAAAACTGCGCTGCTAACAACATCACCCCGGTCACGTTCGAGCTGGGCCGTGAGGCGGTCGTCATGCTGGCCAACAGCGATGACGAGCATCTCCAGTGCCTGACGACCGAGCAGACCCTGGCCGTGTGGAGCGCCACCTCTGAGGAGACCGTCACCACCTGGGATCAGGTCGGCGGCGACTTCCCCGAAGAGCCGCTGATTCTGGTCGCGCCGCCGCTGGGCAGCCAGAGCTACACGGGTATGCTGCTGCGCTCGCCGGAAGGCTTCGACCTGCCGCAGCGCCCGGATGTCGCCGAGTCCCGCGCCGACCCGCTGTATCGCGCGGCTGCTGTCAGCAACGCCAGCGGCGCTCTCACCTACATGAGCTGGGCCGAATACCAGCGCGTCCTCGATAACGAGCAGGAAGGCTTCCAACTGGTCGCCGTCGATGCCGGTTCGGGCTGTATCGCCCCCACCGAGGACACCATCGCCGACGGCACCTATGCCTACACCGCCCCGCGCCTGCTGATCGCCGCGCAGCCGGCCCTGGCCCGCGTCGAGGTCCAGTCCGTGCTGTGGTACATGTTCGCCGACGAGAACTACGACAACTTCCAGAGCAGCGGCCTGACCGGTCCAGCTTTCGCCGAACTGCCCGCCATCCGCGAACGGCTGCAATCACTGTTCAACGAAGCTGTGGCGCAGCAGATCGAAGCATCGGCTGAAGGCGAAGCCGGGCCAGAGGTCACCGCCGAGCCTGAAGTCGACGATGCCGAAGCCACGCCAGAAACTGACGAGACCGACGCCGAAGCCACACCAGAAACCGACGAATAAATCCGGTTTCGCCCTGAACCCATCGTTTCACAGAGCACCCTTGCCCTTTACCGGCAGGGGTGTTTTAACCTGTGCTATACTGCATGGGCCTTTCCTGCAACAGACCGGACGCAAACAGAAGCGGAGCAAACTATGCGCGGCGAACTCGTAGCCCTGGACCTGGAAACAACCGGTCTGAACCCAGCCACCGACGAAATCATCGAAGTGGGCGCCGTCCGCCTGCGCGACGGGCAGATCATCGACGAGTTCTCGACGATGGTCAACCCGGATGTGCCAATTCCGCCTTACGTCACCTACCTGACCGGCATCCAGCAGCAGGATGTCATCAGCGCGCCATCCATCCAGGCTGTGCTGCCGCAGATCAGCGCTTTTGTCGGCAGCGCGCCGGTCATCGCCCATAACATCAGCCTGGATATGGGCTTCATGCAGGAACGCCACCATATCCTGCTCAACAACCGTCGCATCGACACTTACGATCTGGCCTCGGTGCTGCTGCCCGGAGCGCCGCGCTACAACCTCAACAGTCTGACGACTCAGGTCGGCATCGAACTGGAGAATGCCCACCGCGCCCTGGATGACGCCCGCGCCACCGCTCTGCTCTACTGGGCGCTGTGGCAGAAAGCGCGCGCCCTGCCCTACGCCACCCTCTACGAGATCAGCCAGGCCGCCACCGGCTTAGACTGGGATGCGGCTGTCGTCTTTGCCAGCGCGTTGCAGGAACAGCAGACCACCGCGCCCGCTGGCAATCAGGCCATTCACTTCGAGCCATACACGCAGACTGCCCCGCCGTTGCAGCCCGATCCCGGCACCAAAGCGCTGGACCTGGACGCGGTCAACGCTGTATTCGCCGATGACGGTCCTCTGGCCGCCAGCCTGCCCGGCTTCCAGCCGCGCCAGCAGCAGCGACAGATGGCCCAGGCCATCACCGAAGCGTTCAATAACGCCCATCACATGATGGTCGAAGCCGGCACCGGCGCGGGCAAATCGCTCGCCTATCTCGTCCCGGCGGCGCTGTGGGCCGCGACCAACCAGCGCCGCGTCGTCATCTCGACCGACACCATCACCCTGCAGGACCAGCTTATCCAGCACGACATCCCCGCCGTGCAGGCCGCGCTCGATATACCGCTGACGGCCAGCATCATGAAGGGGCGCGCCAATTATCTGTGCCCGCGCCGCCTGGAAACCGCCCGGCGGCGGCGTCCGTCCAGCATCGTTGAACTGCGCACGCTGGCCAAAATCCTGGTGTGGCTGCTGGAAAGCAGCAGCGGCGACCGGGGCGAGATCAACCTGCGCGGCCCGATGGAAAACAGCGTCTGGCAGCGCCTCAGCGCCCAGGACGAGGACTGCTCGCTGCATCGCTGTCAGGCATCCATGCACGGAGCCTGCCCCTTCTACAAGGCGCGCAAAGCCGCCGAGAGCGCCCATCTGCTGGTCGTCAATCACGCGCTGCTCGTCTCCGACGCCAACAGCGACAACCAGGTGCTGCCCGAATACCATTACGCCGTCATCGACGAGGCGCACCATCTGGAAGATGCCGTCACCTCTGGCATGAGCTTCCACATGGATAAAACCATGCTGCTGCGCCGTCTGGCCGACCTCGGCGGACCCGGCGGCGGTCTGCTCGGTGAGCTGCTGGCCAGCGTTCGCCCTTACGCCACCGAAAAAGAACTGGCCCGCCTGGAGATTTTCGTCCAGGGCATCGGCGAGGCCGCCACCATGATGCGCGTGCATGTGGACCAGTTGTTCAAACAGCTGCTCAACGTACTGACCGACAATACATCATCACGCCCCAGCGATTTTGGCTCGCTGGTGCGACTGGACCACCAGCATCGCCGGCGGCTGAGTTTCGCCAATCTGCAATCGGCCTGGCAGGCGCTGGACGAATTCTTTGAGGTCATCGGCAGCGCCATGCAGCGCCTCTCTCGCGCGCTGCTGCGCCTGGAAAAGCACAACATCCCGGACCTGCCCGACCTCATCAGCAGCGCCGATACCACCGCGCGCTACATGCAGGAAATGCGCGACCATCTGCGGGCCTTTGTCTTTGAGCCGGACAGCAACAGCATCTACTGGATCACCCAGGCGGCAGGTGCCGACAGCGCCGTGATCCACATCGCGCCGCTTCACATCGGCCCGATGATCGCCCGCCATCTGTGGGACAGCAAAGCCAGCGTCATCCTGACCAGCGCCACCCTGCGCACGCAGGATAGTTTCAGCTTCATTCAGGAACGCCTGCATGCCGACGGCGTCGATACGCTGGAAGTCGGCTCGCCCTTTGACTATCACGACTCGACGCTGCTCTATATCCCCACCGACATCCCCGAACCCGCCGACCGTCAGGGTTACCAGCGCGCTGTGGAGCGCGGCATCATCGAGTTAGCCGCATCGCTGGAAGGGCGCATTCTGGTACTGTTCACCAGCTACACCCAACTGCGCCAGACCGCCCAGGCCATCACCCCGCGCCTGGCCCTGGGCAACATCACCGTCTACGACCAGAGCGACGGCTCCAGCCGACAGGCGCTGCTGGACGGCTTCAGGACGACAGATAAAGCCGTGCTGCTGGGCACGCGCAGCTTCTGGGAAGGCATCGACATCCCCGGCGACGCCCTCAGCGCCCTGGTGATCGTCCGTCTGCCTTTCGCCGTGCCCACCGATCCGGTGTTCGCCGCCCGCTCCGACACGTATTCCGACGCTTTCAACCAGTACGCGCTGCCGGAGGCCATCCTGCGCTTCCGCCAGGGATTCGGGCGTCTCATCCGTTCGCATACCGACCGGGGGGTCGTCACCATCTTCGACAGCCGCATCTCGACCAAAAACTACGGCCCCACCTTCCTTGAAGCCCTGCCGGACTGCACGGTGCGTCATGGCACGCTCACCGATCTGCCGCAGGCCGCGCGCGACTGGCTGGCCCGATCCAGCACATGACAAAGCCGCCCAACGTGGCTTATACTCGTAGCGTGAAGGCCAGTTAACGACGAGAGAGGTTATGCGTACACCAGCCGGAACCGAATGCCGTTTCTACTATGAGGACTACAACCGGGGCCGCAACCGCCAGGAATGCCGCCTCATCAACGAGAATCCGAACTCGATGCGCTGGCGGCCATCCGACTGCGCCCGCTGCCCCGTGCCAGATATCCTGAAAGCCAATGCCAGTCCCCACTTGCAGCTCACCCTGACGATCAAACCGCGCCTGCTGGGTTTTGGCCGCCAGCATGTCGTCACCGCCAGTTGCTCGCGCCATCGCATCGACATTGAAGACCCGTACATCGGCTGCCCGGAATGCAACGCCGAACGCCCCGGCCTCGACCTGTTCCGCCAGGCGCTCGAAGGTGATAAACCAGACGACAACGGCTGACCGGCCCAATGTTTGATTACCAATACCGGGTTCGAGTTTTTCAACCAGCGCATCGATTGCCTTGCCGCGACACTTCATTGTGCTAAACTTAATGTATCGGGCAAGGCATCAACGGTATCAATGACATGACACAGTCCAATGGTTCAGCAGCGATCTCGATCACAGTCTATGCTGCTCAACCACCCGACTGGTCCGAACAAGTGTTCAGTTTTCTGTGCCAGCAGGGCTGCCAGCTCCACTGGCAAACCGACCTCACCAACACCCAGCCAGACAGCAACATCCATTCAGATGCCATCATTCTGCTCGACTCCGCCGACTGCAACCAACTGTCACACCACACACCAGCGGACGGCACCCGCCCGCTGCACATCCTCATCACACCGAATCCAGCCAGCGCCCCGCCCGTAAACGGTGTGGACGCCGTGCTGCCGCCGCAGCCGGATATGGTCTACCAGCAGGTATCCGCGTATGTGCATCGCCAGTCCGAAGCTGCCGACCTGCGCCGCCAATTGACCCAGTTGCAGCAGCAAAACGCCGAACTGCGCGCCCGCCTCGAAGAACAGGAACAGCTCAAACTGCACCTGGAGATTCTCAAGAACGCCATCGTGCGCAACGTCTCGCACGAACTCAAAACGCCGCTGCTCCATGTCAAAGCATCGGTAGCGCTGCTGGCCGAGGACGCCGAGAATCAGGCGCTGGTCACCTATGCCACCAATGCCACCGCCCGGCTGGAAGCACTGGTTAAAAACATTACGCTCATCGGCAGCAGCCTGGACGCGCAGATCGGCCCGGTGATGGTTCCCGACACCATCGAACTCGCCCGGCGCAATCTCATCCGCGCCTGGGACAATCGCAATGCCAGCACCCGCATTCAGGTCGAGCGCGACGACCATCTGTCGCCCGTCCTGGCCGACAAACAGGGACTGTCTACCGTCCTGCAACTGCTCATCGACAACGCCCTCAAGTTCAGTGAGGATGCAGTCGTCGTCAGCGTCCACCAGATCGACGACCAAATCGAGATCGCCGTCAGTGACAGCGGCATCGGCATTGACGAAACACACTTCCAGAACATTTTCGACACGTTCTATCAGGTCGATGGCTCATCCACCCGGCGCTACGGTGGCAGCGGCATTGGGCTGGCCATTGTCCGACTCATCCTCGACCATCACCACACCCGGATCGAAGTCCAGAGCGAGGTGGGTGTCGGCAGCCGGTTCTCATTCAAACTGCCAGTAGTTCACCTTTGATTACTCACAATTAATCGTTACAATTTGTTGGACTCCCGGCAGCCAGCGCAGGCATGGGGTCGCATAAAAAACGCATGAATGTCGAGTCGGACTCGTTGACCCACTTTTGTTAATTGTGTAAAATACAGTAGATTTAGTTTGTTCTGAACGTAACAATCATAAAAGCTATTCGGCTGGCAGATAAGGCAAATCGCTGATGACCACCCATCCATTCACAGGTGCTCCCGACACCGACACACAGCTCGACACCGCTTTTCCAGGAGACGGGCTAAACAGAATAGATACCGCCCTCCGCAGCGTAGAGCAGTTGATGTTCGATATTGTGGACAGCGATGTTGACGTACTCCGTGACGCCAGCCGTCACATTCTTCAGGCGGGCGGCAAACGTATTCGCCCGCGCATGGTGCTGCTGAGTCACGCCGCCACCGGCAGCGGCGATCTGTCGGCTGCCGTGCCCGCTGCCGCCGCCATCGAGCTGGTCCACACCGCCAGCGTCGTCCACGACGACATCAACGATCATGGTGTGGTCCGCCGAGGCCGCCCCTCGGTGAACTCGATCTGGGGCCGTACGTTTGCCCTGCTCACCGGAGACTTCCTGTTCACCAAAGTCTACGAACTGATGGCCCCCTACGGCGAACTCAACGCCCTGTTTGCCGAGGCGACCATTGCCCTGGTCGAAGGCGAGACACTCCAGGCCAGCGCCGTAAAGGACAAAAACCTGTCCCGCGAGGTCTACTATAAGATCATCGAGCGCAAAACCGCCGCCCTGTTCAAGATGGGCGCTGAACTCGGTGGCCGTCTCAGCGACGCCCCGGAGAAACAACTCGAGGCACTGCGCCTGTACGGTAACAACATCGGCCTCGCCTTCCAGATCGTCGATGACATCCTCGACCTCACCGGCGACTCGCAACAGCTCGGCAAGACCGCCGGCATCGACATCGAACAGGGCAAAGGCTATGCCGCTGTCCAGGAAAACGGTGGCAACGGCGGCGACCCGATGGACGCCTTCAAAGCCAGGCTGATGAAGGGCGACCGCATCCAGCAGGGCCGCCAGCAGGCTCAGATGCTGGTCGAGACTGGCATCGCCGCCCTGGACGCGCTGCCGTCCACGCCCTACCGCGACGCCATGATCGAACTGGCACAGGTCGTCGTCAACCGCAGCAGCTAGCCAACACCCGCTATACCAATCCAGCAGAATCCGGTAACATCAGTTACCGGATTTTTTATTGGCCAGCGAACAAAACGGAGATGAACATGATCAGCATCGTCTCAGTGGAACATATGCGGCGCATCGAAGCCGCCGCCGATGCCAGCGGCCTTACCTACGATATGATGATGGAAAACGCCGGGCGCGCCGCCGCTCAACGGGCCTATGCGCTCATTCGCCATCTGGACAATCCCCGCGTCACCATACTGGTTGGGGGGGGCAACAACGGCGGCGATGGTCTGGTCGCCGGGCGCTACCTCGCCGAACACGAGCATGTCGAAGTTCGCTTCTACCTGATGGGCCGCCGCGACGCTGACCAGGACGCCAACTTCAAAGCCGTTGTCGAGCGCGAACTGTTCATCGCCTACGCGGACGACGATCGCGGCCAGCGCGTGCTGCGCCAGATGGTCGCCAGCGCCGATCTGCTGCTCGACGCGCTGTTTGGCATCGGCGTCCGCCTGCCTATCACCGGCGACGCCGCCAAACTGCTGCGCGCCACCAATCAGGCGCTGGCCGAGCGACGGGCCGCCCGTCCGGCGGAATGGACCTCGCTGCCGACCGCCCCCCAGCAGCAAACGAAACTCGTCCGGCCCCAGGTGCTGGCCATCGACTGCCCCAGCGGCCTGCACTGCGACACCGGCGAACTGGACAGCAACACCATCCACGCTGACGAAACGATTACGTTTATCGCCGCCAAGCCGGGCCTGCTGAACTTCCCCGGTGCCCAGGCAGTCGGTCGTCTGAGCGTGGCGACGGTCGGCGTGTCGCCACAGCTCGAGGCTCTGCAGGAAGCCACCGAGCATCTGATCTCTGCCGAGCATGTGCGCGAACTGCTGCCGCCCCGCCCCGCCGACAGCCACAAAGGCACATTCGGCAAAATGATGATTGTCGCCGGATCGGTGAACTACCCCGGCGCGCCCGCGCTGGCCGCCCGCGCCGCTTATCTGGCCGGAGTCGGTCTGGTAACGATCGGCGCGCCCACGCCGGTCGTCAGCGCCCTCAGCGGTCACCTGCCCGAACCGACCTGGCTGCTGCTGCCGCACGATATGGGTGTCACCGCAGAAAGCGCAGCCCCCCTCATTCTGGAACAACTCGGCAGATACCAGGCGCTGCTGCTGGGACCGGGCTGGGGTCTGGAAGACACCACCGGCGCCCTGCTGCGTGCCTTGCTCGAACAGCCCGAAGCCGTCGCCGCCAGCAGCCGCAAACAGCGCGTGATCGGCTTCCTGGCGCGTGCGCAGGACGGCGACGACAAAGACGCCAGGCACACAGTCGAACTGCCGCCGCTGGTCCTCGACGCCGACGCGCTCAGTCTGCTGGCGCAATGGGAAAACTGGTGGGAAATCGTACCGGAAAACAGCATCATTACGCCGCACCCGGCGGAGATGGGCCGCCTGTGCCAGCTCGATACCCAGACCGTCCAGGCCGACCGCTGGCAGATCGCTCGTGAGAAGGCGGCGGCGTGGAAACTCATCGTCATGCTGAAGGGGGCGCAAACCGTCATTGCTGCACCGGATGGTCGGCTTATGGTACTGCCCTTCAAGTCCGACGCGCTGGCGACCGCCGGGACAGGCGATGTACTGGCGGGTATCATCTGTGGCTTGTTGGCGCAGGGTTACGCGCCTTTCGACGCGACGGCTGCCGGGGGTTATCTGCACGGTCTGGCGGGCGAACTCGCCGCCAGTAACTGCGGCAGCAGCCGCAGCGTGACCGCTTCAGACGTGATCAGCGCCATTCCGCAGGCGTATACGGTAATCGAGTCCGCCTGATAATCCTAAACGTCGTTGAGGCCCAGTTCGGCGCGCCGCCGCCGGGCTGCCTCTTTACCTTCGGCGATGCTGCTGTCCACCGGGTCAGAGGGCGTTACGTTCTCCAGGGTATCA
Source organism: uncultured Anaerolineaceae bacterium (assembly GCA_964639225.1). Lineage (GTDB taxonomy): Bacteria > Chloroflexota > Anaerolineae > Aggregatilineales > Phototrophicaceae > CAZXCK01. The sequence goes on along the minus strand of CAZXCK010000020.1, from coordinate 10,454 downwards.
CGCAGGGCTGTCTTCGCCTCTTCGATGCGCTGCCGGGCTGCTTCCATGTCCGGCAGGCGCAGCCGAACCCGAACGCGCGGACCTTTGAACAGCGCCCACAGCGCCCCCGCCAGCAAACCCAGCACAAACCCGGAGAACATCCGGTCACCATCGAAACGCGAATGTTTAGCCATCAGATGCGCTCCTGTCACGCTTCTTAATCGCCCGGCGGATGCCCAGAATCTCGCGCATAAACGCCACCAGACCAGCCCAGAACGCTTTCATGCGGATCAGCGGCCCGGCGACGTTGCCGCCCACAAACTGAGCCGTACCCTTAGCGATACCGGCTGTCTCTTTGCTGTCGTCGAGGATGGGCTTGACCTCGTTTTGCAGCATACCCGCCAGCCGGGCGATCTGCAGCACCAGCGCAGTCAGCGCGATGAGGATCAGAATGCCTTCCATCACCAGGATGATAAACAGGATGTCGCGCACCATGCCGAAGCGCAGCGCGGTCGCCTGGGGTGGGGCCAGCAGCGCGAAAGCCAGTCCAACGCCAAACACCACCAGAATCAGCGCGGCAAAACCAGCCACGACAAACTTCATGTTGCGGGTAAAGTTGCTGCCGCCATCCTCTTCGGGTGGCGTTTCTGGCGTGGGGAGTTCCATCGATTCCTGCATGGATTTTCCTTATCGGGTCGAGCGTCTTTTCGCTGGACGGGACGTTAGCGCATGAGCCAGCACCAGCAGCACCAGCGCGCCAATCGTCGCCGGCAGCATCCGCAGCGCGCCCACACTAAACAGACTAACGCCAAAGGCGACTCCGGCCAGGTGTCCCAGCGCAAAACCAACCCAGCCAGCCAGCAGAAACAACGCCAGCCGGCGAACATCACCACCCAGCATCAGGTGAAACAGCGCCCCCAGCAGGGTGGCAAATACAAACCCGAAGGTCAGCGTAGGGCCTGGCAACGTTTTTCCTCAAAAGCCGCCTGATTTGTGGTACAATTCGGATGCTAGTGTAGCATAAACCTGTTGAATGGGCACGTCTTAAAGACATCAAACGGTATGACAACGATTGACCAGCGTATTCTTATCCCGGCCTCGCCAGACGTTGTGTGGGCTTACATCAGCAGCATTGAGCGCAACCGGGAATGGCGCGTTGACCATCAGGACCTCACATTTATAACCACCTTCCGCAAGGGTCAGGGGACGCGCTGGCGTTATACCAATGGCTCGCGCCAGGAATACGTCGCCGAGATCACCGCCTGGTACGAGCGCATGGGCTACGAGTATCACATCGTCGATGGCGGCCCCTTCAAAACCAATCGTGGACGCATCCGGTTGCAGGAGATCGCCGAAGGTACGATCATCCAGTGGACGTTCAATTACGAGGTTGGCGGCCTGCTGGGCGGCATGCGCGACGCCATCGGTGTGCGCCGCAACATGGAGAACATCATCGTCGACAGCCTGTGGGCGCTGTGGCGCAACATCGGCCAGGACGAAAAAGCCCGCGCCGAATCCTATACGCCCAAAATGCTGATGCGCGAAGCCCCCGATGTCCAGTCCCGTGCCAACTACACGCCGCGCCATCCGTCAGTTTTCCGGCACGGCGGGCCAGCGCCCACTGCTGCACCAGAATCTTCCGTGCTGCTGCAGCAAATGCAGCAGTCCGAGCCACCACCGACCCCATCGGAGCCTGCGCCACCGGTCCCGGCGGCCAGCTCGCCCATCGTCGAGCCGCCAGTCTCCGACGAGGACACGCGCCCGCGTCCGTCGGTGGCCGCCAGCCAGGAGCCGTCGCCAGCCACGCAGCCGCCACCAGCAGACGAACCCGCCGCCGAACGCGAGCCGGACTTCCTGCGCGATCTGGCCCCGGCTGGCGACCCGCAGCAGCCGCCGTCCGAAGCAGACGACGTGTTCAAGCCGCCTCAGCCGGTCGAAGCCCCGCCAGAACCGGAGCGAGGCGTCGCAACCAGCGAGCCAGCGCCACCAGCCACAGCGAGCGAGCCGGAGCCAGAGACGCCCGCCGCCAGCCTCGAAGCCGAGACACCGCCTCAGGACGAGCCGGCAGCCCCTGCTACCGAGGCAAGCACGCCCGAACAGGAGCCAGCCGCGCCAGTCGTCAGCGATACCGGGCCGCGCACCGACCTGAGCGACACGGCCAGCGTCAGCATATTCGAGTTGTTCGGTGTACCACGCCCCAGCGAGACGCAGACCACCGATGCCGCCAGCGCGGAGTCGGCAGCCGAGCCGGAAGTGGCAGAGACGCCCGAACCTGCTGATGAGCCGGTGTCCGAGGCTGAGCCTCAGGCCCAGGTCGAGACGACACCAACCGAGGAGCCGACCTCAGCAGTCGAGGCAGCGCCAGTGGAGCCAGTCGCCACCGCCCCGAAATCACCGGCAGAACCGGTCGAGATTCAGGTCGAGACCGGCCCGGAGACAGCCACCGTATCACCGGCACCCATTGTCATCACCGGCGAACTGGGCGGACGGGTCGGGCTGCGCCTGCGCCTGCGCCGGGGACAGGTCCAACTACGCCGTCCAGGCCCCTCGCACTGAAACAAACAAGGCCATCCCAGCTTGAGATGGCCTGTGTGATCCATTGGATGCCGTCAGGGTATCAGCCGCCGTAAGTGTTGGGGATATCGGCCACGGTGGTGGTCACGTAGGGTTCCTTCTCATGAAGCTCTACCGCCTCGTCCTCGCTGACGGTCTGCTGTCCCTTGTGATAAAGCACATCGTTGAAGCCGTCATAGCGATAGCGCCGGTTCACCCAGCCGTACAGGTGATGGTAAAACACGACGTTAAACAGAACGGCGTCGTCGGCTTCCAGGAACTGCTCACTCACCAGCCACACCGGCGCGTACTGGTGCAGATGCGGGATCGTCTTCTCATCGCGCTTGCTGATTATCTCACTCTTGTCCATTGTGTGTATGTCCCTCGTATCCACTGGCTCGAAGTTGTGCGTGCCCTTCGTCCATTCGCTTTGTGCTTGGTCAAGTCTGGCCCTTATTGTAGCCCCAGTTGAGGCCGCCATACAAGTTTTGACGTGTAAAGAACTTGGCAGACGGTGATTGTCGCTTTATACTGTGGACGTTTGATCGTTGGATAAGGTATCTGTTGGTTACACATGGCTAATGATCGCAAGACGGTGCGCCTGACTTCGCTGGCCACCTGCGCCGGGTGAGCGTCTAAACTCGGTCCAGGGGACCTGGCGCAGGTTCTGCGTCCACTCAATGGCATCTTCGCCCCCAGTCTGTTTCCTGATCTGCTCATCGGCCTGGACGCGCCGGACGATTCGGCTGTCTATCGCCTGGACGATGAGCGCGCCATCATCTCGACGATGGACTTCTTCCCGCCAGTCGTCGATGACGCCTACGACTTCGGCGCTATCGCGGCGGCCAACGCCCTGAGCGATGTCTACGCGATGGGCGGACAGCCCCTGATGGCGATCAACCTGGTGGCCTACCCCGACGGCTACGGCCTGGAGCTGCTGACCGACATCCTGCGCGGCGGCGCAGAGAAGGCGCGCGAGGCGGGTATCCCCATCGCTGGCGGCCATACCGTCACCGACAAAGAGCCGAAATACGGCCTGGCCGTGACGGGCATCGTACATCCAGACCGCATCATCACCAAAGGCGGCGCCCGCCCTGGCGACGCGCTCATCCTGAGCAAACCACTGGGTTCGGGCGTCATCACAACGGCGCTCAAGCGCCAGATCGCTGACGCTGGCCACATCGCCGCAGCCGTCGCCACCATGAGCCGGCTCAACGCTACCGCCGCCCGGCTGGCACAGGCAGCCGGCGTCCACGCCATGACCGACATCACCGGCTACGGCCTCATCGGCCACAGCCAGGAGATGGCCCGCGCCAGCGGCGTCGATTTGCATATGCGCTTCGGTGACGTGCACTGGATCGACGGCGCGCTGGATTACGGCGCACAGGACATCTTCCCCGGCGGTATGGGCAATAACCAGCGGTATTTCGGCGAGTGGACACGCTTTGACGGTGATTTCGCTGACTTCCAGCGCGATCTGCTGTTCGACCCGCAGACATCGGGCGGCCTGCTGATGGCTGTTGATCCAGAACGCGCCGGGCGTCTGCTGGATGACCTGTACCAAAACGGCGACAACGCCGCCATCATCGGCGACGTTCAGCCGGGCACCGGCCTGATTCACATCGAACCATAATGACACAGACAATCGGAAAGCAACGAGTGCCGGGCGCTGGCCCGGCGCTCTTTTGTTGCAGATTTGTCAGAAAGTCGAAATCGGAATAACATACATTCAGGTTTGAAATGCGTTAGTCGATCGCACAGGAGAGACCCATGAGTCCGCCATCTGTTCCCAAACCCCCAAATGCTGGCCAGAGCCGGGTTGGTCTGGCCATCACCCGCCTGAGCTACGTTAACCTGCGGACCGGCCCTGGTACCCAATACACGGCCATCGGCGAGATTCGAAACCGCACGCTGGTAACATATTACCCAGGGTCCAATACTGACGGCTGGATATGGTTAGAGCAGTACGGCGCTGCCGGTTGGGTTTCGACCAGTGTGATCGAGTTTGAAGCGGTATCCACCCCACCTGTAGACGACTTCCCGGCGACACCCTACGATGGCGGTGTGGCCATCTGGCATTGGAAAGGCCAGGCAATACCTGAGACAACCATCGAAGCGTTCGCCACCAATCTCAAGCGCAACGCCCCCAACGTCAAGCATGTATTCGTCAAAGTGGGTGACGGCAGTTCGTGGCAGGGCGAGTTCGACTCTGGTGATCTGGCAATCAATAATGTACAAGATATCGACCGTTGGGTGCAGACGTTGAGCCGGCACGGTCTGAACTTTCATGCCTGGGTGGTCAACAAGGGCATAGAAATCGAAGATGAGGCGGACATCATCATTCAGACCTGCAAGCGCCCCGGTGTGCGCTCCATGATTCTGGATATTGAGCCGTTTCGTGGCTACTGGCAGGCAGGCCGCGAACCCATCCGCCCGCTGATGACCCGCGTCCGGCGCGAGGTTGGCGGTTCGTTCCATATCGGCATGGCGGTTGACCCGCGTCAGTGGCATTACGACAGCATCTTCCCTGACGAATGGTTCCCGTTCGTCAACAGTGTCCATCCGATGTGTTACTGGCGTTCGTTCCGGCGCACACCGGAAGAAGTCATCCAGGACGCTTACACCGTCTGGGGCAGCTACGGACGGCCCATGATCCCCATTCTACAGGCCGACGCCAGCGTCGACGAACAGCGCGAAGCGCATCAGATTGTGACCACGCGCTTTCGCGCCAAAGGCGTAAGCTGGTGGCGCTACGGAGTCGTGAGCCAGTGGGACGGCATCAACACCGCTGTGAACATCACAGACCCGCCGCCCACCGACCCCACTGAACTGCCGCCACCCGGCACACAGTTTGGCAGCGAAGTGACCATCTTCGCAGGTGGAGCCGGTCACCGCAGCGGCACCTATACGGGCAGAGACGAGTTCATACGATTCCGGGGGGCTTCTGGCTGGGACGCTTTCTACACCTCGACCGAGCCGCAGATCAGTAAGGTGTGGGCCGAATGGCGCACAGACCTGCCGGCATCCGGCCTGTACCAGATTTCGGTGTTTATCCCTACACAGCACAGCACCACCCAGCGCGCCCGCTACAAGATTCATGGGATTCGGGGTACGACCACCGAGGTCGTCGTCGATATCAACCAGTCAGTTTACCGCAATATATGGGTGTCGTTGGGTGTGTTTGATCTGGTGAAGGGCGCGCCCAACGCCGGGCGTGTGTTCCTCAACGATGTAACCGGCGAGACCGGGCGCGAGATCGCGTTTGACGCTGTACGCCTGCGCGAAATCGTGCGCCTGAACGGTTCGGGTTCGCCCGGACCTATACCCGACATAATCGACGGAGTCTACGTCGCTGACGGCTTCGACAGCCCGGTAGGCACATTCGAGGAACGTCGCGGGGAGCGGGTCTGGCCGGAAGGCTGGCGCGATGCCAGTCCCTTCGCTGAGTTGTATTTCGTGGGCACACCGCAGCAGGCCTATCATACCGGTGCCGACCTCAACTTTGGACGCGGCGGCTACGACGACCTGGGCGAGCCAGTCTATGCCCCGACCAGTGGGGTCGTCATCTACCAGTCGGATTTGCGTCCCTGGGGCAACGTGACCATCATCCGGCATGATCCGCTGCGCGCGCCGACCGGGCGCGTCTACTACACCCGTTACGGCCATATGCAGAACGTGATCGTCAACGTGGGCGACCGCGTGCGGCGCGGCCAGCAGATCGGCGAGATTGGCAACGGCGGCGGACGTTATGTGCCGCATCTGCATTACGACATCGTGCAGACGGCTGTGCTGGAAACCAAACCCGGCGACTGGCCCATGATGGACCTCAACCGGGTGCTGCGCGACTACGTGGACCCGCTCAAATTCACGCGGGAAAACCGCCCCGGCAAATAAAAAACCACCCTAACATAAAAACGGACGCCGCATTGGTTGCGGCGTCCGTTTTTTATGCTCGTATCCGGCGTCCCGGTGACAGGCTAGAACAAGCCCCAGTCGTCGGCAGCGCCGTCTTCCATCATGCTGGGGTCCCACATCTCCATGCCCATTTCGATGGTAGTAGGCACACCCAGATATTCCTGGGCGGTGCGCCGGGCCTGCTCCAGCAGTTGCGGCGCATACGGGCAGAAAGGTGTGGTCATAATCATGGTGACATGGGCACGATCTTCGAACACTTCAGTTTTGCGGATTAAGCCCAGTTCGACAATGTTCATGCCGATTTCCGGGTCGATGACCGCGCGCAGCGCGTCCATCAGCCCTTCGCTTTTGCTTTGCACCTGATCGCTCATTACGGGTTTCCTCAAAGAGTTGTGGTTACACTTGCCAAAATCGTAACACAGGACGCCCGACAAGTCCAATTGAAAAGACACACATCAGCAAAATCTGACCGGGGAATCCTGTGGAATCCAAAAAGATCGGACCTGTGTTTTGCTGGCAAACGCGGTTAATATTGGAAAAGACAACCGTTTCTTATCCGTAGTCAGAGCAAAACCAGATTCGATCGACCATCCCCAGCCCAAACGTGGCCAGCGCGCCACCCCGATATGAGCATTTCATGAAATATGCTGACAATTTTTACAATTAATATCATAAATATTGACACGCTTTAACCGGGTTGCTATACTGTGGTCAGTGCTAACCTAAGGGTACAAAGCAAATTTAACGTATATTAAACTCGCATGAGTAGCGGGAACACCAAATCACTGAGGAGGAAGTCCCCCCGATGGGCGCAACACTAGAAATCCGCAATCTGCACGCTAGAGTCGAAGGCGAAGACGATCCCATTCTGCGTGGTGTCAACCTGACACTCCACCAGGGTGAGGTCCATGCCTTGATGGGGCCAAACGGCTCTGGTAAAAGCACGCTGGCAAACGTCCTCATGGGCAACCCGGCCTATGAAGTGACCGACGGCGAGATTCTGCTGAACGGCGAAGACCTGCTGGAGATGGAAGCCGACGAGCGCAGCCGTGCCGGTCTGTTTCTGGCGTTCCAGTATCCGGTCGCTATTCCCGGCGTGACGCTGGCCAACTTCCTGCGCCAGGCGATTAATTCGCGTATGAAAGCGGTCGATCCGGAATCCAAAGGCATTTCGATCCCGGAGTTCCGCCGTCTGCTGCGCTCCAAGATGGACCAGCTCAAAATGGATCACAGCTTCGCCGGTCGTTATCTCAACGAAGGCTTCAGCGGTGGCGAGAAAAAGCGCGCCGAGATTATGCAGATGGCCACGCTTGAGCCGTCGATCGCCATCCTCGATGAGACCGACTCCGGGCTGGACATCGACGCGCTGCGTATCGTAGCCGAAGGCGTCAACACGCTGCGCGGGCCGGAGATGGGCGCGCTGGTGATTACTCACTATCAGCGTATTCTGAACTATATCCAGCCGGAACATGTGCATATCATGTTCGAGGGGCAGATCGTCGAGAGCGGCGGCCCGGAACTGGCGCTCAAGCTCGAAGAATCGGGCTATGACTGGGTGCGCGAGAAGTACAGTGTCGTCGAATAACCCACCAATCGTCCGTATCGTTTGTTAGTGTGTTGAAGAGGGAAACGCATGGTTGAGGTGATTAAGAGCGAAAAGCAGCTTTCTGAGCATGAATCCGCCCTGAAAGACGTGCGGCACGGTTACGATGAGACGTATGGCTTCCACGATGACGACGTAACGTATGCTTTCAAAGCTGAAAAAGGCATTGACGCCGAGGGCGTTCGCAGCATCAGCCGCATGAAGAACGAGCCGGAGTGGATGACTGAAATCCGTTTACAGGCTTACGAGCACTTTGTCCAGCGTCCCACGCCGCAGTGGGGCGGCAGCGGTATGCTGGAAGAGATCAACTACGACGACATCTATTACTACGTGCGCGCTACCGACCGCCCGGGTCGCAGTTGGGACGAAGTCCCGGATGAGATCAAGGACACGTTTAACCGTCTGGGCATCCCGGAAGCCGAGCAGAAGTTCCTGCAGGGTGTCAGCGCCCAGTACGACTCCGAGTCGGTGTATCACAACATTCGCCAGGACCTGGAGAGCAAGGGCGTCATCTTCCTGGATATGGACAGCGGCCTGCGCGAACACCCGGAACTGGTGCGCGAGTACTTCGGCACGATTATCCCCTACAACGACAACAAATACGCCGCGCTGAATACGGCGGTATGGTCGGGTGGTTCGTTTATCTATGTGCCGCCGGGCGTCCATGTGGAGATGCCGCTGCAGGCATATTTCCGCATCAACACACAGAACATGGGCCAGTTCGAGCGCACGCTGATTATCGTCGACGAGGGTGCTTATGTGCACTACGTCGAGGGCTGCACGGCGCCCACCTACAGCTCCGACAGCCTGCACAGCGCCGTGGTCGAAATCATCGTCAAGCCGGGCGGGCGCTGCCGTTACACCACCATTCAGAACTGGTCGAACAACGTCTACAACCTGGTGACCAAGCGCGCTGTCGCCTATGAAAACGCGACAATGGAATGGGTCGATGGCAACCTGGGCAGCAAGCTCACCATGAAGTACCCGGCGGTCATTCTGGCCGGTGAAGGCGCGCACGGCGAGGTTCTGTCGATCGCGTTCGCCGGTAAGGGCCAGCACCAGGACGCCGGCGCCAAGATCACGCATCTGGCCCCCAACACCACCAGCCAGATTATCAGCAAGTCAATCAGTAAGGACGGCGGGCGTTCCAGCTATCGCGGCCTGCTCAAAGTCGATCAGAAGGCCGAAAACGTCAAGAGCAACGTCGTCTGCGACGCGCTGCTGCTGGACGATCAGAGCCGCTCCGATACCTACCCCTACATCGAGATCGACGCCAAGCGCGTGACGATGGGGCACGAAGCGTCGGTGAGCAAGATCGGCGAGGACCAGCTTTTCTATCTGATGAGCCGTGGCCTGAGCGAAGACGAAGCCAACGCCATGATCGTCAACGGTTTCCTGGAGCCGCTGGTCAAAGAGCTGCCGATGGAATACGCGCTGGAAATGAACCGCCTCATCCAGATTCAGCTTGAGGGTTCAATCGGTTAGTCCGGCACCCGTACCAACTCGACAATCATAACATCCGGTGCGCCAGGTTTGTGGCGCGCCGGATCGCCAACGCAAGAAGGAGAAGAATCTGTGGTTGTAGTGAGACGTCGTAGTGGCGCACCGGCTGCGCCAGCCTATACCCAGGCCGATGTCGAGACGCTGAGCCAGGAGAACAACGAGCCTCAATGGCTACTGGAAGCGCGCCTCTCTGCCTGGGAACTCTACGAAGATTTACCCATGCCCACCATCAGCGATGAGGACTGGCGGCGTACCGACTACCGGCACATCCGCTGGGACGAAGCCGACAAGATCATCCCGGCTAACGGCGCGACGGTCGATACCGTACCGCAGGCTCACCGCGAGCCGCTGCTGGGCGACCGCGAAGGCGGCACGATGGTCTTTGTCGATGGCAAGCTGGTTTATCACAATCTGGCGGACGAACTTCAGCAGTTGGGCGTGATCTTCACCGATCTGCGCACCGCCTGCCAGCAGCACGAAGATTTGGTCCGGCCTAACCTGATGACCAGGGCCGTGCTGCCGACCGACGGCAAATTCGCCGCCCTGCATGCCGCCCTGTGGACGCACGGCGTGTTCGTTTACGTGCCGCGCAACAAGGTCGCGGAGTTGCCGCTGCATGTGGTGATGTACAATACGCACAGCGGCGCCAGCCTGGGCCATGTGCTGGTGATGCTCGACGAAAATTCGCAGGCGACCGTCCAGGTCGAATACGCGTCGGCCCCTGCCGAGCAGCAGTCGGCCTACGTCGGCGCGACGGAACTGCTCGTCGGCGATGCGGCTAACCTGACCTATGTCGCCCTGCAGAACTGGAATCGCAGCACCTACGAATTCAGCCACCAGAAGGCGCGCATTGGCCGCGACGCCAGCCTGGACTGGATCAACGGCACGATGGGCGGCAAGC
>CAZXCK010000019.1:5146-44506 GCA_964639225.1 uncultured Anaerolineaceae bacterium | reverse complement strand
TTGTAACCACACTACTACGCATGGCGGCGTGATGCTTTTTTGGGAAACTTCAGTTTACAATTATTGCCATTAATTTTTATTGACAAATTCCTCACGGTTAGTTATATGTCCTAAGGACATATAACTAACCGTGAGGCAAAATTAAAACTCCAATGAAATTTAATAAAAAGAAAAAACAGATGCAAAAAATTATTGACAAAAGTTCATACATAGTATATATACGTCCTTAGGACGTATATATACTATGTATGCAATATGAAAGCATATTTCTCTTGAAAAGATCCCTTTCCATAACCAAAGCCATAACCCTTTCCATTGGTGAATTAAACCAGCCGGTCATCACTAAATACCAACTGGGCGTAATCTTCTTTAATCTTAGCCTTTCTGGAAAATACGAGGGACAATCCATTAATTTACCCAAAAACGGAATTAATGTCACAATCTTTGACAACAAAATAGATGAGCTTCTTGAATCCGGTGTACTCCAACAATTTCAGGATTTTGACAAGGTATTTAGCATCATCGGAAAAAATATTTATACAGAGGAAGAAGCTGCCTGCTCTATTGACCCCTTCTCTTTTATCTCCCACCTCAGCGCAATGGACTTTCACGGCTTGACTGATCGGATGCCGAAAATAATCGTTCTCTCATCACCCGCACAAAAGGATTGGCGAAAATTTGCCAATGACAAAATGAATAAAGATCTCAAAGAGAATTTAGGCCTTTATAAGGAAAAAAATTTACCTTTGTTGACAAGGATCCAGATTGATAAAATCCGGAAAAAATCAGTACAGTATTACTCCAGCATTCATTTGGGCGCATATAAATCAATAAAAGGCAAGAATCTCAGGGTCTCCACCATTGGCCGCACCTTTTTGGATATGCTAAAAAGGCCTGATTTGTGCGGCGGCATATATCATGTTATTGATGTGTTCAAGGAACATTCAGCACCTTACTTGAATTTGATTATTGATGAACTCGAACAACACGGCAAGCCCATCGATAAAGTGCGGGCCGGCTATATATTGCAAGAACTTTGCAGCCTTAAACATAAGAATATCAATGAATGGCAAAAAAAGCACGTTGCCAGGGGCGGGTCAAGGAAACTCGATCCAACAGAAGAATACAGCCCCAACTATTCCGAGAAATGGTGTCTGTCCATTAATATAGAAATTGATTAATATGTATGAATGCGATCTCTCAACATGGGTTGAGCAGGAAGAAAATCCTACCGAGCGTAAATTCCGAGAAGCGGTCCACACGATATTATTTGCCATTGGCCATAGCCAGAATATCGCTGCCCAAATGATAATGAAGGGGGCGATTCTGCTTGCCATCCGTTACAACTGCATCCGGTATACAACGGACATCGATTTTTCAACAAGCATCACACGTAAAGAATTTGATGAGATTAAATTTTTTTCAGATTTGGACGAATGCCTGGTCACTGCAACTGAAACCCTTGATTACGGCCTCGCCTGTAGGGTTCAATCTCATGAATATAAACCCCCAGGAAAAGACAGATCTTTTCCAACCCTTAAAATAAGAATCGGTTATGCTTACAAGGGCGATCAAAAAAACCAAAAACGGCTCTTGAGCAAAAAAAGTTTAGATGTGGTTGAAATCGATTATAGCTTTAATGAAGCCACATATAACTTGGAGGATCTTGTACTCAAAAACGGTGGAAAACTTCTGGCCTATAGCTATATCGATTTGATCGCCGAAAAGTACCGGGCCATTCTTCAGCAACATCAAAGGAACCGCTCACGGCGCCAGGACATTTTTGATCTATATTACCTTTTTACGCATGGCAATCCGCCCTCAAGGGCCGATAAACATAAAATTTTAGACAGCCTCATTAAAAAAGCGGCTGCTCGTGAAATTACGGCGGATCGGCTTTCAATGCGGGACCCGGAAATAATAAGGCGCTCCAAGCATGAATATCATAATTTAAAATCTGAAATAATCGGTGATCTGCCTGAATTTGATACGGCATATAATCACGTTCAATCTTTTTATGAAAGTTTGCCCTGGGAATGAAGCGATTTTTCTATGATTCCATCTGTCCTTTCCAAACAAATCGAAAAAGGCATCAAAGATTTTCTATCAACCACATTTCATATCACCACGCCGTTTTTTCACGGCATGCTGGAACAGTTTTTAGAGGCGCCCGGCACGGTATTTAAAGGGCCTTATGTATCCATCAATCTCCCATTTCGCCAAAGCGAAGAATCGGCCCGGCACTTTTTCCCTGAGGTCCCATTAACCATTACGCCATACCGGCACCAGGAAAAGGCCTTTAAACGCCTTTCTGCACCCAACCCGGAGCCCACCATTATTGCCACCGGCACGGGATCCGGAAAAACCGAATGTTTTACCTACCCCATTTTAGAGTATTGCCGCAAGCAAATCAGCCAACCAGGGATCAAGGCAGTCCTTGTTTATCCAATGAACGCTCTGGCCTATGATCAGTGAGCAGAGCCAAAAAAAATGATGGAAAAATGATCTAAAATGGACAAGAACGGCGAGGGAGAGATGATGGAGCCCCCTCGCGTTCCTTGGCCAGTCCGTGCAGGGGGCTCCTGCCAATTACCTTAAAAAGGCTGGAGCCATGATACCACTGGAAATCCTCAATTACCAACCGTTATTTTCCCTTCTTTATAAAATCGATCTGGACCTGGCCGAACAGGATATAAAAACCGGGTACAAGATGATCAATGCCCGCCAGGAAACCGTATCCAGCAAACTGCTTTCCAGGAAGCCTTCAAAAAAAGAAGGTGCCTGATCCCATCCGATGGGTTTTACGAGTGGTATGGGGCCAAGGGTCAGAAGCAGTCTGTGTTCATTACATTGCCTGGTGGGAAACCATTTACCTTTGCCGGGCTATGGGACTCGTTGCAGGACAACAAGGTCTCGATCCCGCCAATACATACATATCGTTCGTGCACTAATTAAATTAAATCTGCCTCGAAAAAATTTCTGCAAATACTTTATCAGCGAAATGCTTTATGTGTTTTTTGATAAATCAGTTCGCTTTGCTTCCGGCCAATATCCATTGCCATTAAATCCTGGCACGATAAATTTCTGATTTCTTTCATTGTTTTAATATCATTTTCGATCACTTTTTCCACCGTGCGTCTGCCTACCCCTTTAACCGTCAACAATTCACCCAATTCAGAACCAATTGCGATACATTCAATTAATTTAATAGATCGCATCATCAAATAATTCAGTTTATAGCATCGTTTCGGATTGCATATCTGAGAAACACAGTGCAATATCCAGAGCACATTAAATTTCAGGTTATTTTCCAATCCCCCCAGTGATGTTTTAAATTTTGTTGCGAGATCCGCTAAGTGCACCCCTTTTGCATGCTGATATAAGAGCACCGCGCTTTGCATTAGTTTATAAAAGGTTTTTTCTGCCTGCCCTCTTTTTTTGTTATCAAATGGCATCCGAAGGCTTGTCAGCAAACGATGGGTTGGATAATCCGGGGAATCTTCATGATGCCAGAGGTTTACAATCGGTTTTTCTTCGGGAGGCAATGTCTCAATAAATTCCTGAATATCTGTGATCGCTTTTTTAGAAGGTTGTTTCACCAGTGCATTTCTGCACTCAAAACAGGCGCAGCATAAAAATATCAAGTCCAAATCATTCAAGCGCTTTAAGTAATTAAACCGCCTTCCTTTTGTTTCTTCAAACTTCTCATCCAGCTTAATCAGGGCTCTAAAAAAGCCTGCAACCAAAGCCCCGGATTCAGGCGACATGCCGGTTAAGGCTATTGTTTTTCCCAACTTGCTTGGCAAATACACTCCAGGGATATCTTCTTCCTGGTAAACAAGTTTGAGGCGGACCAATTCATTTACGTGCAGCCTGGATTGAAGCGTTTCATATCGAACACATGAAAAAGTATGGTTAAGGTATTGATCCAAATGATCCGTTGTTGTTTTTCCTTTCATTACGATTTCTGCCAGCAGGATTGACAAAACCGGGTTGTTTTGATCCTTGGTTTTTTCAGCCTTGATCAATTGCGGTTCAATGTTTTCAATAACCCCTCTTCGAAACAACTGGGCAATTGCGTCAGCTTTGTTGTTCTCGCATAATACAGCCGCTTTCCCTACTATATCTCTTCGACCCGCTCGCCCCATCATTTGCAGCATGTCTGCATAAGACAGTTGGCCTGATCCGTTCTGGCCCCATAATAATGTGTCCCGTATTATTACATCGGTAACTGGTGCATCGACCCCCATTTTTAAAGCAGTTGTTGTAACAACAACGCGGTTATTGAGTTCTCTTAGGCCAATTAAACGTTTGTGCCTTTCCTTCAATGTTAATCCGGCGTGCAGGCTGGTAATGGTTTCCTGGTGAGATTTAAATTCTTTTCGTAAAGCCTTGGCCAAATTGTCGGCATCGTTTCTTTTGCCCACAAATACAAGAAGTGATCGTTCATTGTTATTCAAAACATCTTGCACGGCACCACTTATAAAACCCCCTTTTTCCTCAGACTCAATGACTTCCCGCTTTAAAACCGGGTAACGCCAATTATCCTCAAGCAGTTGTACCTGTGTGCCACCCTTGTGCAGCCATTTTTTTATTGCTTCCATTCCGCCCATGCTCGCTGACAGGGCCACAATACGTGACCATGGGCACGAAACCAATATCCTTGTCAAAAGGATTTCCATTGTAGCCCCGCGACGAGGTTCGCCCAGCAAATGGAATTCATCGACGATAAAAGTGCTCACAGCGCGGGCCCAATAAATATTCTCATTGGAACGGAGCAATATTTCCAAGCGTTCGGGAGTGCATATGATCAACTCACCATTTTCAGGCGGCGGAGAACCCAAAAAGTCGTTTGTTATTTGATAATCACCTGTTGTGATAGACAGCTTGATTTTTGGGCCACCAAAACTTTCAATTTTTTCACAAAGGTCTTCAAGCTCGATACGTTTCTCCTCTGCCAACGCCTTTAGCGGAGCCACATAAACGCATCTTCCTCGCTTATTCAATATGTCCGCAAAGATGCGAAACAAACCGACCAGCGTTTTACCGCTATTTGTCGGCGCAGAAACAAGGAAATGGTTATTGCCATGACAAATACCGGCATTCAGGGCCTGGGTTTGAATGGGGGTCAACCGGCAGATGTTTCCCAATCGGTCCAGCAGCGCCAATTTCAATAATTCCGGCAAATCAGGACAATCCTTCAAAAAAGGGCCTGTTTTACGGGTATCGCAGCCCACCTTATCTTGGTATATGGTTTTATGCATCCTCTTCCTCAACGGCGATTTTAACCAGATCCAAAAAAGCTTTTAGCAATTTGCTTCTTTTCGGCTCCGGAACCTCTTCCAAGGCATTTATCAACGCATCAATAGAATCACCGCCACCAAAAGAAGTGACTTTTTCCTGAACTTGATTGACAGGCCTTTGAAACTGCAGTTGCTCTGTGGATAAATCCATTGCATTGGCAAGGCGTTCAATGGTCTCAATGCGGGGGGATACGGCTTCGCATTCGATGCGACTGACTGCATTGTGGCCCAAACTGGCCTTCTGCTCCAACTCAGCCTGCGTCATATATCGTGCCACACGCCATTGGCGTACTTGTTCGCCGATATTTGGCAGAAAAGACCCGAATTGTTTTATTTGTTCATTCAATGGCTGCCTAGTTGGTTTAACCGTTAATTGGTTGGTTAATTCATTGGTTGATTTCCCTGTTTATGTGTAATATGTAACACATAAATGGAGATAATGAAATGAAAAATACTGAAATTCCATTATTAAAATCGCAGCAACAGCTTATTGATGCCGGCTACCTCGACTCAAACGAAAACTGGGTGATCTCTGCCCCGACTGGTGCAGGCAAAACCCGGATGGGCGAGTGGGCGCTGATAAAAGCCGCGGCTGCCGGCCGGCGAGGTGTTTACCTGGCCCCCTTGAAAGCAATTGTTGAGGAGAAAGCCGCTGATTGGTGCAAGCGTTATATCGATTATAAAATTGGGCTCTACACCGGAGAAACAACAAGAATTTCAAACCGGAAAACACCAAAAGAAGAACCCATTTTGCTGATGACCCCGGAAAAACTGTCTTCTTACCTCCATAGTTGGAAAAAAAATCTTTTCTGGCTTGCGCAGATTGATGTCGTTGTGATTGATGAATTCCATTTTATGGATGATTCCCACCGAGGGACTGGAATTGAAAGCTTAATCGGCCGCATGCAGCGGATCAATCCATTTGTGCGCTTTATTGGATTGTCAGCAACTATTCCCAATGCCGGGGAGCTTGCAGTCTGGTTACACGCAAGGGAGTTTGTTACAACCTGGCGCCCGGTGCCGCTGACCCACAAAGTGGTCCGCTTTAAAAAAGTGGACCAAAAGATTGAATTGCTTCAAGCCGAGATCAATAAAACAATACGCATGGGCGGCCAGGTGCTCGTTTTTGTCAATTCCCGCCGCCGCTGTGAGCGGCTGTCCTTGCAATTAAATGAATGCGGTTTTCGAGCTGCTTTTTATCATGCCGGCCTTGATTTCAAACATCGGCACATTCGAAGCACCGAGATGCAGACACAAGAAATTGATGTACTGATTGCAACTTCTTCTCTTGAAATGGGTGTAAACTATCCAGCCCGTAAAGTGATCATCTATGACAGCTATCTTTTTGACGGTTCCCGATTCGGTCCATTATCCGGCAGGCGTTATCTTCAATTCGCCGGACGCGCAGGGCGCCACGGTTACGATGATACAGGTGAATCCGTCATTTTTCTTCCAGTTTGGCATAAAAATGCCGACCTTTACCAAAATGGCACCCCGGAACCCATTGAATCGGGCTTTTCCAATCACGCAGCCTTTCAAAAGGAAATCATCACAGAAGTTGCTACACGCTTGTCAATTTCGGTTGCACACATCAAGGAAAATTTTGTTTCCCGGACCTTCAATAACTGCATTTCAAAATCCCCGGACATTTCCCCCCTGGTAGACAAACTGATTACAGCAAATTTGCTCAAACATAGCGGGGAAGATGATGAATACCTTTCAGAAACGTCCCTTGGGCGAATTGCCACTCAAATGGATGTATCACCTGCGACAATTCAAATCATGGATCAGTTTCAACAGAAAATAAACACCCCGAGTTTTTTGGATTGCCTTATTGCCCTTTGCCTTTGCCCTGAATTAAGTCCCAAGATCCCCTTTAGCTTTGAGCACATCGATGAAATGGGCGATACAATGCTGAACTGCCCCAGCGTACTGCTTGATTCAATAACGGACAGGACCGTTTCATTATCCCCTCTTAAATACTCAACGAAGGCTTTATTATCGAGCATCAAAACAGCGCTCATCCTGATGTGCCATACGACCGGCGAACCCATTGATTCCCTGGCAACGCGCTTTGACTGCTACCCAATAGATATTCAACTTCTCAAGCGAAACTGCGACTGGTTGCTGGCTGTTGCACTGCGGGTATTTGCTGTCAGATGGCGGCAGCAATGGTTTTTGGAGCATGGGAAAGACACGGAAAAAAAATGCCCTGTTTCTATTCATGAGCAACTGATAAAGCAACTGATCACAATGGTCCGGTACGGATTGCCACAGGAAGCCTGCCAACTTGCAAGCGTCAAAAAAATAGGTTCCAAACGCTCCTTTTCCCTCTTTCATAACGGTATCACCGATTTGGAAAAGCTTGCAAAAACACCGCCCGGTACTATTGCAGTCATCATCCGTTTAAAACCATCCATTTGCCAAACCCTTCAAACGGATGCGCTTATAATGCTTCATGAACAAAACGCAGAAAATTACACTCCTATGCCCGAAGTCCAACAATCATTACCACCCGATCAGGTGCTTGAAAAATGGCCCAAACAAATCGATCCATATCGTCTACGCCGGGCCCTTGATCTTAAAATCGTCCACCACTCCGATGAATGCATGCAAATTGAGGGCGGCACTGAACCTCACAGGATTCAAATCACTTACCTTGCCCCGGGCAATCGAGAGTATAAATGTGACTGTGCAGACGCCGCCAAGGGAAACCTATGCAAGCACGTAATGCGGGCAAGGCTTGAAAATGGTGACGGGAAAGGCCTGATTCATGCATTGCAGGCTTTTCAGAATAAAGAGCACCCCCCTCTCCGCTACGCAATAGGGCATTTATGGATACAGGATTCCGGATTATACGATCGTTACGAAGAGCGCTTCACTGATTACCATGGTAAAAAATTCCTTGAGCAAAGCATTGCCGCAAAAAGATGGAAGCGATAATGGACCCAGCAATACGCAATTCGGATTCGATATATCCAGGGTTTTATCCGGTGACAACATTTGGCTATAAATTTCCAATCGATGAGATAATCCGGCCGTATTTACAGCGATTTTCCCCTGTCACAATGGTCAGTTATTTTTATGCACAGGATATCGATAAAAAAAAGGAGAGTCTTTTTATTGATTCCGGCGGATATGCCAGTCTATTTGCAGACCGGGTAATTTTCCCCTTAAACAATGGCAAATACGGCATTCAAAACAAGGATGGCATCCTTATCGACCCGGAAAGCGTGTTGAAAATGCAGGAAGAATATGCTGTTATTGGCGCAACACTGGATTTTGTCGTAACAAAAGAAATGAATCTGCCAGAATCAATTGAAAGACAAAACCATACCATTGCCAATGCCAAGTGGGCCATGAAAAACAAGCAGAATCCCGCCTTGCGCTTATTCGCCTCACTGCAAGCATGGGATCGAGATTCTATGACAAATATATGTGAAGCCTTGTTACCGTTGCCCTTTGATGGATTCGCCCTCGGTGGAATGATTTCAAAGATGCATACTCCGGATGATATCCACGAACTAATCACCACATTTCGTGAAATGGAAAAAGGAAGGCCGCTTCACCTGTTCGGCATCGGCAACCCCAAGCTGGTAAAGGAGTTTTTTAAATATGGCGTCAGTTCAGTAGACAGCAGTAATTATGTCCGACAGGCCATTTCAAAACGATACCTTCTGCCAGGCGAGGGAACCTATGTGGCCTTAAAAGAAATTGGCCGAGACCCTTCGCTAATCTGTGACTGCGCTGCTTGCCGGCAGTTTACATCAGAATATCTTGCCCTTGATGGAGAGCTAAACAATATGGCGCTTGCCTTACACAATTTATCAGCCACCTTTAATTACCTGCAGATCGGAATATGACATGTCCAATCAGGATATATACATCCCATTAAACAAACGAAAACCTGATGAACAACCTCGTGAACGACTGGCCAAATACGGGGCACAACAACTCAAGACCTCTGAGCTGATTGCCTTGATTCTCAGAAGCGGAAGTTCCGGAAAATCCGCTGTGGACCTGGGAGACAAAATGCTCCGCCACTATAATGATGATCTTTGCTATGTCAGCCAACTTGGCCTGAATGAAATCAAAACCAATGAAGGGTTTGGCATGGCCTCTGGATGCGCGCTGGGGGCTGCATTTGAATTGGGGCGCCGTGCAAGCCATGCTGAAAAAAACACAAAAGACTTCAATTTAAAAAAAATATCAGATGTGGCCACTCTTTTTCGCCGGGAATACGGCGCTGATGCACCTGAAAAGTTCGCGGCATTTTACATAAACAGAAAATATCGTTTGCTCGGCCAGAAACTCATATCGCAAGGTGGGCTTTCTGAAACAATTGTAGACCCGCGAATAATATTCAAAGAGGCTCTTTTATTGAATGCCTCTGCCATTATTTTGGCACATAATCATCCACAAGGGGACCTTGTTCCCAGTGAACAGGATATTAGCTTGACCCGTGAAATGAAAGAAGCCGGGATGATTTTTCGAATTCCAGTTGCGGAACATGTTATTATTGCCCATAATGACGAATCAGGAATATTGGAAATAATATAAATTCAATCTTCTATCTCATCTCCGCTTAACTTGATTCTTTCAATGAATTTTGTCATGTTAGTTGATACAGCTTTCCAAGGATGATCAAACAAAAAGCCATCAATATTATTTGCCGGGTTTTGAATAAAATAAAATTGGTAATTATCTGATAAAACCTGGTCAATCACACATAAAAAATATTTATCACCAAGATTGACAGCCTCTTGAAATTCATTCGGTGTCAAGCAATGCTCCCAACCCTCCCATTTATCTTTTGTAGATTTAAGTTCAATATAAAAATTTTCATTCCCAATCGTTATTTCAAAGTCATAACCTTTATTATCTTTTTCAACAGAAATACATTTTTCTCCCAACTTTTGAAAGTAATCCACCAACAACTTTGCGCCTGATTGTTCAATTTTTTTTGTTTGCTCGGTTTTTTGTTGAGATCTATTCTGTCGCTTTGTTTTTGCTTGAGAAACATAACTGAACAACCGTCTTCTTTTTGAGTCCTTTGCGACAGTTTCATATTGGCCAATATCATCCTCTGGGGTATTGATATCATCATCAAGTTCTTCTTCATCCAATAGTGATTCCACCTCCTCTTCGCTATCGCCAAAGCCTGAGTGTGGATCTATCCCGGAAGGTTCAAATCCCATTCCAGATAGAGGATGCTCTGGAATTTCTATATCGGAATCTGCACCTTCAGAATGCGTGTATTCCCGTGCAGGGGCTTCTTTAGCTACCCAAATATACTTAAAGAGGCTCGAAAAAGTGGTGTTACACTTGAAGTCTAAAAATTCCGGGAGAATTTTCTCGAGATCTTGATCAGTTAAAACAAAAAATTCATTACCAGTAAACCAATATGGTACATTTATTTCAAAGTGATTACAATCTCCGCCCATCATAATCTTTATTGATTCCGTTAATTTAATTCTTTCCTTTACCAAATCAATAGAATTAAATATTTCGATATCATAAATTTTCTGGCTCACTTCTGGTGAGCTTGTATGGCGCAATTCTTCAAACACCAAAAATATTTGCCTCGCAACATGATCTTCAATTTCATGAACTTCTGTGGGATCAGGAGAAATATCCAGCGAAGAAACAATTGGCCATTGAAGTGACGACATCATATCTCTTAACAAATCATTACATTTTTTCCCTGCATAGAGACAAAAGGGGAAAGTAGTCTCTTCGGGCATTGGAACCACATCCCAAACAAGTGGTAGTTCTTTAGTAGAATAAGCTCTTTTACCTGCAACCACTAAACCTTCATTTTTTAATTTTGAGATAAATCTGCTGCCTATATCATCCAACTCCACAATCATTGAATGGCGACTCAACTTTGATAATAAATCGAGAACCAAATTACTATTATCCATTAAATCAGAAAGGTGGAATATTGAATCGATAATTTCCTGGTAGGATGTTTTTTTTTGCAAATCAAGAGTAGAAAAAAATTTATCGATTATGGATTTCGGATAACGAGAAATATACCCGCTATCACGCCATTCCAGAAAATGCATCATTTCATCTTTATCAGGGGCATATAAATATTGTTCCGCTATTATTTCACTCTTATAGCTATAGTTAAATTTGCAAAATTCTATAACCGCATTGATGTAAGGGGCAAAACTTTGGGCTGTCCTTTCATTGGAAGGAGTATTTTTATACCATTTAGCAATCAAGTCTCTAATATCGTTTGAGTTTACTCTATTTTTGACTCCAATTTTACACAACAACTCAGCATCATATTCGTCTTTTTTAACATAAGATACCAGCTCTCCTAAAACAGAGCGATTGTACTCATTGTCCTCAAAACAATCTATTGAATTTACTATTCCCTTGTTTGTCCTAACAAAGAGACCGTTTTTAATTTGTTCATAAATTATTAAATAATTAAAAGATACTGAACGTGATTTGTGTTTTTGCCCCCAAGCAAACTTTATTATTGTATGTTTAATTTTAACTTGAGGAAATAGGGAACTTAATCTATTTGCAATATAATCCGAAAACGAATTATTCAGAGCTATTAGGCTATATTTATCAATAGATAAGGATATAGAGCCAAATCTAAGGTAAAAATCACTCGTATTTTCATGGATATATTCTTTATGATTATTGATTGCCGCTATAATTTCTTTTGCGAAAATATTGTCGTTATCTTGGTATGCATCAGAAGATGAATGCCGGAAGGCGGGATCTTCACTTAAATCCTTCTCTTCAAAATAAGGTTCGTCTTTAGCCTTACATTCCAACAGAAATTCTTTCCAGTCTTGAAAATTAACCTTCTGCTTTTTTTTCGACTTTTTGCCTTTACGCCGAACAACATTAGATCTCATTGTTTTAAGTGATATTATTGGAGCATCAGAACCTTTATAAAGATCAAAGAGATTCTCATCTATTTTGAATTCAGGACCTAAAAAAGATTTTGAAATGACTTCTAACCCATCCTCCTTGCTATCAGTATATTTTACAGGTATTTTACACATAGAGATTTCCAAAAAAAGGGAATGGTAATATCTTTCCGAGTTCTCGCTGAGTATTGTTTTTCTCCTTTTCCAAATTTGTGCATAAAGTTCCGCCCATTTGCCTTCAATTGCGGAAAAATTAGTATTTTTATCAATATCATTAGAAAGATTCTGCAGATCTTTTATAATTGTTTTTTTATAGAACTCTGTTATACTGTAGGGAGATATTGCAAGTTGATCCGATAAAAATTCCCGGAATTTTCGGTTAAAAGCGGCGATTTCAGACCCTTTTTCTTTCTGGGTTTCACGACCACCCGGGGAATATGTATATTCCGGATCAACTATTAATGATTCGGTAGATATACTTGCATGTGGTGTGTTGGACTGCAACCACATTACATTTGCATCAAGTCCTCCCCACTTTTTTTTATTTTGATAGACCAAAGGAAAAACAGGATTCTTCTTAAGTACCTGCAAAGAAGTTCCTTTGCGAAAAAAATTTTTTGATTGCTTGTTAAAAAAATCAATTATGGTTAACAAAAAACTCCTAACACTATCGCTATTTTCAAGACTCACAGAGCTTGGAACGCCTTTTTTCAACATATACAAACAAACTTCGAAGTCTATTTCTTCAACACCAATTTCCTGTAATTGCTTTTTATAATTTTCATACCACTGCGGATCAAGAAACGTGAATGTTTCTTGATCATGATCTTTTTTTCGGCCTATATCATTGGCGTTATTGCTAAAATAATTATTAAGTTGTTCTTCATATTTATCTTCATAAAGCATAGGAAAAAAATCAGGAGGCAACATTTTTACCTGCTCAGGTCTTTTGAACTCTCCATGTCGATCTAAAACAATGGGCTGAACCTCCAAGCGAGATAACACCGCCGAGATTAATGATTGAAGATCGTCATTGTTTAAATCGATGGCATCAAAATTAATTGGCAAGTATTCAGGAAGGCGATAGCTTATATCTTTTTCTTTGGTTAACAGAACGTACATTTGTGTCATATCGTCTGCAAAACTGTTGAAAATATATTTATTCCAATTACTTATATTGAACTCAACTATATTCTCTCTATTTGTAGTAGTTTTAGCATCAACTTGTATATGAATCGGGGTACCAGTTTTAACGTTTGTAGGTAAAAAGCTGAACATTCGACCTGTTTTTGGCATAATGTGCTTCGACTTGGGAAGCGGAATCGCAAAAACCATTTCACGATCCAAATCGTCATCAAGATCTCTAAACCTCGATAAAACTATGCTCTTTGGAATTTTTTTAGTGAAACTGACTGTAAAAAAACTGGTCTCTATTCCACCGTTTTCAACAATATAATAATTTTTTTCTTTGTCGCGAAGAGTACTGATCTTTCCTTTTATGCCAGCTATGTAATTGTTTATATTTAATATTTCAATCTTTTGAAGAAACAATGTAAATTCTTGGGATGTTTTGTATATTGATTCAAGATGCCTGGATAAGATTTCTGGAATTTCTGGATTGGATTGCTTAAGCTTGATTATAATTTTTGTTCCATTACATGAAACAGGCTCTATTTTATGCGGAACAATAAATTCATCATTATTAAGCCGAAAATGATAAGGGGGACTGTGAATATCAACATAATCAGCAACAGCGAAAACGGATTTAAAGCCGATACCTTTCTCGCCTATGTAGGTCGATGCGGACTTCTCACGTATTTTTGTTGACGCTGCAGCATAAGTTATGGCGAATAAATGATCCGGCTTTATACCGACTTCGTTGTTCGATAATATGAATTTATCCTTCTGCAACACGATTTCAACTGTTGGTGAAATCCCTGATTTATAGGTATTATCGTCTGCATTTTGTAACAGCTCTAAAAGAAAATGCTCTAAATTTCTATACTGTTCACTTGCCATTAAGCGGATTTGATCAATAAAGGTCGACACAACAGCACACTGGTGCTTGCGCCATTGATTCAAAAGTTCTATCTGCTTATCCGGATCATCAACAGCATAATATTTTCTTTCAAATTCTTTTTCGGTTAGCCCTACAACATTGATGTTTTTCATCATGAGCACCTGTTTTTGAATTCACATATCCCGCAAACCTCTTTATCTTTGTCTTTTCTCGCAGGAAATGATCTGTTTATTATTTTTTTTGCGACTGCATCAACACGTTTTTTTGTCTTTGTAAGCAAAGAACTGTTAGTATCAACTGTATCCTTTGATTCTTTAAAATCGGGCTCCGTAATCCAATATAGGTATGCTTCATCCGGTTGTTTGCCGATTTTCTTTTCGGCTTGCTGGCAATAAAGCCGGATCTGGTCAGCATAGCCTTCACGATATTTTTCATTGCTTTTCCTCCGCCCAGCCTTAAAATCAACCAATTCAACATGCCCTGTGTCATCGTGAATCAACAAATCAATGACACCGGTCAATGTGTAATCTTTTTCATCCACCAAAATTTCTTTTTCGGCCCATCTACAATTCTTAATTTTATTGCTGTTATTGTTGACATATCTGAGGATACTGTCTAGTGCGGTCTTTTCAAGAGGATCGCCCGTATCCCGCTTCGGTGGCCGGATACCGGCTCGCTCCAGACTCATTATGTTCTGTTCGAGATATTCGGTTACCAATACATCATCAATTCGGCCTTTTTTATTCTTAAGAGCATGATCATGAATATCTTTCAACGTGTTATGAATAACCGTTCCCATCCAGAACTGTTCGTTTCGGCTTGGAACAAATCCGTATAGCTTCTGATACTTAAATTGCATCGGGCATCGCTCATAAGCGCTGATGTGCGATGTGAATCCAAAAACCGGCTTGATTAATTCGGAATCCCCTTTGTGGCATTTTACGGCTTTAAATTTCCCATTTGTTTTAACAACCGCCCAGTTTTCGCATTTTTCTAAAGAAGAACGAAAATGATGTTTCCGCCTATGTATTGTATCACTCAAGTCATTGTGCCCGGTCAAAACAAGAAAATTCTTTGCCCTTGAAAACGCAACATAATAAAGGCGCCGCTTATCAAATTCAGTAATGCTATTTTTCGGCTCAATATTACTACGCGGATAATAATCGCCCAAAAGGCCATCTATTTTTTTGCTGCTTGCGATTTGCGCATGAAGCGAGCCAACAATGACTACCGGGAATTCAAGCCCCTTGGATTGGTGAAAGGTCATAACTTGGACTGCCCCGCTCGGAAAAACTTGTTCTTCATCTTCATATTCATTCAAGCCGTTTTCATATAGCACCCTTAGAAAACTATTAAAAAACAAATCCCATGTTTTATCGACAGTTTTGGCAGTTAACCATTCCTTTTTGTAATATTCAGAAAAAGTTTCAATAAGCTGGGAAAACTGCGCCAGGTGCCGGGCCGGAAGCTCGGCATCCATCCATTTTTGAAAGAATGCAGTATTGATAATGGCATAGAAGTAATCGATAAACTTTTTCTTTGGCTTTCCTATTGTCGTCTTCTTATGATCAATTTCTTTTTTTAACAGCTTAATATCTTTTAAAAAAGAGGCATGGCCGGCGTGTCCTTTATGCAAACGAAAGGTTTTTACGCATCGCTGCATATAATCCTTTATGCTTTCTGTTTCCTGTCCGGGGAACCCACCGGAGCTATCACTCAGAGCAATCGGATTCAACGCGTGCAAGCCGGCAATCACACACATTATTTCAGGTCTTTCAAAAAAGAGTCTGGCGCGTGGGGCATAGACATCGATATCTTCACCGGTATCCCTTAGCCCATGAATGGCATCTATATATTGCTGAGAATGGGTTGTTTTGACACTGTGAAGCAAAATGGCCACTTGATTGTAATCCTCTATTGTGCCAGCCTTTTTCAAGCTGATAATTAAATCTGCCACCTCTTCGCCTTCAGATTCGGCATCGACTTTATCCACTTTTATCAACGCGTCATAAGATGGACGGTTTTTCTCAAGTTCCTCATCTGCATCAACATCTAAATCATAACGGCAGCCCCGCCAGTTAATTTCATCGCGATATGATTGATAAAGGTCAACTATCTGTTGCGAACTTCGGTAGTTAATGCCGAGATTAATCGGTTTTAATTCAGATTTTCCGACTCTTTCAGGGAAGGCAAGGATATTCTGGGTGGTTGCGCCTCGAAACCGATAGATGCTCTGATCGACATCGCCAACGACACAGATGTTTCTATCCTTGCTGGAAAGCTTAAAAATCAGTTGCTCTTGAATGTAATTCGTGTCCTGGTATTCATCGACCATAACGTATTCAAATTTACTCTGAAACTCCTTTTTCACGCCTTCGTGGTTTGTTATAAGATCCAAGGCCAACCACTCCAAGTGGGCAAAATCAATCCGCCCTTCCTTTATTTGTAACCTCCGATATGCCGTCATTGCCTTGCCGATCAATTTGATCTGCGGATCGACTGCGTTTCGAAGGGATTTAAGATCGATGTTGTTCTCGGTTATTTTATCAAATACCTCCTGGCTGCGATCAATGGTATCCCAAAACCCTTTCCATAGCCCCATATACCGTCCATTGGCATCCGTATGGTGGCGAAAGATATCCTCAAAATGATCCATCAAAAAAAACATGCGCTTCAAATTATCC
Source organism: uncultured Anaerolineaceae bacterium (assembly GCA_964639225.1). GTDB lineage: Bacteria > Chloroflexota > Anaerolineae > Aggregatilineales > Phototrophicaceae > CAZXCK01. The sequence goes on along the minus strand of CAZXCK010000019.1, from coordinate 27,600 downwards.
AAAACAGAATATCCACGCCCCAACCCCCTGCTTTTAGAGTAAACACCCACTCCAGCTTCATTTGGATATTCATCGATGATTTTTTGGCACACCGAATGAATCGTGCCAATTGTCATCTCGTGGATATCAATTCCACTTGCGTCGCATTGATTCAGCCCCGCATTTAACCGATCTCTGAGTTGCCGGGCCGCTTTTTCCGTAAATGTGCAAAGCAAAATGTTTTCCGGATTCACTCTATGGACAATCAACAGGTTTAAAGCACGGGTTATAAGCGTTTTCGTTTTTCCGGAACCAGGGCCGGCAATAATCAGCATCGGCCCCTTGATATTGTTTATCGCCTCGAGTTGGCCCGAATTGGGCGATTGCCCTTTCCCATAAGTTGCCTGGATAATGCCGTTGAGGTCCATCAAAAAAGATCCTTTATAGAAATTTCTAACGCTTTTGATATTTTATATAAACTCGTTATCCTTACATCCACTTCCCCTCTCTCAATCCGGCCAACGGTCCGAACTGGCAATCCTGAGAGGGAAGCTACTTCTCGTTGAAGCATTTTCCGTTGTTCCCGCAGGAAACGAATCTTGCTACCAACACGTTTTTTTATTTCATCCATGAATTTCCTCCAGGACAAAAAAAAGCCGAAAGGACTTATTTGTCCTTCCGGCTAATAGAGTAATTTTCTTTTTCCCCGAGAATCGCCCTTTTGGGGCTATTCAAAACGCCATCCTATCCCAGCGCCATCATTTAATTGCTGGCTTTGGAGTATTTCGCGGCACATTCTTTTTCCACGAACGGGTCCTTGATCTTTCTTTGCGGTATTCTTTCATTTGCATTCCTGCCGTTTTTAGAGTTCCTTTAAACTCACCTGGTTTTAATCGATCTTTTCCTCCATGTGGATTTGGCACCTTTAATAGTTCGCCGTTATCTATTCGGTAATATTTATGGTCCGATTCGCGATCAAAACGCCCGGCCAAATAATTTTCAATGAATAGTGTATTTTCATGAAAACCAGGGGCACCGACACTGGGCGAAATTAATTTGGTAGGGGTTACCTTATGAATTATATAAACAGGACAATTTTCATCTCGCAACAAATAACCGCGCCCATTTGCTATCCATGGCGCTTGATCAGGCCTTTGCCTGGTTGGCTTGCCTACCAGGTAATCTTTTCCATATAATAATTGAGCACTCAAATGAGCTCTCAGCTCATTTTTGTCTTCAACATAGTTTTTATAAGCTTCAGGCTGACGATCCATAAAATCATACATGAAGTCCGGAACCTCTTCTCTTTTAAGACTGTCAAGCACATGGCGATTAGCAAGCGCTTCTTCAAAAATTATTTTTTGAGGGAAAAAAGGCTGGTATATGCTACGTTGATAATTCACATATAGAGGTTTCTTTTGTATTGCTTCATGTGATATGGCCCATGCGTCAAAATGGAAATGAAACCGTTCATGGCGGTGAAGAAATAAAAAAGCCTTTCTTATTAACTCTTGGTCTTGAAATTGTCCTGGGTAATATAGCTCTATTTCATTTTTTAGATATAAAATTGAGTGGTTAAATAAAAAAATGCCCCATCTGCCTGGAAAGGGCGGATTGTTTAGATAATGAATGCTTTTATAAAAAGCTAAAAATTCAATCCCATATATCCATATGCCCCGCTCAATTGCATCTATATCATTTTCACCCAATTCGGCCTCAAAAATATGATCATCTGCATGTACTCCTTTAGCTGGATCTACAGATGAAAGGTGTTCAGTGTTGCGCATTTCAGATAGTATATCCCATATACGAGGCAGGGAATCCTCATCGTTTGCGTTATCTTCTGGAATAGGAAGTTTTGATTCAGGAAGATTGTCGATCACTGGAAAAGCATAGTCTTCAAATGCATTCATAAAATTCAACCTCTGCGCAAGGGCTAAAATTTTTCAAGAAATTCTTGTATCCGCTTATTTGCATCATTGGTTAAAATGGGCAAGGGCACGGCTTCAAGTCCGGTGGCGTCATGGCTCACAAGCAACCAATTGCCTTTTTTGAACTTGAATGTTTGCCGAAACATTTCCTCTGAAATGCCAAAAGCTTCGGCGAGCCTGTCCCTGTCACTTTTCCGCGGCAATTTGCTGATAAAATAGGTATGAGGCTGGGCCATAATTGATGTGTCCAGATAGACGATGCGCTGTGTCGCTATACCAATTCCCAACCCGAACTTTCTACCCCGGCGTGCCAGAGTATGGACTATTTCAATTGACTTGGCGTAACTGCCCGATGGCGATTGTGGAATAAACTCGTCGGCCTCATCAAAAACAAAGGATACCAAGGGTTCAATTTCACCGCTTTTCCGTCGGGATTCGTATAGTTCCTCGCCAAGGGTATGAGCAAATTCTCTGAGATCATCAGGATTATGGGTGGTAATTATAACAAGGCTTGATTTGCTTTTGTCATTGATCATACGGTCCAACTGGGGGAGAGTGATTCCGCATTTCAAGGGCTTGGCCGTCTGCTTTTCAATTAGCCGCAATTGTTCTTTTACCCCATCAAAGCGTTGTTCAATATCACTTTCATCTTTTAGTTTTTTATCCAAATTGGACAGAACCGCCTTTGCCAGCTCGTTGCTCACGATCGTTTCATTCATTTTTGCTGCGATGCCTGGCGGCAGTGATTCTCTTACTACATTTTTACACCTTTGTTTTTTTTCTGGACCCAGTCGAGAATATGCTGCCTGGAGGGATTTGGGATTGTCCCGGTTGTAAAACACGTCAAATACGGTCATATTTTCTTCTGCCAAAAAGACACGGAATAAATCCTTTTTCAGCAATTGCCGCAGCGCTTGCGTCATGTTTTCCTGCACCGGCAGCAAGGCTTTGGGCAGCAAAGTAAATCGCCGGAGGGATTCCGTGGCTTGGCCCAGGTTGGCCTCGTTTGGATCCAGTTCCTTGTTAACATAAGAAAAAACAGGCCCAGGCAAACTTTTCTCGCCCAGGCAGACGACATATGTATCCATATCCTCCCGCAGGAGTTGATCGATCAGAAGCGCTGTATACTCGCCCATCAGGTCAAAAAGGACCACCTTGACAGGTTCCCGGGTATCGGCAAGAATCCGTGAAATCAATGTTGACATCAAGTTGGATTTTCCCTGACCTGTAAACCCGAAAATGCCGAAATGCGTTTTTAATAGATCTTCAATCCGCAGCAAAATTTCCACATCCTTATCCCGGATCATGGTGCCCGGAGAAGTTGTATTCTCATATTCCTTTTGGATGCCGTAGTTGGCAATAATTTCTGTTGTTTCTTTATCCAGAAGGCGTGCCTGCGATCCCACCATGGGTATGTTTGATTCTGCTCCAATTTGAGGCAGCTTGGACATTTCCTCGATAATTTCGAGATTTGTCGGAATGGCAGATACTTTTATTTTGGTGGTATCCTCTGTGGATTCAAATTCCTGGCTTTCCCAGTCCATGGCCGCATTCTGAGCCGCTTCGACCACAAAACCAGGGTATCCCATGGTATCGGATCCCAGGGCGTAGTGCATAGGAAGAATGGTGGTAATCTCGAGAATGCTTTGCCGCATGGTCTTTTCATTCGACGCGAAATTCGGGACGGCCAACAGTGTACCTTCACGAATCTCGTTCATGCCTTTTTTTGTATAGTTAAACCATATCTCAAAGGTGAACCGGGACTGGGGATCCTCATTCAGCTTCATAAGCGTCCCGACCATTTCTCTGTCATTGATGAACATTCATTACCTCCTGAAAGAATCCCTGATCATCCGAAATGTTTTACTGATCGGTTTGGCGCGAAAAGAAATAGCACTGGAATCAATTGCAGACGAAACCCTCCGGCCGATTGTTTTAGCACCCCAGTCTGCTTTGTGCAGCGGGTCCGGATAACCCATGACCTCTGGAAAATGATTTTTCGTCAGTATGCTTAGCAGGTACATCATGATCAACTGACCGGTATTTGTTTTATCCCGATCTCGGTATGTAATGGGAAGGATGCGCCCCAGAACATCGGTTTCAATGTTTTGCTGATCCTCTTCAAGGTCATCCCAACCGGGGAATGCAAGCCGGTCCAGAAAAACGATATGCCCCATCATCGGTGTTGCCTTGTCCCTGTTCAGGAAGAATTGTGCCAGTGAGCGTAAAAATACGCGCTCCTGATTGACGATTCGCCCCATAACACCGGCAACCGTTGCAACCCCGTTTTCATCTTTTTCTTTGTGAAGCGTCATAAAAGCGGAATCAAATTCAATTGTTGCCCATGGCGACTGAATTTGTTCATCTGCAAGCGGGATGCTTTCAAGAAAAATACGGTCTGTCCAAGGAAGCGGGGGCACTTGCAGTGAGGAGAGTTCTGGATAAAAACCCGTCTGCTGGGCTACGCCCAGGTAGTTTCGCGTCAGATACCTACTTTCCGAGTCCTTGATGACACCGTATAAGGCAACTTTTTTCTCCCAGCATTGCTCAATCAGGGCGCGCATGCCAACCCCGATGAGAAATTTCAAATCTTCCGGGGCCATCCAGCGGCGCCGGTTGACGCCGTATTCATCCGGGGCCGCATACTGTAGCGCGGTTGAATCCTTTTTGATAAATAGTTGCGTGCAGATATTCTGAAACAGGGAAACGGTAAACTTCCAGGATGCGTTCAAATCGATTGCCGGTTGAATTCCCTCGGTCAAAATGGTTTTTCCATGGACGACCCCGTATTTTTCAAGGATGTTGATTTCATTGCGCAAATCCTGCTGGGTGATGCCGATTTGTTTTGCCAGTTCACTTTCGGTCACAGACTTATCGCCCATGGCTGCAAGCGCGGCAACGACTGCGCGATGCCTGCTGAATTTTTTTGCCGTTGGCACCCCAAGGGCTTTGTTAAAAGGATGGGCCGATGCAATCACAATATCGGCCAGATCGAGTTGCCGACGGTCAAAGGGATAGCCCACGAGACCCACGCTTTTTACCGGTACCGCTACGGATGCCAAAAGAGAAGATGGGGACATATCCATCAGAATGATTCTTGGGTGGTCCGTTTCTGAAGAAGCAGCAGAATTGTAGGCTAAGAATACCTCCGCCAGCTGCATGACCAAAGTATGGATATTTGACAGATTGACTTTTTCCTGTTCGCTGATAGCGAAATCCTCGCTTTGCCGGCTTTCGGTCACGTCGGATAGTTGGGCAAAAGGAACCGGCACCCACGCCACCATTGATACGTCTTTTTTCAGGGACCATTTTTTGTAACGGATTTTTGGTGGGTCCTCGGAAAGGATGAGTTGCCCCTTGGCACCGTAAGCGCCGCCGTAAAACGTGATAAAATCAGCAAACACTTTTTTTATGCAGGTCCCGTCAATTGCCACAAAATCCAGAGTGTCCTGTTCAAAAAACCGGATCATCTGGCGGGTAATATTTCGCCGCTGATTGGGGTCATTGAAAATATCCCGGTAGGGAATGGTTAGGCGATGGAAAAAGTCTTCATAAAAACAGGCGCTATTTCGAGCCCGTTCAGTGTATAATTCTTCGTAATTGCTGCGCGATTGAGTCAGGGCATTGCGATAGGCATGGAATATATCGGAAATAGTGGACATAAACCTTATAACCGTCCTTAAAAGATTGCCAACTTTGGAGAAAAATCCATTTCAGGATCTGCCGGAGCCCTGAAAGCCCTTTTTTTGGGGGTCAAATTCAAGCCGATCGAAAGAGAATATCTTTCACTTAATAGTTTTTTTACTTGGCTTTATTTTTTCAGCCGGATCGGTTTATCCTCCTCTGCTGCCAATGGCAATGGCTCATCCGGCACTATCAATTCTTTTTCTGGCCCTGATTTTTCAAACGATTGAATCAATTGAACCAATTGATCCATTTCGTGCGGATAGAACATGTAATCCCAACCTGCGCGCTGTAGGACGAACAAATCATCATTGTCCCAAGTGCCATCCAATACAAGAACGAATGCGCCATAGGGCCTGACATAAAATTTACGGTTTTCCTGCTCCCAACGGAATTTTAAGGATGTGCCTCTTGCCGCGAGTTCTTTTCGCTTATGCCCTTTTCCTTTATCGTAGGCCGATTGCCACTTAACAAGAGTTGGTGGATTCTGATTTGTTATAAGAACTTTTGTAGTCGCAGCGTTAACCTCTGCAAACTCAGACAGAACAGATGAATGGCTCTTTATAATTTCATAGCGTATGCCGGCTTTTTCAAAAGCGTCTATTATCAGGCATCCAATGGGGTCAAAAGAGCGATAGGGCAGCAATTTTGCCTCAATGTTTGTATTGAGCTCCATTGAAATAGATAGATTAAGAAAATCGGATATTTTTTCTTCATTATACTTTTTTAATTTTTCTGAAAGACATCTTGACAATTCTTTAAATTCATCAGCCATAGGTTTCTTTTGACGAGCAGCAAATGAAGGTCCCCAAAATCGAATTGAGCCTGGATCATCTATTTCCATGCACTGTTCCAATTTTGAATAACCATATCCTTGCTGCTTATTTTCTAAAGCTTTGAATAAAGAAAAAAGAGATTCCACAAGCCATACCTTATCTATTTCACCGGAAACCTTGGATTCAGGAAGCAAACTCATAGGGTCATTGAAGCATTGTTCCAGATATTTCAGCATCCCTTTCTGTGTGGTCAATTCATCATAATGATCAACAATAAACGAATGAAAAAGTTTAAGGTTTACGATATGTCTGACCGGTTGAATAAAAAGATCCATCCGATCAAGAGGAGATTCTGCAATTACTGCTTCAATCTGTTTGGGGTTCAGATAAGCAACTGCATCTAAAATTTCCCTATCCGCCAGAACAAATCCGGATATGGTATCATTAAAATAATCCAGGTAAGATGCAAATGACGGTATTTCAGTCAGTTCATTGCCTGTTGCAATGTGCTCGTAGATTGCCTTTCGTTCATCAGGTGTAAACAGGGTAAGTTTACCGATCCCCCGCTTCACATAGGTTGGCTGTGCTTTTTTAACATCGACATCACGCAGGTAGTGTTCGCGGATTACTGACCATAGCACCTTGAACTTGGATGAAGTTTGTTTCAAAACTTTTTTTAATTCTTTTGAGAAGGCATCTAAAGATTTGGCAAGATCTTTATCATAGTCCATGGATTCGGTGTCGCATGCCTTTTCCAGTGCTGCCAACATATTTTCAGCACCAATCTCTTTAAAGGCTCCCTTTGAATAGCCTATACCTTTTTCAAGCAATACCTTTCCGTAGGGCCGATCAGGTATTATTAATTGCCCGTCGAAAACGGCATCCATTATTGTGAGCAAAGCCTGTTTATAACTCCTGTTAAATAGGACGTTATAGGTGTTAAGTGATTGTGGTAAGACAGCTTTGGTTTCAAACAATTCTTCCAAATTACGCCAAAATTTTTTATGAGAGTCGGAGCTGCTGGTACTATGAGCGCACAGGATAACAGTTCTTGGTTTTTCTATCTCCTTACCAATCACAAAATCAGCTTTTATGCTCATCCATTCCGGCTGTTGATCCCAAAAAATCTGGTTATCCGGTATACCAATTTTTCTCAGAACCAGCCTCACCATGGCTTCGTATGTTCTGCCAAGAACTTCTCCTGCCATTATTTACCTTTATGCTTGCGGTGTTTCGCTAAAGAGGTTTTCGGATAACCCTGTCTTATAATCTGATAAAGTACTTTCAAAATCAGGACGGGTTCGACCTTCAAATTGGTTTTCGTGGCACCCTTATTCTTTACTTTTTGTTAATTTTTAAAGAATTATCGGGTTCAGCTGCCATGGGAATTTCAACCTCATCAATTTCCATTACCGATTTTGCATTTGTTGACTGCTTAATCAAACCCAACCTGTATAGTGCTTGAGTCAGCGTGCTCAAATTACATACCTCATAACCCGAAAGATAAAATTGCCTTCTATCTTCTTTGTTGTATGCGCCTTCTAGTATGGCAAGTCCTTTAGTGATATTAGACCTTCTTATGCCTTTAGCATTATGCCGATACCTTGCAAGATATAAATGCCCTGAAAATTCGCGTGTTTTATGTGCGCAGTCTCCAGGATCTTTCATCGCTGAATAAAACAACGGTATAACATTACCATTTTTTTCAAAAGATGTTGCTACACGCCACGTCCCAGCCTGCTGCCCAGAAGAAATATCATTGGCTAATGTTTGAATTTCAATTGCTGAATTGTTCAATATTACCTTCTTATTAAATTCATATGATAAAAGCTTTTCATATATCAATATCTCAATAGGGTTAATTGCTGATTGAGGACCCACAATTCGTTTACATTTTCTTAACAGATAAGCATTTGCAATTTCGTTAAAATTGATTGATTGTGGTATTAATTTAACCAATGCCAAAAAAATTTGTTTTTGTCTTTTAGAATTGTTTTTTGCGATACGATTACTGTACAATGATCGAATATCGTTTCGAGTTGCTTTTATTGAAGGTAGATGTTCGTTTATTTCCCTAACAAGGGGATAGGTTCCTTTTTGGCAAGCAGAAATAACCAGTTCTGCAATTAAATTGTACTTAGCATTTTTAGGAACTACCAGAAAAGCATTCCAAAGCCCGATTGCGTCTTTTTCAGCAAGATTAATAGAACCATCCTTGATAATTGTTTCTATGGATAATAAGGTTTCAATGATTTGCGAGGATACAGCAAAGCAGTTTTTTGTTTTTGCTAATGCATTGATAATGATAGTCTTGTTAGCTGGTAGAACATTTGTTGCCCATAGCGACAGAAACCATTCAAGGACTTCTGAAAATTGGCATGAAATATTGCATTCCATATCCTCCGCTATTTCTTGTACAAGAAAGCTGTATTCCTTTTTTCGATAAGTGATTGGTAAACGTGCCAATAACTTCATAAAATTTATTTCTGATTCATCATTTACGCCCGCTCGATTATTTTGCAAACTTTCAATTAAGTCAGTGAAATCCCGATTTTTATAATCGAGCAAAGAGATTAAAACTAATTGTAAAATTGCATTTCTTAAAGGAGCTGCAGAAAAGGTTTTGATCTTAACTTTTGGAGTATAAAAACAAAATTTCCGTTCATTTTCCCATATTACTTTTTTCTCTCTTTGCCATTTACGCGATGATTTAACTGGTGACTTTATGTGTTGATAAAAATTAGAAAACAATGAGGAAGAATAGTTTTTTTTCTTCAAGGTATTATAAATCTTCTGTGTCCCACTTACCCCTTTCAGATCAGCTTCAATTTTTGCCACTTCACTTGCCAACTCAGCATGATTAAAGAACACACAACCGTCGAACAACTCCTTAAAAACTTGCAAATGGTCTTCGTACCAACCTTTGCAATTAAATCTTCCATTTTTATAACTTGTTTCAAAAACCACGCAAATTGACTTTGAATTCGGTACATATCTTTTTAAATCGAATAATTCAGAAATTGTCCGCCAAAATTTTGCATGAGAAGTTTCTTTGCTTTCCCAATAACAAACATGGAAATAATATTTGCAATTTGAATTGACTAAAAAATCTGGAATGGTATATATTAAATCGCCGTATTCATTTATTTTATCGCATTCTTTCCCTTTGCTACATTTTATATGACAAGTATGATCTGAACGACTAGGTTCATAGACTACTTCTCCCAAGTCAATTCTTTCCAACGATAGCCAAACAAGAGCCTCATAAAAATCCGCTTTAAATGACAATCCATTCTCCTTCCACCTAAGAAAAAGCTTTTATCTGTATCGGAAGTGGTACGTTTTTATAACTTGCTGACAATATAGCTTGTCCAACGCCCATTACTTGAAGTTCCCGCCTGAAAGGATAAATATCATTGCTGGCCGTCTGAACGGCCGCCCGGCGCTCATCCTCATTGCCAAGTGCCATGCTGATTTCCGTGTTCAACTGGCTCAGAATGCCGTTGTCAATTTCCGTGATCTGTTGGGATACTACGGTCAGTCCGATACCAAATTTCCGACCCTGGCGGCTGATATCCCGGAACACGCTTCCGAATCGGATCCGAGCCGGATTTAAAATGCTGGGGGCCTCTTCTATGATGATGTTAACGGCCGGAAGGTTGTTGATCTGTTTGAGAGCCCCCTCTTCCAGGTAGGGCGAGTCTTCATCGCGCAAGCGTCTCCTGAGATTTTCTTTAAGGGATTCCTGCATGGGCAAATGCCGATCAAGCTCTCCCGGAGTGTTTGCATCTCCCAAAAACTCATCCATGGTGGCAGAACTTTTCAGGGCCTTTCGCAATGCAAAAATGGTGCGGGCCACGACAGTGGTCAGCAAAAACTGCTCAATCTCGGTCATCAGGGACGTGTCTACATCCATCACCCGCCCTGTTTCCAGTGCAATAATAATTTCCGCAAGGAGTGACGTGTAGTCTCTATTATTGGGAACAAGCGTTGATCGCCCGCCGGCAAGAAAGCTCAGTCGCCGGTTAATTGCGCCAAGGGACGCCTTGTGAATCACCCGCTCATCGGGCTCAACCAACCCGTTTAATATTGCTGAAATCCATTCTTCTCCATGCTCGTCGCCTATGGCTTCGGCCGAGGCGCTCATGATGTCGGAAAATTCCATGATACTGATCAGGTCCGCCGGTGTGATATCCCGGCGACTGAGATAGCAGGTGCGCCCCAATCCCGAAAGGGTAGCGTCCGCATCCAGGGTTGTTTGGGGACGGCAGGAAAGATAGTAGAAGTCGCCCACCAGTTGTTCGCGTTCATTCGGCTGAAATTCGTTTATGATTCGCGTGATGCCACCGTTTGAATCGGGTTTCCACCTGGCAAATTCATCGTGAGGGTCAATGGCAAATAATGAAATCATGCGATCGTTATTTTGCCATTCATTGCGGGGGGTCTGAAGCAGGCGCAGATTGTTTTGCATGATGGCATTGATAAGGACCATCAGGTTGTTGCTTTTTCCAGTGCCCGTTCGGCCGAAAATACCGATATGGTGAGCAAAATACTCTCCCGGGATGCCGACCGGGACATTTGGCAGGGCATTTTCGCCAGCCAGCAGATTGCCGATGACCACCCCTCCGCGCAGTTGGGCGGACAGAAGATCGGCCAACACAGTTTCCTGGTTATAAACCGTCTGTTCATCCCCAAAACCGACCTTAAATACGCGGGACAGGTGGGCCGGGAGTTTCCTGGGCGCCCGAAAAACCCATTGGCCATCGATATGTTCGGAATACCCGAGGAGACTGCCTGTCAAGCGCAGCAGTTTGTCTCGCTCAAAGTCATCGGCAAAGAATGGGTCATCCATGGCGATAAGATTTTTGGCCATAGGGTCCATGTCTTCTTCCCGTCGCAACACATTGGCATACTGGGTCATTCGGAATATATAGACCCTTTCGCCGCCCCGGTCCGAAGGGATTAAGAACAGGTCTCCGATGGAGGTATCAAAATTGCGGGCATATACGACAATCTCACTGGTTGATGCCCCCGCAAGCACACCGTAGGCTTCATTGCCCAGTATTTCGGTCACCCTTTGGAAGTCCATATGCCCCCTTTGTTGAGTGGTGCTTTGCTATGGTTGGATAAGTTCAAATGCCTGACTGGTGCACATCCTCCTGTGATCGCATGAAGGCGCCCCTTAAAACCCCTTCTTTCTGCGACTGCTGTAACAGTATATCCCGCACGGCCTTTCGTTCATTTCTGGTCAGACTGGCCCGGCGATGGGCTGCATGCAATGGATATGGATAGCCATAACTGCGCACATCGTGGCAGGTATAATCCAGGTCGCAAAAAAGTCGTTTTTCGGCTTCCTTATCACCCTTTATGTGGTTTCGCCAAAACCCGGCATCCATGTCCAGGCGCATAGGAAAAGACACTTCATGAAACTTGAAAAGATACGACACCCCATGCTTGGGGGGCACTTCACGATCATCCAGAAAGGATGGCTTTCGTTCTCCCAGGGCATCAGACGGCAGGCGAAGAAACCAATGGTTTTTGGCATCGTATCGCTCGGCTGCCCATCGGCCCAAAAGATCTCCATTGGGTATATTATGGGATTTGCAAATACCCAATACAGCCGTTCCCTGCTCATTGGCCCGGTTTATCAGGTATCGCTTCAACAATTCCGGCAAATAAATGGACTCCCCCATGAGAAAATAAACAAGAGAGGTGTCGAGCAGCAGGTATTTTGGTTTTGAAGGCAGACACCGGAGGCCCGTACCAAGTTCGGCCAGGGACCGAATCATATACGCATGGGTACCGATTTGGGACGTTTTTGAAAAAGCGGCATTTTCCCAGGTTACGTCAGCGGGTGTAATCTTTACCCGGCCTTGGGATGAAAACAGGGTGCAGTAATCAGAGTGCTCTTTCAAATCTTTAAGATCAAGTCCGATCAGTTGTCTGAGCAAAAAACGGTATCCGTTTCGCACGCCATTATCCGCATCGAAGAGATTGATCAAGCCCGCGTACATAAGGTCATCTGCGTCGATGACCGACAATTTGTGCTGCTTTTGGGTGCATGTTTCAAACACTGCACCGGCTGCCACCACAAAGTGCATAAAAATATCATCCTGGTTAAGGATGGGAAATTCACCGGAACCATCCGATGCTGCAATGATAAAATCTTCTTGGAGGGTATAGCAGTGATCAAAGCGGGTCAGACGCTCGCAAAGGGCAATCAACTCTTCTTCCGGGGGTTCGGCGGCTTCGATGGATTGGCGCAAATGATGAACCGCCTCTGCAGATGTGTTTATAAATTTGCGGTTCAAAAAGTCAAAATCCATTTATTTCTCCCCAAACATTTGACAGAACTGGTCGTAAAAGATTTTGGTGTTGTGGAACCCACGTCGCCGGTTGCGGTTGTTGCCCCGGAAAATAATGACATCAATGCCTTTTTCTCTGCAAATACGGCATTTGCATTTTTGCCAGGGTCGTTCTTCAAGGGTTTTTTTAAAAAGCTCCCTGTGCCCGTTTCGGTTTTCCCCCATCCAGTCATCATAGGTCATAACCGCATCCAAAACCGGCTCCATCTCTATTTCGCCGCGATCGTAGGCACGCAATAGATCGATGCATTTTTTTTCCAACTGCTGAAGTTCTTCAAGGGAGGCTTTTCCTTCCTGGACAATACGCTTGGCCCGGAAACTTTTCCCGGCCTGGGGGACCCGGATAGCGGCATAATTGCCGGTGGGCGTAAAATAATTGGATGTGGCGCCGAGCCAGGCGCGTCTCAAGAAGGAGGCGCTGTCAATGCTGCGCACTCCGAGTCGGTACATGTCTTCCAGGGCGTTCGGGCGGGCTACGCCAAAAAGATGAAGCCCCACGCCTGGTTTAAGCACCTTATTAACCGCTTCCAAGATTTCAAGGATGGTCTTGGTTTGGCTCCGAACCAATCCACCTAAGGCGATGTATGTATACCCCATTTTTTGATATTCTTTTACAGCATGGGCGTAACTTTCAGGCGACCAACCCTGGACCGCTCCAATAGGGGTAAAACTATAATTCCCTGCCTTATGTTTCTCAATGAACTCACGTGCATTGCGAATCGTCAGATCATATCGGTATTGTCGCTTATTCTCATCGATACATTCATTTTTGAAAATTTGAATTTGATTATCATCAAACAGCGATAATTGCCGTGCCGCTGATTTTATTTCTGTGGCTCTTCCGGAATCATTGAGTTGCTTGTATTCTTCGGCACTGATTTCTTTAGGTTCGGATTTGCCTTGGATGGCGTAGCAGGTGTCTTTTTTCAGGGCACCGGGTACGATCAAATGATCAATGCTTACCCCGTAATCAAAATCAAGACTTTCGTAATAATCGAGAATTTCTTCGGTATCATAGGGAGGGTCATCTTCCATGATGTAACCGAAGGCCCCGCAATCGCCCATAACGGGAAATGTCCGGGGAACGCGAAGATATTGGTGGACACCCAGTTGCGTGAGGAGTTCTTTTTTTCGCTTTTTGCCCTCAACGACCACCTTGGAAACCAGGATCCCGTCGTATGGGGGTTCTTCGAAAATCTGATGCGCATACAGGGCATGTTCATAGGCGTCCCCTGTTCCAGGTGGGTGAGTGTCGGTTATGAAGTCATAGTTTGGGTTAACCAGATCATCCCATTCCGGGATGAAGTAGCGCATTTTGTTTTTCTGGCTTTTCTTTTTCCACGAATAGGGGATATGAATGACCGGTTGCTCGGTTGCGGGTGAGGTATCCCGTTTGGATAGCTCAGGCTTTGCAAGTGGTTGATCCAAAAGGGGCAACACATCGCTTTTGGCATCAATTAATTGGCTCAAAACAACAGGATTGTCTTTGATGCGATGTAATACCCGCGATGCCAATTCGCCTTTTAGACCAACCAACCCGCATGAAAACCTTTTGGCTTCAGCATTTGATGCCGGGACGATTTTTAGCTTTTCGTCTTTTGGCAATCGTTTGGCAGCTTCTTTGCCGCAAAAAAGGATCGTCGGGCCACCCCATTCAACTTCGCTATCAATTTGACAAGCCTTGAGATATCCATCGCCCAACAGGATCAAGCCGAGATCATAATGACGGGCAACTGTTTTTTTAAAATCTTCCGGGATATGGCGTTTCTCGGCAAGTGCAAGAATCTCTGCGGTTTTCATTCCCTGAAATGTGCATTCATAAGGTGCAATTTCGCGATTGGATTCAATAAGGCCATAACCGGCCGAAAGAATCCGAAGATCAACGTGCCAATCAGTGTTGGATTCAAGCTGCTGGTCTCTTATATACTCCACCCCTCGCATCAATCGCACATGCTGCTGGCCGGTATACAGGTTTTCAGCGATGCACATTAAATCGGCAATTTTCTTTTCACAACGCTTTATATGCTCATCCCCTTGAAAAAAATCACTGATCTTCAAGGAAGATGGGTGCCCCACCTTCTTTTTTCCTGTGCAGGCTGTTATTATCAATATTTTCAACTGGAGAGACCCTCTAAGTCATGATGCTTTACGTTTGTCTCGTTCAATAGACGCATATGCGTTATGGCTGTGAATACTTTCAAAGTTTTTGGAAATAACCGAAAACCATATTATTTTTTCATTCATCATCAGTTCATGGCCAATCATTCGGACGATATCTTCCACAAATCTTGGATTGTCGTAGGCTTTTTCAGCTACATATTTTTCATCCGGCCGCTTCAGCACCGCATACAAATCGCAGCTCGCTGATTTTTCCGCAAGGTTAACAATATCTTCAATCCAAACAAAATCATTGAACCGTACTTGTATGGTTACCTCACTGCGCTGATTATGGGCGGCGGTTAAGCTAATTTCCTTTGAGCACGGGCACAAATTCATTACCGGTGTTTTTACTTCCAGAATAAAATCATCACCATTGTCTTCTATATATGTTCCGATAAAACGGCAGTCATAACCCATGAGGCTTTTCGATTGTGATACAGGGGCTGTTTTTTCAATAAAATACTTAAACGAAATCTCCATATGGGCGGATTTCGCTTCCAGACTCTTTGCAATTTCTTTTAAAATACCGCTCATATTGCGAACAGTAATTTCGCCACGGTATTGATTAAGTATTTCAATAAAACGACTCATGTGAGTGCCCTTGTATATATGGGGCAGGTCTACATACATGTTGACCATGGCCGTTGCGCTTTGTTTTACGTTATTTTTATCCAGCACATCGATTGGATAACTCACATCGGAAATACCCACCTTGTCGATATCAAGGTCATTTAAACCGGGTTGCATCTGCACATCGATCATCTGTTTTTCCTTGTGAAAAATGAAACATGCTAATTTATGTATGACGTCGGGTCTTCAACACCGGCTTCATGGAATCCTTTTTTCCGCAATATGCAGCTGTCACATTGGCCACATGCCTCTCCTTTTTCAGAAGGATCATAGCAACTGTGCGTCATCCCATAATCAACCCCGAGCGACATACCTTTACGGATAATCTGTGCTTTGGTTAAATGAATCAACGGGGTATGTATTTTGATCGGCCGATCCCCTTCAAGACCTGCCTTGGTAGCAAGGTTGGCCATGCGCTCAAAAGCATCGATAAATTCGGGCCGGCAATCGGGATAACCGCTGTAATCGATGGCATTGACACCCAGAAAAATGTCCCTTGCATCTAAGGTCTCAGCCCAAGCCAGGGCGCAGGACAGAAAAATCGTATTTCTCGCCGGCACATAGGTAATCGGGATGTTATTCATTTGGGATTCATCCCGCCCTTTTGGCACTGCAATATCGGCTGTTAATGCCGATCCACCGATTTTGGTCAAATCAATATCAAGCACCAAGTGTTTTTGCGCACCCAGTGCGGCAGCGACCTTTTGAGCGGCTTCAAGCTCATAAAAATGCCGCTGGCCATAACGAAAACTGATGCTGTATATTTCAAAACCCTCGGCTTTAGCGATAGTCATGACTGTTGTGGAATCGAGCCCGCCACTTGAAAGCACCACCGCTTTTTTCATTTCAACCATTATCTATTCTTCCCAGTAGAAGGCACCGGCGCCAGGTGTTTCACAAACCTTGATTTTGGAGACATTGATATATTCAGAGTTAAATTGCTTGCCGATTTCGTGATACAGATATTTTGCAATGTTTTCTGAGGTCGGATTGATGTTTTGAAACGCCGGGATATCGTTTAAATTGGAGTGATCCAATCCACCAAGCACCTCTTTGATCACCTTTTTTATATCCCGGAAATCGATGCCGATACCGATTTCATCCAGCTTTTTGCATTTTACATAAACTTCAATAATCCAATTGTGCCCATGCAGCCTGGCACAGTCACCATCATATCCGTCCAGGGCATGCGCCGCTGAAAAATGCGTTTTGACATATACCTCGTAAACCCCGGCCATTTATCACCTCGATATTGTATGATTCTATTTTTATAGTTTATTAATTGAGTCGGCAGTTAAAAAAAAAAAGCGGAAAGTGCAGGTTAAGTCCGCGCTGACCCAATCGGTACCCGGAGTCAATGACAACGAGTGTACTTTGAAACGTAGCAAACTCTCGGTTGGATTCCCAAAAATTGAGTTTATAGAAACGAGTCCTGATCTTTTCTTATTTCATGGTTATTTACTACTTTGGCCAATGTGCGTTACCAGATTAAATCAAATTTTACAGGTTTTCAAGGATTTGTAAAGTCAAAGCGAACCCCTTCCGGAGGAGAAACCGGAAGGAGTTTATTTCTGGTGGGAAGAAGCATGCGGGTGCACTGACGAATAAAACTTGAGGCCCCCTTATACATCGTCCATAATTTTCCTGATCAGGTGGATCTCAAAGCAATACGGCGCAAACAAATGCCTCCGGGACCTGGTGATAGCTACGCAGGCGAGCCGGTCGATCTGCTCCCGGGTTCTTCGCCCCACCTCCATCCAGTCCAGGCCGATGACAAACACTCAGGCGTAATCGAATCCTTTAACGCTGTGGATGTTCGAGACGGTAACTTTGTTCTTGGTGATGTCATAGGACTGCTTGACACCGAAATCCTCGGATATCCAGTGATGCAGGATACCCCTACTTTCCATGGTAGTCCCCCAAAAGATGAGGCACATGGATGCCCGGCAGGCGGTCCGGGAATTTCATGGCATAAAGGACGGCGATTTCAGATAAGGGATAGCCCTGGGCGTCTGAAAGCTCTTTGCTTTTGTCCGCCACGTAGGCCGGGCTTTCCTGGAAGTCTGAAAAACGGATTACTTCCGGTGTGGGGCCGTGGAAGGTGCCGAATGTGTCCGGGAGCAGGTAAAACTGATCGCCGGATACGGTTTTGTCCGGCGGTTTTTGGGTGCAGGACAGGGATTCCGCCAGGTCCGCGATCTCTTTTATGTTGCAATATGCCCAGGACAGTCGGTGCTCCCTTCCGCGGGCCTGGATGCCGACCGCTTTCCATGACCTGGGGGACATAGATATCCTGGTACGCGTCATGGTATAGTTGTTGGTCCGGGTGTTCAGGAGGGGCATAATCACCCGCAGCATATCGTTCAAGAAATCCTACCCCTCATCGATAAAAACCGCATCATAGCGGACGGGCCAGTCCGGGAGCTTTTCCACGGCTGCCTGTGTTTCGAGGTCATAGTAGTCCCGGTCCTCGTTTTTATGTTGCACCTCTTCCCCGCAGATTCTGGCGCCCAACTGGAAAAAGTGCATCACCTCGACCCCGTCATCGCCCGGGGGAACCTGTTAGTCCGCCAGAATGCGCTTGATGTAATTGACAAGGATGACGTTGTAGCACACGAAAAGAATACGCCGAACATCCGCGCCTCCGTGCCGGCCTTTTTATACGCCCGCTCCTGCTTGGGAAGTGTTGTCTTCCGGATGGTCCTGCGGATCTTTGCGGGCTCGGAGTTTCCTTTTTCGGTAAAAGTGACGTAGGTATCGCCTGAGACGATCTGGCCTTGAAGGTCGATATCCTTCAGTGCCAGGAGTTCCTTTAAACGCTGCAGGATATCCTGGTCGGACGCGTTGGGTCTTGCCCCGCCGCCCGGGTGATTGTGGGTGAAGTAGACCTGTTTTGCATTCGGGATATCGAAAATCGGGCCGACCACCTCGCTGACACCAACGGAGGAAGCGCTCCTGGTCCCTTTCGTATAATCATGGATCTGCAGAACCTTGCCTTTTTTATCCGTGGCAAGAACGTAGATTCTTTCCTGGGGGGATTCTGTCAGGAATGAGAGTAAGGCGGCGGCATCCGCGGCAGAAGACACGGTATTCCCATCTGCATCAATTCTTCCGGTCGTCCGCATAACAATGTTTCGGGGACTTCGGGGTAATGCCTCGGGCCCTGTATCACCGGGGCTTTTTGCCCTCGATTTGCCAAACGGCAGTTCTCCCTGTCTAAACGACGCCTTATCGCTTTGGGATGGTTCTTTAAGATAAGTACCTTCGACATAATTTGCCTCCGGTTCTTTTAGCTTTCCTTCTGTTCCGGATCGTTCGCCCTGAGATTCTCCGGCAGTTTTGGCCACACCAGGGGCGGCTCGTCCACGTCCGCCTCGTTCGCCGCCTCGATCGCCTCCACGAACATATCCTCCAGTTTCTTCGAATAACTCGACCTGCTCTGATCCTCTGGCATTTAAGGCCTCCACCTTCTCAAGAGCGTTTTGGACTATCTCCTGGATATTTATATCCTTAAAACTAAGCCCCGGCAAGGCTTTATTTTCCTGATCACTGATCGCCTGGTGCAGCGAGTCGCCTATGGTTTTCAGCATGAGCCCTGGCGCTTTGCGCTGCGCTTATTTTCGTCGATAAAAAGCGCTATTTTCTTGGACACCTCCGGGATCCTTTGATCAAACAGCAGAGTCTGCGCCAGCACACCCTCAACCGCAGTGCCCTGCTCCCTGGCCTGTCGAACCACGTCCACGGCACCGACAATGTTTTCGACGATCTGTGTTTCATTGAACTTTTTCTCGTTTAGCGCCCGGGCCTTGACAAATCTGGGCGCCGCAACGGTCAGAGCGCTGAGTATGTTTTTTATGCCAGGGTCTGTCTCCTCGGCCATAAGGCTGACCAGGGCGTCGTTTTGATAGGCCTTGTAAAATATGCCGCCTGCACCCGGTCAACAAACTGCTTGGTGTATCGCCCGTCATTGGTGAGATACCCCGCGTATTCATTGGTCCCCAACCTGTTCATAAAAGCTGTCACAAACGCCCGGTTGGAGGCTGCGGTAATGTCCCCCTCCTGGGAAGGCTCGAATACGCTCAAGTCCCCGTCAGTAAGATGTTTCGCATCCGCCTGCGCGGTCTCCGTCGGACTCATGACCGCAGTGTCCGATTGGTTGGTCAGCCGCGCAAATTCCGCCCGGTCCTTGAATTCACTCAGACGCTCGCGAATCAGTACCGGATCGGGAATCTTCTTGATCTCCGTGGGATCCAGGCCGAAACGCTCCGCGTTATCGATCAGGTTCTGCCGGTATTTCTCGGCAACGTCGAGCCCTTCCCGATAAGCCTCCCGAATGCCCCAGGAGCGGCCGTTGCCCCCCTCAACAACCAGGTCACTGCCGGTTATCGGGGCGCCGGCCAGAACACTTTTCGCATCCGCCACGCGCTCAAAATTCAGTTTCTGTTTGATCTCAATGGCCTGCAGTTTCAACGCGTTTCGCTCTCGGCCGCGCGGCTGCAGTTCCTTGGGGAAACCCTTGTTTTCCGAAAAATTGGAATTGGGCCCAGCCACCGGCTACTCCCCGTCTGTTGCGCCCTTCAGGATTTTTGCTTTCTGCTCCAGGGCCTGATTCATTCGCTCTTCAAGCACAATCGGACCTCCATCCTCGCCGGTTACCTCTTTGCGCTCGACAAAGAGTTTTAAATGCTTTCCAAGCTTTTCCAGGGCCGCGTTTTTATCCCAGAATTTAATCTTTTTCACATACATGACCTCCGGACCATCGCGCATAGTCACGACGTCCACGCTGGCCAATGCGGCCGCGGTGTCGTCGTCCAGGTCTTGCAGATCCTTAAACTTGCCGTCCTCCTCAAACAGCTTGCGTATGTCCGAGAAAGCCAGCGCAGCCGTCTCACGTAAGGTTTTATCTGCCGTAATCTCTGTGCGCTCCTGCTGTGCTTGAATCGCCGCGTCAAGAACGGCGCGGATTTTAGCATTATTAAGCAGTCGCGCACCGTTCGCTCCGGCCACCGTGTCTTTAGCGTTGTACGCCACGCGATACGCACGTGTGGCGTTGCGGTCGATCAAATACTCATCGCAGAACCTCTGCTGCTTCGGGTTTAATTTTTGATAAGCTTTATTCATGATGAATGCATTATCTAACACAAATTGTTGTACGTCAAGAAGATTGTACACCTATATGTGGTATTTTAATTTTTTTTCAGGTCACTCGACCGGGGCGCCCCACCCCTACCGTCACTTCATCTCACGCATAACAATCAACTGAGCCGCCGCGTATACAATAGCCCCCAGGACATCTCCCTCGGCGGCCGCAACGCCTTTTTGATCCAGCAGCCGGATGCTCTCCAGGATCTTTTTGCGCACCTGGTAAGCCATCGCACCGGGGCCGCATTTACGTGCGCCCTGGCATATCTCCTGGTCCTTAAAAGGCTCGTCACAGGCATGACGTTGTTTCCCTTTGCCGCTTTGCGCCTGGGCGAGCGCTTCATCCAGGATCCCCGCAAGAATTTCATACCCGGGCGCCACGTCCAATCGTTTAGCGCCGGCAATTCCCTCTCCCGCATCACGTACATCCAGCCCAGGCCTTAAAGCGTTACATGCAACCATCATCGCGAAGTTTGCAACGTCTGCCGCCTCAAACGCCACCTCCATGCCATCGATGTGCTCAGCCTGTAAACTCGCCTCCAGTTCTCGCATCTCTTCAATCATGCGCATGTATAGATAATCCTGCGAAACACTGGACGCATCGCCTTTGTGATCGTTTTTACGCAGCTTCATCTCCATGAGACCCCCGAACCATTTAACCGCCGGGCGGCTTGCCTCGATTTCGATACACCCTTCCATCAGCTTTCTCCCTTTCCGTTTTTGCTCGCCTGGAGCAAAGTTAATAATGCAAAAAAGTCCTTGGCGCCAAGCACCGTGACCCAATCAAAATCGTTTCTCCGGTGCCAAACCACCGGGATCTCCCACGGAGCCGCCCCCTGGCGCGCTTGCTCCAGGGATGAGTAAAGCGCGAAACTCTCCACGCGCTTTACCTCCGAGTGCAGCGGCACCGGCGCCTCGATCACAACATCCGGGGAATCCGGAGTGCCTTTGTACTGCTGCCCCCTTCTGGCCAAAAAGCCGCAGGCTTTTGCCAGGCGGACCAGCTCACGCTCACCCCGCTTGCCTTTCTCCCTCGACATTTTTCCCATGATTATCCTCTCGACATTTTCCCGTTTTCCCTTTTTCAATCCCGGGAAAAAATTAATATGTATTCCGGCATTAAAAGCCGGAACATATATATTTATATATACCCCCCTGAAAACCTGAAAACCTCCGCCATACGCGGGTTTGCGGGGAGTGAAAACAATAAGGCGTGAAAACCTGTATAGTCGTGTGTAAGTACCTGGATGCGCAACGTTTTCAGGTTTTCACCCCAAGTGTGAAAACCTCTGAAAACCTGAAAACCCCTATGGTTGAGCCGTGAAAACCGTGAAAACCTCGCGAACCCCCTTGGGCGCAACGTCGAGAAATCGAAAAATTTCAATTTTTGACATTTTTTGAAAAATTTACTGGAGCATAGGCGTCGACGTTGCGCCCATAGGCGTTGGCGTCGGGGCCTCTGTGAAAACCTCCGCCTGATGGGTGTTGAAATAAAGAAAATTTTCATCTTTTTTGCCTCGGCTATAAGCATTTGATTGTACAAAGGTTTTCAGGTTTTCACCTTATATGTGAAAACCTTGAAAACGGTAACGTAAGTACCTGATTGCGCAAAGTTTTTTTGTGAAAACCTTGTATTTGGGATGTAAACCTCATTTTAACCCCGTTTTTGCCCTGGATTTTTGGCGTTAGCCACAAACCCGCGTATGATGGAGGTTTTCAGGTTTTCACTCTGTATGTGAAAACCTTGAAAACGGTAACGTAAGTACCTGATTGCGCAAAGTTTTTTT
>CAZXCK010000019.1:0-5046 GCA_964639225.1 uncultured Anaerolineaceae bacterium | reverse complement strand
GTGAAAACCTTACAAGCATTAAATTTCCTCCACCTGGTAGGTGCCTACCGCGTTGCAAACGATCCAGTTGGTGCCATTTGTGCCAGGTTTTTTTGCTGTCGTGAAATACCGCAAGTGCTTGCCATCAACTTCGACCCCATGCTCCAACATACGTTGCAGACTCCTGCGAAAACTCGGTTTGCTGCCGTACGCAGCGGCCAGGTTGGGCAAAGAGTCAACGCACCACTCTACGGTTTCATTCAGATTATACGTCTCGCCCGGTTGTAATGTCCCCGCCAGGGCCTCTATTAACGGACGGTCCTCTTCGCGTATGCCGTCGCATGAGACCAGATCCGCTTTTTGCATCACCATGAACGATTCGCCGTGGGGGCGGACGTGGGAGGCTTTTTCCAGCCACACCGGTTCCGGGACTGCTGCGCACAGGTTGTTTTTTGCCATATCCATGCGCACGTAGTTCTTTATGTGCGCCTTGCTGATCGCCCGGATACGCGCCTCATCCTCATTCATGGTTGCCAGGGTATGTATGATCCGGGCCCGGGCCGCCAAGGCAGAGGCGCCGCGGCCGATCTCCATATCGCCCACACCGTCACTCTTGTTTCGTTTGCGACTATGATGCACCAGGTTAAGGGCGCAGTTGGTCTCCTGGGCAATGGTTGTACACACCTGGCCCAGCTTGTCTATTGCCCCGTTGTCATTCTCCGCGACGTCATGCAGCGACACCACCGGATCCAGGATCGCGACACTGATATCGTTCTCCTTGATAAACTCGATCAGATAACGCACGTTTTTGGTTACATTGACCGAGTCCCTCTCCTGGGTCAGCAGTACCATCGCATTGCTTTCTCCGGAGGCCAAGGTGATGTTTTTGAGATACTCCCAGTCTATCGCGTGATAATCAAAAATAGACAAAATCTTCTGCCGCATCTCATCGATCGAGTCCTCGTTGTTATAGACCAGCACTTTCAAGGGATCTTTTCCCGCCACCGGATACGGCGCGATATCGTGCCCGCTTGCGATGGCGGCGGCCTCGACCAGGGACTCACCTGATTTACCAGTTCCTGGCCCTGCAATGGTCAAAGTCACGAATTGGCGGCAAAGACGGGTCTGCAGTATCCATCCGCGCCGAACGTCCGGCCAGGCCTGGATATCACTCATGTTATAGCCGACAATGGGTTTTGGTGTCTGATCGGCGAAAATGTGGGAGGGCTCATCAGGTTCCACGGGGGTGAAAGCCGCGGCCGCGGTGTCTGTCCCGACCGGGTTGCTGGCGTACTTGTAAGCATTGGCCACCTTGGTCTGCAGGTCTTCAAAGTCCCATGGGGGCTGACACCGGCCGTTGTAAAACCGGGACATCAGGTCCAGGGCAACGCCCGGGGAGACCCCCATGTCTCGCAGGCGCGCGATGACGCTAAACGTTCGCGCATCTCCGCCGGCGCCTTCAAGGGCGGGGGGCGCGGTCTGCAGGTATTCGACGGCGTTTAGCAGATTGTGCGGCAGGTCGAGTTCGACACTCGGGGTGGTCGCGGTGTCATCTTTTTCTTTTACCTGTTTGAGTGATTCTGATATCCAGGCAGGGACGTCACATATCGGCCGGTCTTTTTCCACGGTGTACGGCCGACCGTCTTTAACGGATCCGGGGAGCACAATGTATCCGCCGATGGAGCGCGTGTCCAGGCCGCGACCGAGACCCTCGACCGAGGTCTTGATACCGCCGGCGTATATATAATGGTATCCGGAGGGGGTTTTGTGTATACGGGTAGCGGGAAAGACCTGTCCATCGAGTTCATGGCCGATCAGGGTCTCGGATCCGGCCTTGTCGGACTTGTCGTCCACGTCGACAACCGCAAGCCCGGAGTCTCCGCAATTAACCCCCCAGTTGCAGCCGGGGTGCTCCCGGGCCCAGGCCTTGATCTGTTCGGGGTCGTCGCTTGCGTTGTCGGTCCACTTGACCAGGGGCGGTTTGGCGCATCCGTGCCGTACGGGAAAGACGTGCCAACCCAACGTCTCCGCGGCATATAGCGCGAAGCGCGCAGCTTCATCATTCATAAAAAACCTCGTTTACGTTTAGCCAAAAAGTTTGTTGTCGGAACGGCCTGGGAACATCCAATCCATGATCGAGGTTTGATACCCCATGTCGTGTGCGGCCAGCATCAGACTCTCCGCCAGTTCCGGCGTCGAGGCCCGCATGCGGCCTTTGAGAATGTGGCAGAGGTGTTGTCGGGTTATGCCCACTTGAGTGGCCAGTTTGACCCGATCTCCGTGGCGCCAGGTGGGAGGTGAACTGTTTGTCATGTTTAACTCCTTTTTGTGTATTTGTTAAAATTTGTTTATTCAACCTGATACTGTATAAAAATTTTTCCGTCAAGCGATTTATCTATTGACTTTGTACATGAAAATATTTACTAACGATGATAAGAGTATCATTAAATACAAAACTTAAAACGGTGGTGGGGGGGGAGAGGAGGCCTGATGATAAGGCATGAGCGTTTTATAATCCGTAATAAGAAGAGGGAACCTTTTACCCAAGGAAGAAACGAGAAAATGAAAGAAGAGAAATTACCGGAACCACCCACCAGCGATTGCTTCCGGGCGGCGGCTGCCCGCATGCTCAATGATAAGGGCCACGGCAGCCGAAAGGCGTTGGCTAAAAAATTGGGAGTGGGCAAACAGTACGTGAGCAACATGATCTCAGGCAGGGCCCGGATTAACGATGACAATAAGGACCAGATAGCACAATTTTTAGAGGTTTCCGTACCTGAAATGTTAACCGCGGGGTATCTCCTGTTAACGACCGGATACTGGTTTATTCATCAAGAGAAAGTGAACCAGGCGCCACTAACCGAGCGCCCCTTACTCATCGTCCAGTTGGCCGCAAAAGATGCGGGGGTGAGAAAACCTGAAGTGATCACCGAGGCATGCGTGTACTCCTGGCATAAGGATATGGTGGAAGCGTATATAGAAGGAACCATGTCCAGTGCTGAATTTTACCATCATGCCCTGATGTTTTTCAAAGACACGTTCGGTCTGGAGTGATACCCGGCGTTATGTATCATAAAAACTGATCGGGCCGCGTTGCCCGTCTGACATACTGTAAGGATTGCAAAGCCTCCGGATACCCCGGGGGCTTTTTTATTTCCTTGAACAAAGCCTCCGGTAAACCGCCGGGGGCTTTTTTTTTGCATAATATAAAATTTTATATACTAATTTAATTAATTTTGTTTTTTTGAATACTTTTATTGACATAGTACATTATTATTTGTACAAAAAGGCTATCAGGTAAAAAGAAAGGAACGAAAGTTGGATACACTCGGCAACGTAAAAACTGTTGCAAATTGGAGACACGCCCAGGTTGAGGTGAGGGCTGAGAACGGGGATTTCGTGACTTATGCCCCGGGCGATGGAACTCGCGGCGTAGCGCATCGCCCTTCAGGCCTTGTGATCGGCGTGTTCACAGTGCTGAAAGCCTTGGTTTTGCGCGTCATCGTGATTGACCGGTTGCGATGGTTTCAGGCAGGGCCGTTTGCTTGCCGGGAAAACGCCCTGGCACTCACGAAAATCGAGGAAGCTTTGCACTGGTTGAGGTATCGCACGGCGGAACGGAAGGCCCGGAAATTTGAGGGAACGAACTTACTGCAATACAGAATAGAGTAAAATTTAAAAATGTTGAAAAGGCCCGGCATATGCAATAATCTACCAGGAGATAACTCTATCCGGGGAGGTATGTGTATGTTGGGCGGCATCTATACTGACGAGAAGTGCCCGGTCTGCGGCAAAGCGTTTCGTTATGACGCCAACCGCGCCGGGATGTTTTGCGGCAACGGCCACAAGGAAGTCCCGCATTTTGGCAAATGCCGGGTACATTTCGTTAAAACCAAAAAACGATTTGATAGTGTCCAGGCAGCCGAACAATTCCTGAATTATCTGCGCTGGCAATACCAGGGTGGCGATTATGACTCGCGCGACTTTCAGGCCGACAACCCCCTGTCCTTTAGCAATCAGACCGAGAAATGGTTGATTCAGAAGGCAAAGGAAAACATTAAACCCACCACCTTATCCAACCTCAGAAAGAATATTAACCGGGCCGTGGACCATTTCGGCGATAAGAACATCAAGTCAATAACCGATGGAGAAATTGAGGACTTTCTTTATGCCGATCACAAAAAACATAAGACCGGAGAGCCGATCAGCGACAAAACCCGCTCAGAAATCCGGGGAACCCTGCACCAATTTTTTGCCTGGACCTGCCGGCGAGAAAAAATTCGTATGCCGGACATCCCAAATATCAAATTCCAACTTGGGTGGCGCAGAATCGTGGATATTGGCACCCAACAGAAAATTATCGACAAGGTGTGGGAAATATCGGGCGAAACCAATCCTCGGGTATGGCTCGGTATAAGCATATTGGCCCATAACAGCAACGTGCGGCCTGGGGAGCTGGTCAAGGTGGCTGAGGGCGATGTCATGCTTGAGTATGGACTTATCATGGTCAAGTACCCGAAAGAGGGCCAGGACACAAGTAAGCAGGCAGTTTTGAACCAGGCTGAAATTGATCTGATCCGGTCCCTGCCTACCGCTTTGCCCGATGTACCGCTGTTTCGGCATGCGCCAGGGCAGTCCGGCATTGTGGCAGGTGAGCAATTCAGCGTGAAAGTTTTTAATCGTTGGTGGAAGCGGGCTTGTGAGAAATTGGGGGTTAAGGATGTGACCCTGTACCCCGGAACCAAACACAGCACCATGACAGCCGTGTCAAAAGTCCTATCTCCGGAACAGGTAAGGAAGGGCGGCAGCCGCCATGCAAGCAAGGCGATGGAGAGGTATATACTTCCTTCAAATCACGACCGGGATCTTTATCAAGAAGCGGTAGAGAAGCTGAGGGGCAAAGCTGAAGTGGTGGAGATTAAGAAGAAAAGTGAATAGTTTGTCTGGGAAAAAACTGGGAAAGGATTTTCCCAGTTATGAGGCTCCGGAAAGCCCTGTTTATGGGGAATAATTGGAGGCGGCATCCGGATTCGAACCGGAGAATATCGGCTTTGCAGGCCGTTGCCT
>CAZXCK010000018.1:6162-46659 GCA_964639225.1 uncultured Anaerolineaceae bacterium | reverse complement strand
CCGGCGGCGAGTCCGTCCGGGTGCTTTTACAGGTTGTTCGACCATGATTGGTTTATTGACTCATTATCTTCACGCCATCCCCAGCGCCCGGCGGTAGCTGGCGAGGGTCTGGCGGGCGGTTTCGGCCCAGTTGAAGCGTCTGGCTTGCTCAATGCCGCGTGCGGCGGCCTGTTCGCGCCAGGCGTCGTCGTGGACGGCGCGGCGCAGGCCCTCGGTCCAGGCGTCGATGTCGTGCGGCGGCAGGCACATCCCCGCCGACCCGGCGACTTCAGGCAGCGACGACGCATCGGAGACGATAACCGGGGTGCCGCAGGCCATCGCTTCTAACACCGGCAGGCCGAACCCTTCAAACACCGACGGAAACACAAAAGCACTGGCGCTATTGTACCAGAGCGGTAAATCTTCGGCAGGGATGAATCCCGGCAGGCGCACCTCGTCGGCCAGCCCATGCCGCTGGATGCGCGCGAAGATGTCGTCGTACAGCCACCCGTGTCCGCCGCCCAGAACCAGGGGCAGACGTTCGGCGCGTGGCAGGCGCGCATAGGCATCGAGCAGCGTCACGAGGTTCTTGCGCGGCTCCAGCGTGCCAACGAACAACCAGAATCGCTCCGGCAGATTCTGCGCCCGGCGGAAGGCGTCCACCTCGGCGTGTGGCAGCGGACGGTAGGCCGCCGCATCGTACCCGCAGGCGGCCACGTCGATACGATCCGCCGGGATGCCCAGCGTCTGCTGAACGTCGCGCGCGGTGCTGTGCGATATGGCGATCACCCGGCGGGCGCGGCGGCAGCTTAACCCGGTGAACAGCCGCAGATACCAGCGCCGGACGGTCGATAACACCTGCGGGTAGTGGACAAAGCTCAGGTCGTAGACGGTCACCACGCTGGGGCGGCGCAGCACCAGCGGCGACACGAACGCCAGCGCATGATACAGGTCGAACGCGCCCAGCTCCCAGGGCTGGACGAGCTGTTCCCAGGCGACGCGCCTCAGCGGTGACACGGTGCTGAAGCGCGCCGGGCGCATTTCGACGCCGTCGAAGCGGTGTGGATTGCCCGCGCTGACCAGCGCCGTCAAGCGCCAGTCGTCCGGCGCGGCCCCGCGCAGGTTCGCCAGTAAATGGTAGATATAGCCATGGATGCCAGCAGCGCGATAGCTCTTCTGGCTGGAAAGCAGATGGGCGTTCAGTCCGATGTGCATAGATCAATTATACCGCGCACGGCGTCACCGCCGGAAGGGGGTGGATGCAGGCATGGCGTATTTCACGCGGACGTGCTATTTTTGCCGGGCTGTACCGCATAACATTCAGGACAGGACCATGCCAGCTAAGGATCAGATCAGGCGCGTGAAGGAAAACCTGTGGGCCGATTTCGTCATCATCGTGCTGGCGCTCGTCAGTGTGGGGCTGCTCATCTTCGAGTTAAGCGCCGATCTGATGGCGGAAGAGGTGGCGCTCATCCGGGCGGCGGACCTGATAATCTCGCTCATCTTTATGGCGGATTTTGTGGCCGGGCTGTGGCTGGCCGAGCATCGCTGGCGGCACTTCCGGCGCAACTGGCCCGATTTGCTGGCGTCGATCCCCATCTCGGCTGGCATCTTCCGCTCGTTTCGCCTGCTGCGGTTGTTGCGGCTGGTGCGCGTCGTCCGGGTGATGGCGCGCGTGCGGCGTATGGGCGAAATCGCCAGCACGACGACAGATCACAGCGCGATGACCATCTACACTGTGACTATCACCAGCGTCGTCATTCTGGCGGGCGCGGTGGCTTTCTTCTCGGTGGAGTTGCAGCCTAACCCCGATGTAAACCGCTTTTTCGATGCGCTGTGGTGGGCCGTCGTGACCGCGACGACCGTCGGCTACGGCGATATTTACCCGGTCACCACCGAGGGCCGGCTGGTTGGCATGCTGCTGATGTTTTTTGGCATTGGGCTGGTGGGCACGGTGGCCGGTCTGGTGAGTGGTTACTTCTTCGGGCGCAGGTGAGCTGGCCTATATTCCTGCCTGGACCGCCACCGCCGCCAGCAGATCGCCGGGCAGCGGCAGGTCATACACGCTCCAGCCGCCGGTGTGGACCGTCTGCGGCGCGTCGCTGACCGGCAGGCTCAGTTCGTGGGCCAGCTTAAAACCAGCACCGTGCGCCTTCATGAGCGCCTCTTTGCGCGTCCATGTGTAGAAGAACGCCCGCAGCCGCCGCGACTCCGGCAGCGCCCGCAGCGCCTGCCGTTCCGCTGGCGAGCAGGCGATCTGCATCATCTGCGGCAGGGCGTCCAGCGGACGCACACGCTCCACATCCACGCCCACCGGCAGCGCGCTGACTGCCAGCAGCGCTAGGTCGTCACAGTGCGATAAATTAAACTGCGGCCAGTCGAAGCCAGCCAGGGATGGTTTGCCAGTGGGGCCGTAATCAAAGCGCAGCGCGCCCGGTTCCAGGCCGGTGTAGCTGCTCAGAACCCGGCGCAGCGCCACCCGTGCCGCCACGAAACGCCGCCGCACCAGCGGCAGCCGCAGCCGTTCGGCGCGCTGGCGCTCTTCTGGTGAGAGCGAATCCTCAGTGGCGGACTGATCCAGGTCAATCTGCCAGATATCGACCGGCGGACCGCTGTAATCGGGCGGCGTGAACGGCAGCGGGCGCGCGCTCACGGCGTTAGACCAGCGCGGCCTGCGGCAGATAGTTCTCGCAGGCGGGCGTCATGGTAATGCCCTGCGTTCTGAGCATCTGCGCCCGGTAGAGGTAAGCCGCGCCGTGCATCATGTGATAGGCGACATCGGCCACGCGGCGGTTTTCCGGCTGCTCCAGGTACGACCCCTTCACCCAGGCGTTGAACGCGCCCATCGCCGGACCGCACCAGATCTGATAATCGAGTTCGCGGCCCTTCTCGCCGGTGTTGGACCAGCGCGACGACAAACCCAGATACCAGCGGAAGATGAGCGCCATCTTGCGGCGCGGGTTATCCTGCGCGCGCGTGATCTGCTCCGGGTCACGCTCCATGAAGTAAGCGACCGTGTCATTCCAGATATCGTCCATCGGGCGCTTGAGGATTTGTTTTTCCAGCTTGTCGCGCTCGTCGGCGGGGATGGCCTCAATCGACTCGTACTCGCGGTACAGCTCGTACAGGCGCTGGGCGCGCATGGGGAACATGGTGCCGCGCTTGAGCAACTGCACCTTAACGCCCATCTCGAACATATCGGCGGATGGTGCCATCATCACGTCGGCCATGTCGGCCTGCCCCAGCAGTTTCTTGGTGTGGTCAGACGCGCCCGCCTCGACGCAGGCCTGGTTCACCGACCCGGTGACGATATAGGCCGCGCCCATCATCAGGGCCGCCAGCGCCGCCGACGCCGTGCCGATGCCGCCCGCCGCGCCCACCCGCACCGGTGTCGCGTAACCCTGCTGCGCCTGGATTTCGTCACGCAGGCTGATGATGGACGGCAGAATCACCACCAGCGGGCGGTTGTCGGTGTGGCCGCCGGAGTCAGCCTCGACGGTGATGTCATCGGCCACCGGCACCCGTTTGGCCAGTTCGGCCTGCTCGGCGCTGATGAGTCCCGCCTGCACCAGCGGCAGCAGCAGACGGTCCGGGGCGGGTTCCATGAACTTTCGGGCTACCTCATGGCGCGAGACTTTGGCGATGACGCGATTCTCAGCGACGACGTTGCCCTGCGCGTCGCGGCGCAGGCCCGCCGCCCGGTAATGGACGACATGCGGCGTGAGGTCAAGAAAGGCCGACGCCTCGACGGTGCGCACGCCATAACGCAATAACAGCGCCACCGCGTCGCGCTCCATCGCCTCTTCACTGGGGCTGTGGATGAGGTTCACGGCGTAGGGGCCATTGGGCAGCGCGGCCTGAATCTGCTGGATGGCGGTTTCCAGGCGCGGACCGACCACGCCCGCCGCGCCGAATGACCCCAGCAGACCGGCCCGGCCCAGCGCGATCACCAGATCGACTGAGGCGATGGCGTTCGCCATGGCGCCAGCGTAATACGCCAACTTTACGCCATGATCGGCGCGGAAGCTGGCCGCACCCAG
Organism: uncultured Anaerolineaceae bacterium; assembly: GCA_964639225.1. Classification (GTDB taxonomy): domain Bacteria; phylum Chloroflexota; class Anaerolineae; order Aggregatilineales; family Phototrophicaceae; genus CAZXCK01. The sequence continues at coordinate 42,640 of CAZXCK010000018.1, read as the reverse complement.
ATTCTGCGGCGGCAGCGGCAGCGCGGACGCCAGCAGCATATGCGAGCCGCTGGCGCTCTCCTGGCCGCCGACCGTCAGGCCGATCTGCGTGCCATCGCTGACGGCGTACACGGGCTGGTCGAACTGGTTGAGGCAGGCGCGGATACCGGCCTCGTCATAGGCGATGCTGGCCGGGTCACCGGCCCAGCGGCGCGTTGACGTGTTGTTCGGGTGAGTCAGGTTCGGCATGGATTTGTCCAATCTGCTGGTGCGCCGGTTCAGGTGCGCGCTTCGAGCAGGCGCAGGCCGACGTTCTTAAACTCGTAGATGCGCAACGCGCCTTTCCACAGGCTGGCGTCCGCGTAGATGTGGACCGCGTCAGCGGTCGTCTCCACGCGGGTGATGTGGACCTCGACGTGGACGTTGGCGCTGTCGCTGAGGACCTGACCCCGGTACTTCCACACTGTCTCGTGATCCTCGATGAGGCCGAAGCGCGGCGCGTGGAACTGCGCGCCCAGGCCGGTTTCCAGCGCGTAAGCCTGGATAGCCTGCGACACGGTTTCTAAGCCCAGCGAGCCGGGCATGACCGGGTCTTCGTGGAAGTGGCAGGCGAAGTACCAGTCGCTGGGATGCACGTTGGCCGTGGCCCAGATGTAACCCTGGCCTTCGCGGCCACCGCTGGCGTTCATCTGCACGTCGTCCAGGAAGGCGAGCTGGTCCACTGGCAGGCGCATAAACGTCCCCGGTTGTAGCGGGCGCGCCCCGCCGCGATTGCCCGGCACGCGAGTCAGCGGCGCGCTGGGGTTGGCCTCGTGCCAGCGGGCGGGCGGCTTGCCCATATCTAAGCCGGCCTGGCTGGAGAGCGCCTGCAGCGTGAAGTAGCCAAAGGTCGAATTACCCGTATAGAACGGCTCGTCGTCCAGGCGCATATCAAAGGTGTACTTCTGGATGATGATCCCTTGCAGGATGGTCGATGACACCAGCTCGACGCGGTTGACCAGCGTGCGCCCGCGCAGATCGACGTCGCGGCGCAGGTACGCCTGACCGTCCAGGTTGCGGAAGTAGAAGTCGATCTCCGGGAAGTCGAGCGTCGGCCCCATATAGGCGGATAAGAATCCGCAGGGCTGAAGCGCCATCTCCATCAGCATGGAATAGGGCGCGAACGGATACGGATTATCACGGTAGAACCACGCATTGACCGGCACGTCGTACTCGGCGGTCATGCTGCTGCCGGTGCGGGTGACCAGCCGTTCGGCGTCCACCTTGACGATGCGCGACAGCAGCATCAGGTCGGTGTTGGGGATGCGCGGGGCGCGCCGGTTGTCGTAGATGGCGTATTCTTCGCCGAAACAGGCCTTGATCGATTTGCGCGCGAACTGGTCGATGCGCTCGGTATCGAAGACGGCGGGGCGGGGTGTATAACGCACCTGCGGCACCGGAGCCTGCACCGACGGAGTCGGCGGCGCGGGTTGTACAGGCGCGGGCGGAACCGGCGCGCTGCCCGGATCGCTCACGTGCTGGCGCAGGCTGGCTTCCAGATCGCGCAGACCGGCCAGCCGCTGCTCTAACCGGGCGGCGTGATCGTCCAGGGTAGCGTACTCATCACGGATGGGGCGTTCTGCTGGCGCGGGTGATTCTTCGCGGACAGGCGGCGGCGCTGTCGCCACTGGCGCGCTGGTCTGCTGGCGCGCACCACTGGCGGCGACCTTCGACAAGCGCACGCTGCCGAAACGACGCCGGTTTTCCTCGCTCAGAATCACGTCGCGCACCGGCTCGCCGCCCAGGGTGATGGTGCGCATCAGGTTTTTGCCGGTGATCTCGGCGGCGGTGTCGTCACTGTAGAGCGATGACAGGTCCAGCGGCACGCGATGGCTCACCAGACGGGCCAGCGTTTTGAGCAGCGCCGTGTGATCGTCGCGGCGCAGATGATCGACGGCCACCGCCAGATGCTCGCGGCCTTCGGCGCGCAGCGTGTCGCTGATCCAGCGCGAACAGGTCACGCCCGGCCCCAGCTCGATGAACACACGCGCGCCGTCGCGGTAGGCGCGGTGAATCAGGCGCGGGAAGTTCACCTGCTTGCACGAAACGCGGGCGATGCTGCGGGCGATCAGGTCCTGGTCCAGGCGGATCGGCTCGTAGTCGGCGGCGGAGTAGAACGTCACATTGTCGTTGACGTGATACACCGGCCAGTGATGCAGATGATAGAAAGCGTCGTATTCCGACAGAATCGCCTCGTTGTGGATGACCGTGTCGAACGGCGCTCGCACCGACGGGCAGCCGATGCGCTGGATGACACGCTCGCAGGCGGTGGGATCACCGGCGATGACGACCTCGCTGGGCGTGTTGATATGCGTCAGGTAGACGCGCGTCTCGTGTGACAGGTGTTCGTAGACGGCTTCGGGCGAGGCCGACAGCACATGCGACACCCAGAAGTCGTCGCCGGCCTGGGCGGGCAGTCCCCAGGCTTCGCGGACGGCGTCCTTGCGCCCGAACAGACGCGACCGGAACAGCAGCGAGCGCAGCAAAAAGGCACGCGCCTGATCGCCGTTGCGCCAGACGTCCATGGCCCACAGCATGCTGCCCTCGCCCAGGCTGTAACCGAAAGCCATGTTGGGCTTCAGGCCGAACACCTCGCGCATGACGTGCGTATACAGCACGGCCAGCATGGTGCCGGATTCCATCATGGCCAGGGGATCGTTGGCAAGGCGCTCGCGCTGCGGGCGGAAATCGGCGCGGCCCGGCGCGTTGAGATAACGCGGATACAGCAGCGTCTCGGCGATCTGGTCGCCGACGTTGGAGCTGCGTGTGATGACGTAATCCAGGGCTTCCGGGAACATATGCAGCCAGTCGCGGCCCACGCCCGGATAGGTGTTGAACGCGCCCGGAAAGACAAAGGCCACCCCGCCACGCGCGCCCAGCGGATTGGGACTGAAGGCGCTGCCGCCGGGTGTCTGCCAGTCGTCGCCGCTCTCGAAAGCCTGCGGAATGCCGCGCAGCGCCAGCTCGATCTCGCGCAGCAGCGTCTGGTGGCTGTCGCCGACGATAACCACCGCGAAGCGTCCGCTGCGGTAGGCGGCGAAGGTCTGCGCGGCCAGCGACGCCAGCGGCTGGCCGTTGCTGACGCGCGTCTCTAGCTGGCGCAGCCGGTGCAGCAGCGTGTCGGCGTCGTCGGCGTCCACCGGGAACAGGCGCAGATCGCGCCGCCGCAGATAGTCGCTGCTGAGGGGCTGGGCGGGCGCGGGCTGGTAGTCGTCGGAGAGGATGACGTGAGCGGCGGTGCCGTCCTCGCTCAATCCGCTGACGGCAGCGTAACGCGCTTTGCCCGGCTGGCTGAACCACGTCCGCGACTCGGCGGGTACGTAGAAGGCGCTGCCTTCCCACGCGGGCGACTCTTTGGGGGCGGTCCAGTTGGGTGTGGCCGGGATGAAGCGCCGCTGCACGCACAGCGCGGCTTTAATCAGGCTGGCGATGCCCGCCGCCGCGCCTGTATGGCCGATGTTGGCCCGGACGCTGCCCAGCGCCGTCTGGGGTTCGTCGGCGCTGGCACGGTAGATACGGTTGAGTCCGGCGACCTCGGCGCGGTCCTGTGGGGCGATGCCGCTGGCGTTGGCCTCGACGCAGCCCACGTCCTGCGCGCTGATCCCGGCGCGCGCCAGCGCCTGCTCGGCGGCCTGGGCGACAGCGTTCTGGTCGATGCCGGGCCGCAGCGCCACGCTTTCCAGGATGGCATAGGCCGGCTGGCCGTTGAGGTCCGCCGCGCGACGCAGCACCAGCGCGCCCGCCCCTTCGCCGATCTGCCAGCCGTTGGCCTCGCGGTCAAAGCTGAGGGTAGCCGCGCCCTGATTCAGCGGGTGCTGGCGCTGGCGGGTGAGGGTGTGCTCGACACTGCCAGCGAAATCCACCGCGCCGATCACGACGGCGTCCAGGTCGGTATCACTGAGTAGCATCTGCGCCACTTCCAGCGCCTTATAGACGCCGTTATCGCCGGACGACAGCGTAAAGGCCGAACCGGAGAAGTTCCACAGGGCGCTCACCCGGCTGGAGACGATGTTGCCGATGTAGCTGGTGTACTGGTTGACCTGGGCCGGTGGGCTGATGGCATCCTTGACGACATGCTCCAGGTCCAGGCGGTCCTCGTGTTCCAGGTGCAGGCCGCGCTGCTTCAGGCTGGCGTCGATCTGCCACGACAGGTCCAGCCGTCCCCGGTACTGGTGCAGGCTGAGGTCGGTATCCAGCACGACGATGACGGCCACATGGCTGTTTTCGGCCAGTTGGGCGTCCTGGACGGCTTTATCGGCCACTTTGAGCAGCAGCAGATGCTGCGGCGTGGGCTGGTCGTCCGCTTTGGGCGGGAATTTGAAGCGCATAAAGTCGATGTCGAACGACTCGATGTACGCGCCTTCGGGCGCGCCTTCCGGCCCGTCGCCGGCGAGTCCCTTCCAGCGTCTGGGTGGCAGCGGCCCGAAGTGCTGCTGGCCGTCATAGAGTGTCTGGGCGAAGGCGTCCAGGCCGTCGCAGCCGCCGAACTGCACATCCATGCCGGTGATCGCCAGCCGGGCGCGTTCGGTGTGCGGGGCTGGCTGGCTGGTCTGCGCGGCAGCGGCGGGGTTTTGCAGGACCAGATGGGCGCTGACGCCGCCAAAGCCAAATGCGTTGACGCCCGCCGTCTTGTGCGGCTCGGTCCAGGGCGTGTTCTGGCGGACGATCTGCTGCGCGCCGAAACGCTGCGACGTGAGCGGATTCTCGACGCCGATGGTGGCCGGAATCTGGCCGTGCTCCATGCTCAGGATGACCTTGAGCATGCTGGCCAGCCCGGCGACGGTCAGCAGATGGCCGTTGTTGGCTTTCACCGAACCGATCAGCGGCGCGGGTCCGCTGGTGAAAAACTCGTCCATGCTTTGCAGTTCGGTTTTGTCGCCCAGGGGCGTGCCGCTGGCGTGACATTCGATGTACTGCACGCTGCTGGGATCGACACCGGCCTGATAAGCGCGCTGGAAGGCCATAATCTGGCCGCGCGGGTTGGGCGTCAGCGGGTGCTTGCCCCGGCCATCGTTGGCCAGGCCGATGCCGCTGATGACGGCGTGGATACGGTCGCCATCGCGGACGGCGTCGCTATAACGCCTGAGGACCACCAGCCCGGCCCCTTCGCCGGAGACGAGGCCGCCGGAATGGGTGTCCAGGGGGCGGCTCTCGGCGCTGTCGGGGTACGCGCCGAAGTGCGTAAAGCCCATGTTGACGAACAGGGGATCGGCGGCGCTGACGGCCCCGGCCAGCATCAGGTCGGCTTCGCCGAGCGCCAGATAGGCGCAGGCCAGCCCGACGGCATACAGCGACGAGGCGCAGGCCGCGTCGATGCAGAAGTGCGCCGCACCCAGACCCAGCATATCGGCGACGACCGCCGCCGGTGAGGGCGGCAGATGATCGGGGCCGTTGGGAGACGGTTCGCGCACCAGGCGCAGATCGTCGACGCCCAGCAGCTCGCCGATGGCCGGACCGAGCGCCGCGTCGTAGATGGGCGCGATGAGCTGGTGCGTCTCCTGCGTCGGGAAGGACAGATCGCCCAGGATGAGACCACAGCGGGCCAGCGCTTCGGGGCGGTCCAGGTGGCCGCTGTCGTGGAGCGCCTGGCGCGCCACAACCCACGACCAGCCGGCGGCGCGTTCCAGGCCGGGCGGAATCTCCGGCGGGGACTGCACAAAGCCGCCGCGCAGCGAGTACGTCGTGTCGCGGGTGCGGCGCTGGGGATCGTAATAGGTGGCGGGGTCCGCGCCGAACTGCGCCGCTGTCGCCGTCGAGGTGCCGTTGACACCGTTGATCAGATTACGCCAGAACTCCGCCGGGTTGTTCGCGCCAGGGAACAGGCACGACAGGCCGACAATGGCGATTTTTTCTTGGGTCCAGTTGGTAGTCATCAATTGAATTCAGGCAGCCGGTTATTCAGGAACATTTCGTTGAGGCGCTGGCTCATGGTGACTTCCAGATCGTCAATCGCCATGTAAACCAGGCCGTTTTCGTCGTGCAGGATGATATTCGCGGTGACGTTGGTCGCGTTATGGGCGCGGACCTGCATCGTCACGTAGAACTCGCCACCGGGCACGCCGTCGCTGTACTGCTGGCCGTGCGCCGCCCGCAGCGGCAGGCTGCCCATGTCGTAGAAATGGCGCGACCAGATGCCGATGCTCTGCAGGCCGATATCGACCATGAAGTAGTTAAACGACTGGATGGGGAACTGCCCCTGGTAGTCGAGGTCCACGATTGGCAGCACACAGCGCATCATCAGGCCGGTCTCGTCGATGCGCAGCACTTCCTGCACGCCCTGGAAGCTGTAACCATGAAAGAGCGTGCCGTCCTGGTAGAGCCGTTCGCCGGGGATCGGCTCTGCCGCTAACGGCCCGGCGGAGAGGTCGAGCGTGGGCGCTTGTGGGACCTGCGGCTGGAGCACGATCTGCGTGCGGTAATGAAAGCGTGGCTTGCCGTCGCTGCTCTGGCTGCGGACCATCGCATCCAGCCGAATCTCGTCGGCGCTCTTGGCCGTCTCTTTGAGTTCCAGCACGTATTCGCCGGCCAGCGTCTCGTCGAAGACAATGCCCTTGAGCACGCGGTAATCGCTGAAGGCGACGTAGCGGTAGCCCCGGTGAATCTGCTCGCAGGCGTTGGCGATCCACGACATGGCGGAGACCATCGGCAGCACCGCCTGCCCGTTGACGACGTGATCGCCCAGGAAGCGGTTCTGCATCAGGTGCAGGCTGCGGCGCAGGCGATAGGTTCTGAGTTCGGCGGGTGGGGCGCTGGGCTGCGGCAGAATGGCGCTACCGACGACGATCTGCGCTGGGGCGTCCTGGCTGCCGCCGCGCAGTTCCTCGACCAGCATCCGCGCCCCCACATCGGCGGGGATAACGCGGATGTTGAGTTTATCGAAGTATTCGCGCAGTTGGGGCGTCACCATGCCGCCGTCCCAGGGGCCCCAGTTGATCGACACCACATGGCAGCCGGGGTAACGTTGTTTGATGTGGTGGGCGGTCTTGTTCAGGATTTCGTTGGCGATGGCGTAATCGGCCTGGCCGATGTTGCCGTAGAAACCGGCCACCGACGAGAACAGCACCAGGAACTGCAAACGCTCGGCGGGGACGACCGCCAGTAGATTCTCTAAGCCCCGGACTTTGGTGGTGTACACCTTCTCGAAGTCGGCCTCGGTCTTGTTTTCGATGAGCTTGTCGGCCAGGTTGCCCGCGCCATGCAGAATGCCGGTGACCGGTCCCAGGTGGCTGTTGGCATCCAGGGCGGCGCGCAGACTGTTCGCGTCGGTGATGTCCGCGCTGGCGTAGACGGCCTGGCCGCCAGCGGCCTGCACCGCCGCCAGCGTCTGCTGAATCTCGCGCTGGGCCAGCACGCCGCTGACCGCTTTGCCGATGAGGGCCGGTGTCGGCTTCTCGCCGCGCGCCTGAAAGTCGGCGATAGCCTGCTTCTTAAGCTGCGCCTCGTCCTCGACGCCCTGCGCCCAGGCGGGCACATCGCTTAAGGGCGTGCGACCGAGCAGGATGAACTTACAGCGAAAATGCTGCGCCATCTCCACGACGCAGCGGGCGGTGATGCCCCTGGCACCACCGCTCACGAGGAACACCGTCGCCGGTGTGATGGGATTCATAACTAGCTTGCTCCGTTGTGGGTGCTGTGCACGGCCAGCGTCACCCGGCCCTGCGCGCCATAGGCGACTTCCGTCAGCAGATGGTTGGGGTCGTGCATTTCGGCCAGCACGATCCCGGCGATCTGGTCGCTGGCGGTCCCCGGCTGGAGATCGACGGCGCGGCAGAAGACCTGCGGCCATTCCAGGCTCAGGGTCTTGACCAGGCCGTACAGTCCGCCACCAATGACGCCGGACTCGCCGCTGCTGTCGCTGGCGGTCCCCAGGCTGCCGTCGAACTGCGTCACCACCATGAAGGCATGGCGCGCCTCGGTGCCGTTGGACTGCGTGAGCTGCGCTTTGAGGTGCTTGGCCATCAGGAAGGCGAACTTCACCAGGCGCTTGTCGTCCTCGTCGAACTGGGCGCGGCGCGCCGGTGGGTTGAGATGCACGAAAGCCGCCACGCTGCCATGCTGACCGCTGACCGTCGCCAGGGCGGCGCTCAGGCTTTCCTCACTCAGGTCGCCGACATGCACGCGGGCGATGTCGGCGGTCAGCGCAGCGTTGGCCGGGACCAGCGACGACGGCAGGCTCAGCACGACCGGTGTCCAGCCGCGCCCGGCCAGCAAACGGGCCAGCGCGGGGACGGTCGGTGTGCCGTCGTCGGTGATGAGACACACGGCGCCATCCGCCGAGAACTCCATGAAGTCGGGTTCTGGCAGACGCCGCAGCGCCACCACATGACGCTCGATACCGGCGCGGTCAAAATCGGCGAGTTCCGGCAGCGCGTCGGCGACGCCCGCCGCAGGCGTCGTCGACTCTTCACGGCTGCCGGTCAGGTCAAAAGGGGACGCCTGGCGGCTGACCTCCTCCATGTAATCGACGATCTGCTGCAGGGTGCGCAGTTCGCCGAGTTCTTCCGGGCTGAACTGCGGCATCTGCGGGAATTCGTCGCGCATGGCGCCCAGGATTTCGACGCGCTTGATCGAGTCGATACCCAGGTCGCCTTCCATGTCCATGCTCAGTTCGAGCATCTCCTCCGGGTAGCCGGTCTTGTCGGCGACAATGCGCAGCATGGCCGAGGCCAGCGCGGCGACATCGGCGCCAGTCGCTGCTGGTGCGGGTGCTGACGCTGGCGCTGGCGCTTCGGCGACTGGTGCGGACTGAGGCGCAGGGGCCGGCGCGGACTGAGGCGCAGCCGGGGCGGCGACACCACCCGATTTCTCACGCATGTAATCGACGATCTGCTGCAGGGTGCGCAGTTCGCCGAGTTCTTCCGGGCTGAACTGCGGCATCTGCGGGAATTCGTCGCGCATAGCGCCCAGGATTTCGACGCGCTTGATCGAGTCGATGCCCAGGTCACCTTCCATATCCATGCTCAGTTCGAGCATCTCCTCCGGGTAGCCGGTCTTGTCGGCGACGATACGCAGCATGGCCTCGGCCAGCGCGCTCACATCGACGCCGGGAACGGCGGGCGCGGGAGCCGGGGGCGGCACTTCGGCGACTGGCTGCGGAGCCGGGGCCGGTTGCGGTGCGGGCGCGGGCGCAGGAGCCGGGGGCGCGGGCTGGGCAGCGACTGGCTGCGGAGCCGGAGCCTGCATCGCCGGAGCTGGTGCGGGTTGTGGCGCGGGCGCAGGTGGCGGCGGCGTTACAGCGGCGGCAGGCGGCGGCACAGGCGCGGCGGCCTGGCGTCCGTTGCCGTTGCCGTTGCTGCTGACGGGCGCGCCGGATAGCCCGGCGTACTGCTGCTGCACGATACCCAGCAGCGAACGCGCGATGTCCGTCTGCTGCTGCATGTAGTGCTCGTGCATGCGCAGCGTCTCTGACTGGTAATCATGGAAGCGCAGCATGTTCTGGGTCAGCGTCTCCATGACCTGCGGCGGGAGCTGCTTCTGGGTCATCAGCGTTTGCTGCTGCTGTGTCAGCTCGAAGAAGATGCGGAAGTATTCGTGCTGGCTCTGCGAGTACTGCTCGTGGACGCGCAGCGTCTCGCGCTGGTGCTCGCGGAAGTCGTTCAGGGTCTGTTCCAGGGATTGCAGGATGCTGTTCATATCGGTCTCGGCATGGGTTTCATCCAGTACGGGCGAATGTGCGGCGACAGGCGGCGCGATGGGTTCCGGTACGCTGGGTTCCAGCGCAGGCTCAGCTGATGGCGGCGCGGCGGGCGTTGTCTGCGCGGAAGGCGCGGGCGGTGGAGGCGGCGCGGCGACGGGCGCGGCCTGGATGGGCGCGCTCAGTTTGACGGGCGAATCCAGCGCTTCGCGGTAGGCGGCGCGGGTCTTGTCGCTGACGTAATTCGAGCCGTTGAGCTTGACGGTCAGGCTTTTCTTCTTCGGCGGTTCGGGTATCACCGGCTCGACGGTGTAGGGGTCAAAGGCGCCGATGTTCAGCCCCAGCACCTGAAGCTGCACGGCAGCCTCGCGGAACTGGCGGTCGCTGTCTTTCTGGCGGCTGCCGTTGAAGGCGATGGCGATGTGCGGGCGGTCGCCCAGGATGTCCTTGACCAGGTTGGTCAGCACGCTGCGCGGACCGAACTCGACAAACACGCGGCCACCGGCGGCGTAGATGTTCTCGATCTGGTCGCGGAACAGCACCGGGTTGAGGATATGCTCGGCCAGGACGTTCTGCATCTGAGCCGGGTCGGTGGGGTACGGCTGGCCGCTGGCGTTGCTGTAGACCGGCATCGATGGCGCGTTGAAGCGCGCGCTGTGGATGGCCTCGGCGAACGGCTTCTGTGCGTGGCCCACCAGCGGCGTATGGAAAGCCGCCGACACCGACAGCGGAATGACCTTAAAGCCATTGGCGCTGAGGGTGGACTCGGCCTGCTTGAGCGTGTCCCTGGCCCCGGCGATGACCACCTGCGAGCGCGAGTTGCGGTTGGCGATCTGCACGCCGGGCAGGCTGGGAATGAGGCGTTCCAGCGCGTCGATGTCGCCGGTGACGGCCATCATCGTACCGGCGTCGAAGTTGGGGTCGTGTGGCGGCGGTGCCATAGCAGCGCCACGCGCTTTGATGAGCCGGTAATAATCGTCGTCGCCGATGACACCGGCAGCCCACAGGGCCGACACCTCGCCGAAGCTGTGCCCGGCGGTGAAGTCGGCGCGGAAACCGGCCTTTTGCAGCAGGCGGTACATGCCCGCACTCAGCGCGCCGATGGCTGGCTGGGCGTAGTCGGTGCCCTGCAGAGCCGTCTCCTGGCGCTGTTTCTCCTCGGCGGTGAAGGCCGGCGGCGGAAAGACCACGCTCGACAGGCTGGGCCGGTTATCCTGGCGCATGAGGGCATCCACACGGGCGAAGGAGTCGCGCACTTCGGGGAAGTTGAGCGCCAGTTCGCGGCCCATCTCCAGGTACTGCGATCCCTGCCCGGCGAAGAGGGCCACCACCTGCCCGGCGGGGTTGATGCCGCCGCGACGGTAGAACACGCCCTTCGGGTGCTGCCACTCGTCGGCGTCGGGCATTTTGCTGAGCATATCGCGGGCGGTTTGCAGCAGGGCGGCGGCTTCGTCCGGCGTGGCGGCCACGAAACCCAGGCGCGCCTCGCCGGGGGCGATGGTGGGCGACTGGCTGGCGTTCACCAGCGACAGGAAATGCCGGTTGGGGTCGCTCTGCAGGCCGTCGATGGCCGCGCCCAGTTGTGTTTTAAGTTCGTCGACAGTCGCGCCTTTGAGAATGACGGCGCGGGCTGTCTGGTGCAGGCGATAGGCCGACTGGTGATCGCCCCGGTATTCCTCCAAGACGAGGTGGAAGTTGGTGCCGCCAAAACCAAATGAGCTGACTCCGGCACGGCGCGGCGTACCGTCGGCGGGCTGCATCCAGGGGCGCGTTTCGCTGTTCACGTAGAAAGCCGAGTTGCTGATGTCGAAGCGCGGGTGCGGCTCGTTGACATTGAGCGTGGGCGGCAGCACCTTGTGATGCAGCGCCAGCGCGGTCTTAATCATGCCAGCGGCCCCTGCAGAGGCTTTGGTGTGGCCGATCTGCGATTTGACGCTGCCCAGGGCGATGCGCTGTTTCTCGGTGGTGTGCTGGTTGAGGTAGCGGATGATCGTCGTGACCTCGGTGGTGTCGCCGGCGACGGTCCCTGTGCCGTGCGCTTCCACCAGTCCCAGGGTAGCCGGGGAGAAGCCCGCGTCGTCATAGGCGCGGCGCAGCGCCTTTTCCTGGCCTTCGCCGCGCGGGGCGTAGATGCTCTTGAAGCGGCCATCGCTGGACGAGCCAATACCTTTGATGACGGCGTAGATACGGTCGCCGTCGCGTTCGGCGTCTTCCAGGCGTTTGAGGACCACCATGCCGATGCCCTCGCCGACCATCATGCCGTCGGACTGGGTGTCGAAGGGGCGTGGGTGGGTGCCTCTGGAAAAGGCCGGCGTTTTGCTGAAGCACATAAACATGAAGATCGAGTTGTCGGCGTCCACGCCGCCGGTGAGCATCATGTCGGCCCGGCGCTCGGTGAGTTCGCTGATGGCCATCTTGAGGGCGGCCATCGTACCGGCGCAGGCCGCATCGACAACGCAGTTGGTCCCGCCCAGGTCGAAGCGGTTGGCGATGCGCCCGGCGACGACGTTGCCCAGCATGCCGGGGAAGCTGTTCTCTTCCCAGCGGATGTAGGCTTTTTTCATGCGGTCGATGATGTTTTCGCGGTCCTCGTCGCCGATGCCGTAGCTTTTGAGGACTTCATCCCACACCGGATATTGCAGGCGGGACGTCAGGGGGGTGATGAGCTTCTGACCGCCGCCCACGCCCAGGATGACGCCGGTGCGCTCGCGGATTTCGTCCGCGCTTTGCAGATAGCCGGCGTCGGCCAGGGCATCTTTGGCGACGAGCAGCGACAACATCTGCGCGACGTCGGTCACTTCGAGGATGTTAGGCGGCAGACCGAATTCCAGCGGGTCAAAGTCAACGTCGGGTATGAATCCGCCACGATAACAATACGACTTGTCCGGCGCGGTGGGGTCCGCATCGTAGTAGTCTTCCTTTTTCCAGCGAGAAGCGGGAACATCGGTGATGCAGTCCACTTTCGCTACGATGTTATTCCAGTATTCGCGCAGATTATGCGCCTGCGGCATGACAGCGCCCATGCCAACGATGGCGATGGGGTTATGGCGCAGTTGGATATTCAGATCCGACATTAAAGCAAACTCCCTGACTTTACCTTCATGGCGCGGTGAGTGTGGTCTTACATATATAAACCTGAAACAGGCTCGAAGTTGTCATATCCATCCGGGTGTCGATACAATTGGGTTCACGCCCGGCACGCTGCAAGTCATGTCGGGGCATGTTTAGCGATGCGAAGCAGCTAATCAGCGCGTGCAGACGCGCTGCCTGCCCGACCCCGACGCTATTCTACCACGACAAACAGCGGATTCGGCAAGTGTGACCGTCTGAAAGCGACGCCTACCCTATGATGATTCCCCATCACCGGGCATCAAAATCGTCATGATTTTCATCAAATTCTCATGATTTAGCAGCTAAAGCGTAGGGGAAACACAGGGGAGCGGCCTAGTTGACCGCTCCCCTGTGCGTTGGGTTGTGCTGTGGATTTTACGTGTGTGCGTCAGTCAGTGACGGCGTCACCGACAGCGTCAGTCGGTGACGAGGGCGTAGCCGTCCGCGACCCAGCCGTCACTGCCGCGATAGAGCGAGCGCACGTCCTCAAAGCCCATCAGTTGCAGCGCCATCATGGTCAGTGCGCCACGATGGCCGATGTGGTCGTACACCACAATCGGCGTGTCCTTTGAGGGCAGTTGCCCCAGATACTGGCTGAATGAGCGCATGGGCATGTTCACCGCAGCGGCGATGTGGCCGGTCTCATATTCTGACGGCTCGCGCACGTCGATGATGTAGGGTGTGTTCTCTTCCATCATCATGGTGCTCAGGTCGCCAGGGCGGATGGTGAAGAAGCCATCCGGCAGGCCCTGCAGGTAGCTGTCCAGCGTGGCCCACAGGCTGCCCTCGACATCGGGGAAGGCGCGCTGAGTCGGCGCGTTGGCTTCGGTCTCGGTCTGGCCAGTCCAGGCCGGGAAGCCGCCACGCAGGCTGTTGACGTTCTCGTAGCCCAGCAGGTGCAGCGTCATGACGCCCAGCGCGCTGCGATGGCCGATGGAGCAGTAGACGACGACCGGCGTGCTGGTATCGGGCAGCAGATGCAGGCTGCGCGCCAGTTCGCGGATGGGGATGTTGACCGCGCCGGGGATATGACCGGCGGCGTAGTCTTCAGCGCCGCGCACGTCCACCAGGTAGACATCACCCAGTTGAGCGGCCAGTGTCTGCTCGGTGATGCTGGCGAAGCCCGGCAGCAGCGAGATTTCGACGACCGTATCGCCGATGAAGGCCTCAACCTCGCCCACTTCCAGCGGCTCGGCTTCCGGCAGTTCGACTTCCGGCGCTTCCTCGACGACCTCGATGGTTTCGCCACCGACCACGTCGAAACCGGCGCTCTTCCAGCCATCGATGCCGCCCACCATGTTACGGGCGTCGTAGCCCAGCATCTGCAGGGCGATCATGGCCAGGTGACCGCGTACGCCCGCCTTGCAGTAGACGATGATCGGCGTGTCGGTGTCGGGGAGCTGGTCCAGGCTGGCGGCCAGGGTGCGCAGCGGAACCTGTACCGCTGTACCTTCGATGTAACCGTCAGTTTCCTGTTCTTCGGGCTGGCGCACGTCGAGCAGGAAGAGATCGGGATTTTCCAGCAGTTCGGTAAAGACCGCATCCGGAGGAACCTGGCCAAAGCCTTCCAGGCCGGAAAGATAACCGTCGACAATATCGACCACAGTCGGGTTCAGGTCTGTACTACCGCCGTCGTAGACTTCGGGCAGACCCTCGACCATCGCGTATTCTTCGGCCAGCCACAGATTGGTGCCGCCAGCCAGGTTACGGACGTTGGTGTAGCCCAGCAGTTGCAGCGCCACCATACCGATGTTACCGCGCACACCCGCCGCGCAGTAGACGACGATGGGCGTGTCGAGGTCAGCCGGTAGCTGGGCCAGACCTTCCGGCGAGGCCAGCGTGCGGATGGGAACATGCACCGCGCCCATGATGTGGCCGGTTTCCTCAAGCTCGCCGACTTCGCGCACGTCCACCAGGAACGGCGGGGTTTCGAGCATCTCGGTGAAGAGGTCCGCCGGGCGGACCTGAGCGAAGCCCTGCGGCAGCCCCTCATTGAGGTAAGTATCCATGTAGCTGACGAAGTCGAATTCGCCGGATTCTTCGGCGACTGCCTCGCCACCGACCACGTCGAAACCGGCGCTCTTCCAGCCGTCGATACCGCCGACCATGTTACGGGCTTCGTAGCCCAGCATCTGCAGGGCGATCATAGCCAGATGGCCGCGCGTGCCCGCCTTGCAGTAGACGACGATGGGCGTGTCGATGTCGGGGAGCTGTTCCAGACCTTCCGGCGAAGCCAGGGTGCGCAGCGGAATCAGTACCGCCGTGCCTTCGATGTAACCATCAGTTTCCTGTTCTTCGGGCTGGCGCACGTCGAGCAGGAAGAGATCGGGGTCTTCCAGCATCTCGGTAAAAATGGCATCCGGGCGAACCTGGCCGAAACCTTCCAGGCCAGACAGATAAGCGTCCACCGTAGCGACTACGGCTTCGTCGAGTTCAGCGCCACCGTCGTAGACTTCGGGCAGGCCCTCGACCATCGCGTATTCTTCGGCCATCCAGGCACCCGTGCCGCCGGCCAGGTTACGGACGTTGGTGTAACCCAGCAGTTGCAGCGCCACCATGCCGATGTTGCCGCGCACGCCCGCCGCACAGTAGACGACGATCGGCGTGTCGAGGTCGGCGGGGAGCTGGGCCAGGCCTTCCGGCGAGGCCAGCGTGCGGATGGGGACATGCACCGCGCCCATGATGTGGCCGGTTTCCTCAAGCTCGCTGGTCTCGCGCACATCGACCAGGAAAAGCTCAGTCTCCAGCGTCTCGGTGAAGAGGTCCGCCGGGCGAATTTGCGCGAAGCCCTGCGGCAGCGTTTCGCTCAGATAGGTATCGAGTACGGGCGCCAGTTCGTCGGTGTCCAGCGCGTCCTGAGCCAGCAGCGGGAAGGCTCCCGCCAGCACAAGGCTCAACAGCGCGACGAGTACAACTAACCGCTTGAATTTCATTCAGGTTTCCCCTTTCAAATCAGGTGTATGACGTAAGACGACAGATAGAATTGATCACTAATTTTCTGACCCTTAACATAGCACGATGTGTTTCATGCGTTATGTGTCATGTGTCATATTTTTTGAATGTATGAAATCCGACGAAATATGACAGTCAGCCTCCCTTCTCCAGAAAACTTCTAAATACCCTGCGCCAAAACGGGCCGACTTGATCGCCGGCCCGTTGGGTTGGTGCGTATAGTGGGCGCTCAACCGCTGGCAGGCGGTGGTACGTCCAGTGGATCGATGGGCGCGTCCAGCGGGTCAACCGGCGGCGCGTCCAGCGGATCGACCGGCGGCGCGTCCAGCGGATCAACCGGCGGCGCGTCCAGCGGATCGACATCCATCGGATCAGCCGGTCCTTCCATCGCTTCGATGTCTTCAAGCGTGAAGCGGTAAGACTGCGGAACCGGCGGCGCCACTGGCACAATCACATCGACGTTGGCGCGCAGATAGTCGGGATCGACCTTGTCCGGCGTCAGGAAGACATCGTCGTTGCCATGACAGGCCCCACACCCTTCGGTCTGCGGGGTATTGCGCTGGATGTTGTGCGGCGTGGCGTAGGTCCAGGTGGGCAGCGCGTCGAAGTTGTCGAGCACGTCCTCACCGTAGAATTCGAACAGTTCCGGATGGGTGGGGACGTGGCGTACCGGCACATAACGATAGGGGCGATCCTGGTCGCGGCGCGGGTTGCGCCCGATGAAGAAGCCCAGCTCATCGTGTTCCAGGCGGTAGTACGGCAGTTGTTCTTCGTCTTCGGTGCGTTCCAGGTGGCACGAGAAGCAGTTGGTGTAAGCCACCGAATGGCACACCTGGCACGAGACCGATTCGGTGCCGTGCAGTTCGTGGTAACGGTTGCCGGAGCCAACGCCAGCCACGTCCTGGTGGCAGTCCTCGCAGGATGGAACCTGCGGGCCGTCGTAGCGATGATCGTAGGGTTCGTCGGTGTCGGTGCCGTGCATGTGATCGCCGGTGTGGCAGTCGGTGCAGACCATGCGCGCCTGGCGCAGATGCACGTCCGCCGTCAGCCCTTCGTGAGCGCCGGTGTATTCGTCGTTGACGCGGCTGCCATGACAGGCGCTGCACTGCCGGCTCATGGACGGCGTGCGTTCAAAGACATGGCCGCTCACCAGACCGCCGCCCAGATTGGTCGGCTGGCTGACATGACACTGGCCGCAGCTCGAGTGGCAGTCGTTGCAGTGGTAAGACTCGCCTTCCTCGATGACGGGGTGATTTTCCGGTGAACTGCGCGCATAGAGCACGGTGTCGTAACCCTGAAGGTTGAAGTGCAGGTTGCCGTGCTGGTAGGACGCGATGTTCTCATGGCAGGTGCCGCAGGTCGCCTCGGCGTCCAGCGAGGGATCGGTGATGACACCCTCGTGAGCCGCGTATTTATCGTCCATCGTGAGACCGGTCACGTCGGGGTTACCGCCATGACAGTCCGCGCAGGGGATATAGGCGTGCAGGTCTTCGCTATAGTCTTCCAGATCGATCAGTACTTTTTCCCATACCTCCAACGGAGGCACATCGCCACCTCACCCCTTGCCTTCGGAGAGTTTGACCACAACCTCCTCTTCGCCGATCTCCTGCAGGACATCGACGTTGGTGTGGCAGTCGAGGCAGCCGCTGGGCGGCGGCACTTCTGCCGGTTGCAGCATAGGCAGGTCAGGATGTTCGAGAGCGGTGCTGCTTTCTGTGCTTGGTGGGTCTTCCGGGTCTTGCGGTTCGGGATCGTCTGCCTGGGCGATGTCGGCGGAGCAGTCCGCCACGCCCTGGTCAACCGCGTCAGCGGCGGCCACCACACTGGCCGGTGCCAGCGGTGCTTCGCTGATCTCGCCAGAAGCGGCACGGCCTGCGACCAGCGCACTCGCCAGAAGCAGTATTCCCCCCAATGCCAGTAAGAGTCTATTCATGGTGCAGTCCTTTGTTTGAACCATCGGCAGCGTCAAGCCGACTTCGAAGGCACCTTTTGCGTCCAATTTCACAAAGTATAGCATGTGGTTCTTATGCAACTCAAGCAATTGCATTTGTTTTGCTTATATAAACTGCTTATAAGCTAAAATAACCAAAACGAATGATGAATAACCGCCCATTGATTGATTTTATAATGCTGTATTTGTTACGATATTCACAATGAGGGAGAAAGCGACGCATCATGCTCGACATCCACGAGATGCAGATATTTCTGATCGCCGCAGAGACGGGCAACTTCTCTGAGGCGGGCCGCCGCCTGCAAATGTCGCAGCCCGCCGTCAGTATGCAGATTCGCTCGCTGGAGCATCGCCTCAACGTTGAACTCTTTCACCGGTCCGGGCGGCATATCGCTCTGACGGAGATTGGCCATGCGCTGGTGCCGATGGCGCGTTCGCTGGTCAACCATGCCCATACAGTTGAAGAGTCGATTGCCTCGCTGCAGGGCGAGGTGATTGGCCATTTGCGGATTGCCTGCAGCACGACGGCTGGCAAGTATATTCTACCGAAGGTCATCGCCGGTTTTCTGGAGAAGTACAGCACGGTGCAGGTCTCGTGCCAGATTGTATCGCAGGAAGAAGCCGCCGAGACGATAGCCGATAGCCGTTCGCAGATTCTGCTGACCGGCCTGCGCAAACCGACGCGCGATGTCGAATATCGCCAGTTTCGCAGCGAACCGGTGATTCTGATCGCGCCGCCGCACCATCCCTGGGCGGTGCTGGGCAATATTTCGGTAGGACAGCTAACCGAGGGCCGTTTTATCCAGCGCGAGCTTTCGTCTGGCACGCAGCAGACCGTCATCGAGGCGCTGGCGGAACACAACCTGAGCCTGAACGACCTGCCCCGTGTCATGGAACTGGGCAACTCCGAAGCGATCTGCCTGGCGGTGGCCGAGGGGATCGGTGTGGGGTTTGTCTCGGCGTGCGCGGCGCAGCGAGCCATTGAAGCGGGGGAAATTGCGCATATCGCCGTTGACGGCCTCAACATGCGCCAGCAATTGTTTATGGCGCGGCATCTGCATAACACGCCGACCATCGCCCAGGCGGCGTTCTGGGATTATGTGTATTCGCCAGAGCGCGCGCCGATGCTGGCAGACGGCCACAAGCGATGAGCAGCAATTATAGGCAATGAGCATTTGACTAAAATGAGGGAAAGACTATGAAGGACATTTGGCGCTGTATACGTGGTGGACCACTGGTTCTGCTGGTGGTTGTGCTGGTGGTGGGGGTGGGTATCGGTCCGCTGGCTGGCCTGCTGGACACTGCCCGCGCCGCGCCGCCAGCACCCGATGCTTATCACATCGGTCAGGCGGCTGTGCAACAAACAATGGACCAGGACGGCGAACCCGCCGAAGAGAGCATGGATTACCAGTCCTGCGGCGAGTGCCATCTGGATTATCACGCGGCCTGGGCGACCGGCGTGCATTCTATCGCTTATGACCGGGCTTCATTCCAGGATGCCTACCAGGAAGCTGGCAGCGATCCGGAATGTCTCACCTGCCATGTGACTGAGTATCAACCGGCCACTGGCGAGTACTTCGCAACCAACATCCAGTGTGAGGCGTGTCATGGACTGACCCCGGCCAACCATCCGCCGGAGCCAATTCGCGTTGAGCGCAGCGCCGAAATGTGTGGTGATTGTCATGACATCAGCTTTGACCAGTGGGAACGCAGCGCGCATGCCTTCACGCCAGAGATGGGCGCGGTGGGCTGTGCCACCTGTCATAATCCGCATGGGCAGCAGATTCGCCTGGGCGACATCGACACACTGTGCCTGAATTGCCACGAGCAGGACGTGACCTCGTATGTGCATCTGTCGCACACCGAGATCGAGTATGAAGGCGTGGATGTGACCTGCGCGAGCTGCCATATGTATCAGGAATTCCCGGACGAGCTGCACCAGCTCTCCGACCACACGATGTATGTCGGCACGGTGAGCTGCACCGACTGCCACGAGCAGATTTCGCTCACGGGTGTGTCGCCGCTGCTGGTGGACCTGGACACCGCCCTGGCCGAGGAACGCAACGAACTGCGCGCCGAGGTGGAAGACCTGGAAACCCGGTTGGCCGACACGCAAACCCGTGTCAGTGACAGCCGCACCGCCGACTATGTACAGTTGGCGCAGGGCCTGATTATCGGGCTGGGCATCGGTATTGTCCTGGTATGGGTGCTGATGCGCCGGGGCAGTGACGAGATTGTAGACGAGGGATAGGCGATGGACGACTCCAAAACCACACTGGTCACCCGCCGCGAACTGCTGCAGATCATGCTGGGTGCGGGTATATCGGTGGGGGCGGCGGTCGTACTGGCCGAGCCGCTGTCGCCGATCATTCGAGGGTACTTCGAACGCCTGGAACCCGAAGGGACTATCGGGCGCGACAGCCGCGATCAGCCGCATTGGGGTATGGTCATTGACCTGAGCAAGTGCATCGGCTGTGAGTACTGCGTGTACGCCTGCCAGGCGACCAACGACGTGCCCGACGACATGCGCTGGAATGTGCATCTGGTCGATGAAACGCCCACTGGCGACATCTTCCACATGACGCGGCCCTGCCTGCACTGCCAGAACGCGCCGTGCGTCAAGGTGTGCCCGGTCCAGGCGACCTATGTGCGCGACGATGGTCTGGTCATCATGGATTACGACCGCTGCATCGGCTGCCGTTACTGCCAGGCGGCCTGCCCGTATGATGCGCGCGTGTTCAACTGGGACTCGCGCGATGACGAAACGCTGCCTTATGTCCCCGAATGGGGAGCGCCGGAAGTCGAGCGGCGGGCGCGCGGCGTGGTGGAGAAGTGTACCTTCTGCATCCACCGCATTGACGAGGCCGCAGAACGCGGCCTTACCCCGGGCATTGACACTGAAGTGACGCCAGCCTGTGTCAATGTCTGTCCGGTAGAGGCACGCTACTTCGGCGATCTCAACGACCCCAGCAGCCCGGTGGCGCAGATCATCTCGTCGACGCCCACGCTGCGGCTGCGCAACGACCTGGGCACTGAAGCCAGCGTGTACTACATTCCACCCAGGGGGTTAGCGATATGATTTCTACCGTGAGAGATTTTGTACGCAATTCGCCGGCGTATTCGGCATGGGTGCTGCTGCTGGCGGCCATGTTCGGTGTGGGCGTGTATTCGGTTATTTATGTGCTGGTCAACGGGCTGGCGCCCACCAGCCTCAACGACAATCTGGTGTGGGGCCTGTGGATCGCGGTTGACCTGTCGGCTATCGGCCTGGGCGCGGGCGCGTTCACGCTGTCGGCGGCGGTGTATCTGCTGGGGATGAAGCGTTACGAGTCCATCGCGCGGGCGGCGGTACTCATCGGCCTGCTGGGTTACACAGCAGCCATGATCGCCCTGTTCGTTGATATTGGCCGCCCGGACCGCTTCTACCACCCGCTGATCTACTGGAATGTCCACTCGGTGCTGTGGGAGATCACCATCTGTGTCGTGTTCTACAGCATGGTGCTGATGATGGAAGTCATCCCTATTATCATCGAGAGCACGGCGCTCAAACGCAACCGTTTTCTGCACTGGCTGGCGGGCTTCCTGCACCGGCTGATGCCGATCGCGGCGCTGTTCGGTATGGGCCTGTCGCTGCTGCACCAGTCATCGCTGGGAGCCACCTACGGCGTGCTGACGGCGCGCCCGGTGTGGTATTCGCCCAGCGCGCCGGTGCTGTTTATTCTCAACGCGGTGGCCAGCGGTATCTCGCTGACGCTGATCGTGACGTTAATCACCAGCAGCTTTATGAAACGGCGGCTGGTCCCCGGCGATATCATCAACAACATCGCCAAGCTCGCCGGTATCGCCAGCCTGGCCTATCTGTATCTCAAGCTGTGGAGCTGGGCGGCGACCAACTACTACAGCCACTCGCCGGCGCTGGAGCGTGACCTGGAGCTGCTGCGCGAGAACACGCCCTATGGTTTTACCTTCTGGTGGTTCGAGGTGCTGCTGGGGGCGCTGGTCCCGGCGGTGATCTTCCTGTGGCCGCGCACGCGGCGCAACCGCTATGCGCTGATCCTGGCCGGCTTGCTGTCCGTTATGGGGTTGATCGTCTATCGCTGGAATATGACGCTCTCCGGCTTCACCGTCGGTCTGGACTGGTCGCCGGGGGTGGCCGAGTTGTTCCCGGTCAACACCTATTCGCCGTCGCTGGTGGAATGGGGCGTCGTGGTGGGCATCGTGGGGTACTGGCTGCTGGCCTGGAGCCTGGCGGCGCGCTTTTTGCGATTGTATCCACACGCCAAAGACGAGCCAGAGAGCAGCGCCGCCGAAGCGGTCGAGACGCATGCAGCCGACAGCGGCGAGGCTCGCCCCGCCCAGGCGTAGACAGCCGCCATCTGTCAGATTACGGAGCCAGTCCCACAGGGGCTGGCTTTTTTATCTGAACGGGCTGCGCCACCTGAACCGGACGACCCGCAGAAAAGCGGCACATCCTGCCAGAATGTGGCAGAACATGGCCGGATGGTCCCGGTTTTGTTGCGTATATTGCGACTTCTGCTACAATGAAAAACATAGGCGTATCCTTCTGGAACACAGTTGATTGAATCGTGAGCGATTATTTGCCGGATGTCTGGCGGCTGCAAGCCGAACACAACATCACCGGTCTGATTAGTGCACTCAGCCATAACGATGCCGGTGTGCGTCGTCGCGCGGCGGCGGCCCTGCGCGCCCTGGGCGCTTTTGAGGCGATTCCATCGCTGCGCGCGGTCCTCGATCACGAAACCGACCCCACCACTCGCTCCAGTCTGCTGGCGGTACTGGCGACGATGGAACGCGAGCGCGCAGGCCAGCAGGACCTGTCATCGTCGCCCGATGACAAACCCACCCAACCGCGTGTGAGTTCCACCGACCGGGTTGAGGGTATCATCCGTATGCTGCAAAGCGCCAGCGCGACACAGGTCATTAACGCGGCGCGCATCCTGGGTGACCTGGGTGACAAACGCGCCGTTGAGCCGCTGGTGATGCTGTTTATGGACACCGCCACGCCGATTCGGGTGCGGCTGGCTGTCGCCGAGGCGCTGCTCAAGCTGGAAAGCGCGCCGGTCGAGGTGGCGCTGCTGGGCGCGCTGCGCAGCCCGAACTGGAAAACACGGCGCAACGGTGCCGCTATACTGGGGCAGTTGCGCGCTGAGTGGGCTTTGGAACCGCTGGCGGACACACTCTTCGACCGGAATGACACGGTACGCCGGACGGCCCTGGCAGCCTTGCAGCGCATCGGCACCACCGAGGCTCGCGCCGCCATCCAGAAGGCGCGCCGCCGCGCTCGCCAGGCCCGCGCCAACCAGCAGGCTAATCCGGAATCGCCTAACGAAGAAACGCAGCCTATCGTCTGGCCGCGCCGCCGCCGCGCCGCCCCCGCCGCCGCCCCCACACGACCGCTGGACCCCAGCATACTCGCCAGCCTTGACGACCACACAGACGATGAGTCGCTGGCTGACTGATACGCCACCCGGCTTCCTGTAGCCTGCTGTGCTTATGTTTTAATGCCGGACGAGGCAGGTTTGCCCTCAAATCCGGATGCATCCCTTGCCACCAGGGCTTTTGCAAAGTCAGAAACTCCAATTGCGAGGGCGCTGCCCTCGCGCACCCGCAAGGGAGCCAGGCTCCCTTGACCCCTTACTTTTCGGCGCTTTGCGCCGAAAAAGGCAAAGTTTTGTCCACTTTTCCAAAAGTGGCGGGGTTTGGGGCAGCGCCCCAAAAGTCATAAGACGACTTTGCAAAAGCCCTGCCCTAGCCACGACCCAGCCTTGAAGCGAGGGTAAATTATGCTATAATCCTGACTGTATGGCGACGTAGCCAAGTGGTAAGGCAGAGCTCTGCAAAAGCTCCATTCACCGGTTCGAATCCGGTCGTCGCCTCAGTGAATCAAACAGACTGCCGATTTTTGTGATGGCAGTCTGTTTTTTGTTATAGTTGCGGCCTGTTGAGTTGATGAGGGCCGCGCTATGTCTCAGTCGCACCAGTCCACAACAGCAGCCCGGCCAGACGCCGAAGCCCCGGATAACCGGCCCAACATCGTCCGCGCCCGGCCCCTGCCACCGATCAGCAATTACACACTGTCGTCGGTGTGCCCTGGCTGCGGCGCGCCGACGGTAAGACGGGCGTGCAAAGTGCGCTGCGATCGCTGCGGCTTCATGTGGGATTGCAGCGAGCTTTAACCGTCATGCGCCGGTCTTCTGGCGGGCGGCATGGCTCACCATTGACACGATGCCCATCAGACCCTGACCCTTGCCCATCGCGATTTCGCGGCCAAAGATTTTGAACACGATGTCAGCGGGCACGGTGGCGACCTGCTCCGGCGGCTGGCCGGAGAGCGTCTCGCCCAGGATGACGGCCATCGCCATCGCCGACAGCCCCTGTGGATTCAGCACGTCGAAATAATAGCGCTGCGTGCCGTCCGGCTGGTCGATGGCCCACACGTAAGCATCGGACTCGCAGAACTGGACATGATTCTCCGGCGGGTGCGGCGCGGTCGAAATCTCCGGTGGCACACGCACATCAGCGAAGCGGTCGGCGATCTCGATCAGGTATTCGCTGCGCTCGGTGCGGTCGGTGATAAAGGCGAAATCCTCGATGATCTCCTGCAGCTTGTCGGGATAATCGGTCATCGGTCAGCCTCGCTTACTGTGTGTCGCGCTCGATGGGCAGGCGCACGGCGTTGCCCCACTCGGTCCAGCTGCCGTCATAGTTGCGGACCTTCTCGTAGCCCAGCAGATAGCGCAGCACAAACCAGGTGTGACTGCTGCGCTCGCCGATGCGGCAGTAGGTGATGACGTCGTCGCCGGGTTTGAGGCCCTGCTCCTGCTCGTAGATGGCGCGCAGTTCGTCGGCGCTCTTGAAGGTGCCATCCTCGCGGGCGGCCCGGCCCCAGGGGACGTTACGCGCGCCAGGGATGTGACCACCGCGCAGCGAGCCTTCCTGCGGGTAGCTGGGCATATGCAGCAGCTCGCCGCTGAACTCCTGCGGGCTGCGCACATCGACCAGCGCGCCACCCGCCTGCTGGTGGGCCAGCACCTGATCGCGGAAAGCGCGGATGGCGCTGTCGTCGCGTTCGGGCGCGGTGTAGCGGGTGGGCGGATAGTGCGGCACCTCGCGGGTCAGCGGACGCTCCTCTTTCTCCCACTTCAGGCGGCCACCGTCCATAATCTTCACGTTGGTATGGCCGAACAACTGGAACACCCACAGGGCATAAGTCGCCCACCAGTTATTCTTGTCGCCGTAAAAGACCAGCGTCATCTCGTTGGTGACGCCGATGCGCGACATGAGGGCTTCAAAACCGGCCCGGTCCAGATAGTCGCGCATGATGGGGTCGTTGAGATCGTCGGTCCAGTCCACCTGGACCGCGCCCGGAATGTGCCCGGAGACGTACAGCAGCGGGTCCTCGTTGGATTCGATTATGCGGATATTGGGATTATCCAGATTGTGCGCCACCCATTCGGTGGATACCAGCATGTCGGGCTGGGCGTAGCCCCGATCCTGAATGTCGGTCATGGTCGATTGCTCCTCGACTGTGTGTTGACAGGTTCATTGGCGGCCCAAGCATAGCAGAGAGTTGTTAGAGCACTGTTAAAGTCGATGGCAATCAGCGAAATTGGCCGGGACCCGAATCACTCCGGCGGCGCGTCATCCCCGGCTGGATCGTCCCCGGCGGGCAGTTGGGGGATGGGCGGCGCGGGCAGCGTCTCGCCACCGGGCGGGGGCACATGCAGCACATCCCCCTGATTGGTTAGCGTCAGCGGAGCGCCCTCTACATTGAGGATGAGATATGTCTCGTGCGGCACGAACGCATCAAAGCGCCCGGCGGACAGCTCGCCGACCAGCGTGCGCCGCCGCGCCACGAAATACACCCCGGCGTCGTCCTGCTCGCTGGCCACACGCCAGCCAAACGGTGCCTGGAGCGTGGCGCGCACCTCGATCACCGGGCGCGACCAGCGCGTGATCTGCACCGGGGCGTAATGCGTGTGCAGGTAAAACGTAACGGACGGCTGGGCGGCAAAGTAATAGCTGCGTGTATGCTGGGTGATATCGCGCACGGTGGCGGCGGCCCCCCACAGGCTGCGCAGCAGTTCGAGTCTGTGCATTAGGCGTGTCCCATGAAGTTCGCCAGGTCATCGAGCCAGTCGCGGACAGCCTGCGCGACGCGGTCGGGCTGTTCCAGCGCCAGCATATGACCGCCATTTTCAATCGTAACCAGTTCGGACTGCCGCAGATGCTCGTGTAGAAACTCGCTGTACCTGAGGGGCGTCATCATGTCTGCTGTACCGGCCACGATCAGCGTGTTGGTGTAGAGGGCAGGCAGCCGCGCCCGGCAGTCGAAATTATTACAGGCCAGGTAATCGCCGTGAACGACTTCCCGGGGCGTGGCCAGCAGTTGCTGGCGGCTCTGTTCTTTGACGGCGTCCGGCGTGCCTTCGGCCCACATCCACTCCATGAGCAGGTCGGCGACTCCCTCCGGGTCGTCGAGAATACCTTCCAGGATACGCGGATGCACGCCCAGCTTAGCCCCGGTAGCGATCAGGATGAGACCGGCGACGGCTGCCGGCTGGGTGAGCGTCACCTTCTGGGCGATGGCGCCGCCCATGCTGTGACCGGCCAGCACCGCGCGCGGGATGTGCAGCGTATTCATGAGGGCGATCACGTCGTTGGCATATTCTTCGATGGTGGTGCGTCCCGGCCCCGGACTTTTGCCATGTCCGGGCAGGTCCAGGACGATGGCGTTGGCTTCTGGCAGACGCCGGAGCTGAGCCGGCCAGTCCAGCCGAGAACCGCCCGCGCCATGAATAAAAACGACTGGGAAGCGTGTACTTTCGGACTGGCGATGATCCGCGAAATACAGCGCACCGCGCGGGGTGTCAATCTGGGGCATGAGCAGCGTTCCTGTGTTTAAATGACCGAACCTCAGCGCACTGATTGTAACGCATACTCCACCCGGATTGAAATATCGAACGGCGATTCAGCCAGGGCAATCGATGATTCAGGCAAAAACAAAAAAGGCGACCCGCAGGCCGCCTTCAATACCGTAAAAAACTGATTTAACCCAGATAATCGCGCAGGTTGTGCGCCAGACGCGGGTGACGCAGGCGGCGCAGCGCCTCTTTTTCGAGCTGGCGAATGCGCTCGCGGCTGAGACCGAACTTGTTGGCGATCTCTTCCAGCGTGTGCGGCTCGCCGCCGCCCAGGCCAAAGCGCAGCCGCAGAATATGGCTCTGGCGCGGGGTCAGCTCGCTGAGAACTTCCTCGATGGTTTCCTCAAGCAGATGCTGGGTAGCGGCTTCCACCGGGCTGGGCGAGTCCTGATCTTCGATGAAGTCGCCGAATTCGCTGTCGCCTTCGTCGCCTACGGGCCGTTCCAGCGCAATCGCGTGCTGGCTGGCATCCATCATGCCGCGAATGGCGTCGGCGGGCAGGTCCATCACGTCGGCAATCTCTTCCGGCGTGGGGCGGCGGCCCAGGCTCTGCTCTAATGACTGCGCCGTGCGGTACATCTGGCGGATGCGCTCGGTCATGTGCAGCGGAATGCGAATGGTGCGGGTCTTCTGCGCCAGGGCGCGGGTGATGGCCTGGCGAATCCACCAGGTGGCGTAGGTGCTGAAGCGGTTGCCACGCTGGTAATCGTACTTATCGACCGCCCGCATCAGGCCGACGTTGCCCTCCTGGATCAGGTCCGGGAACGGCAGACCCTGGCTCATGTAGCGTTTGGCGATGCTCACCACCAGGCGCGTGTTGGCCCGGCCCAGATGCTCGCGCGCCGCCTGCCCATCGAGGACAAGCCGCTGCATGTACAGAATCCAGTCTTCGCTGCAATTTTCGTAGGTGCTGGGGCGGTTGAGGCGTTCCTGGGCCTTTTTGCCCAGTTCAATGCGCTTGGCGAGGTCGATCTCTTCCTCAGCGGTCAGCAGAGGTTCCTGTGCCATCTGGCGGAAGTACAGACCAACGGGATCATCAGCGGATACGGCAGCAATGTCGCCAACGCTGGGGTCCTGGAGAATTTCCTGAGGTTCGAAGTCGATTTCGGTGTCTTCGCCGACTGTCAGATGCTCGACGGGGTCGGTCTCCTGGCGGAGTTCTATGCCGAGTTCATCAAGTTCGTACAGAACGGATTCGAGCGTAGTATGAACGTCGTCACCTTCCTCTTCCAATACTTCCAGAACGTCATCAAATGTGATGTAGCCACGCTGGTCAGACCGATTCATGAGTTCCTGGATCACGTTTACCTCTGCCTGCATTTGTTAAGGTCGTCAAACAATTTGCTGATCGACCGGGGAAGTTCCGGCGCCGGCCCCGGTCTGTGACGCCGTTGCAACCATGATGGGTGCAGTCAATGCGTATACATTGCTGGCGAGTGCTACCTGGTGAGTGGGGTCGGTCACCTCCTGACTGGATAGGTGTTGTGGAGTTTTGCGCGATGTACGCAGCGAAGCAATCGAACGTTTGAAACGGCCAGAATATCGCTGTGATAAAAATCACTTAAACGTCGATTAAAACGATTTCATTTTAGCATGACACAAGGTGCTTTTTTGATTAGTAGTAAATAAGTGGAACCGTAAGAAAGTGTTGAAAAGTGTCAAACTTCGTAAATATTTGAAAGTGATTGCTTGATTCAAGCGCCACATTTACGCCTGCGACCGGCAAATACTCGCCCGAAAAACCAACCATACCTTTCCATCATATAACAAAATTATAATCCTGGGAACCACCCAATTTCACACGCAGGGCTTGGCCATCGCCCTGCAATCCTGATGATCCCCTCATGCAAGCGGAGATCGCCTGCGTTACAATCGAAGGCGCGGCGCTGCCGCTGATTGTTGCCAACAAGCCGAAGGTTTTTGCGCGTTATGCTGCGTTACATCCGTGCCTTTTTCCTGGCCGCTAAGCTCACCCTGCGCGGCGAATCGCCCCCGCCCAGACCCTACGAGCCGCTGCGTCGCTGGCTGGACGCGCTTCAGGCTCAGGTGGAAGCCACCTACCAGGCCGCCGACCGGCACGGCCTGGACCGCGTCGCCCGCCAGCAGATCGTTGTTAAAGCGGATGGCCGCGAGATGTCCATGCAGGTGATTCTGGACGCCATTGCCTACCACGCCCGCGAGGAATACCCGTACCTGCTGCGCGACCTGACCGAGCACAGCATTACCGCTATCTACGCCAGCAACATGAACGACCAGTTCTACATCGCCAGCCTGCAAGCGGCAGATGCGCTGCAAAACCAGCCGGTGCAGCAGTCCCTGGCGCGCCTGGCCGGGCAGCTCCAGGCCATTCCCCCCAGCACCGATCTCAACGCGGGCCAATAGCACCGGCCTTAGCCTCAAAGGTTATATGATTTAATAGGCTTGCAAACACAAGACGTTAAATATTGAAGAATTAAGCACCAACCCTTTGACATTAATGCAAAAGCCATGCTACTATGAAATCAAGCTACATCAGGTAGCATATAATCGAAAGTCATTCGAGGAGAGATCATCATGTTGTACAGACCGCAGGAAGAAGGCCAGGGCCTCGTTGAGTACGCGCTGATCCTGGTGCTGGTAGCCGTTGTCGTGATCGTCATTCTGACCTTCCTTGGCCCGGCCATCGGTAACATCTTCTCCAACATTATGACCAATTTCTAGTCAGCAGCTTTTCTCATCTCCAAAGCTGGGGCGGCCTACGGGCCGCCCTTTGCGTTTGGCGATCCAGCCAGCGCGGACCCCGCAGCAAAAACGGCCCGGCGAACCGGACCGCGCACATTCTCGTTAAAAGGCTTAAGGCTTCACAAAGACGGACTCACGAAACCGGATAGGGTTCCTGCCGCCGCATCAGCGGATTCAGATTATGGTGCCGGCTGCGGATGGACCATACGCGCATGGCCGCTTCCAGCGCGATGCGGGCGTGCATCTTCGATTCGCCGCGCTGCCGGTCCGGGAAGTGGATGGGAATCTCGACGACTTTGTAGCCCAGGCGCACGGCGACGTAGGCCATCTCCACCTGGAAAACGTAACCGTTGCTGCGCACGCGGTCCAGGTCCAGGCCGAAGAGCGTCTCGCGCCGCCACAATCGATAGCCGCCGGTCGCGTCGTAGATCGGAATGTGCAGAATAGTAGGCACATACAGCCGGTTGGCCCACCAGCTTAACAGCTTGCGATAAAAGCCCCACGACTGATCGACGCTGCCGCCGCGCACAAAGCGTGACCCCAGCACCATATCGGCCCCTTGTTCCAGCGTGTCGATCATCTGCGGGATGTAATGCGGCTGGTGGGAAAAATCGGCGTCCATTTGCAGAATGTAATCCGCGCCGCTGTTGATGGCTCGCTTGAAACCGGCGATGTAGGCTGGCCCCAGCCCGGCTTTCTCGGCACGGTGCAGCACCTGGATGCGCCCCGGATGTTCCAGCGCCAGCTTTTCGGCCAGTTCGCCCGTGCCGTCGGGCGAGGAGTCATCGACGACCAGCACCTGCAAGCCATCAACGGGCAGCTCAAACAACGCCTGGATGATCAGCGGCAGGTTTTCAGCCTCATTGTAGGTTGGCAGCACAACCATTGTAACGGGCATTAACGCTCTCCCTGGCTTAATCTGGGACCGTTAATTAAGTGTAAGTTAAGCCAGAAGGCGATGCAAGTACCGGTTTCTCAAGGGTTGGGGCGGCAGCAGATGGGGCCGGGCGGGAGGCTCACTGCTGAACGATTTGCTTCAGCAGTTCGGTGACGACCATCTCGGCGGTTTCGGGATCGTTGGCGACGCACGGCAGAATCTGAATCTCGCCGCCGATGCCCAGGCGCACGCGGAGCTGCTGCGTCGTCCAGGCGTTTGGCTGGTCCTGCTTGTTGGCGATCAGAATACAGGGTGTGTTCGGGTGGTAAGCGCAGATGGTGTGCAGCAGATAAACGACTTCCATGAACTGTTCCGGGCGTGTGCTGTCGCACATCACCAGGAAGCCGTCCACTTCGGCCTGGTCGATGACCTTACGCAGCCAAACATACTCAAAGCTGCTGGGCTGGGGCGGCTCCACCAGTCGAATCTCGGTGTTGTGGTCCAGGCTCAGATGCCCGCTGATCCAGCCTTTGGATGTCTTAAAACGATGGCCGATCGTCCGTACAAAACTGGACTTGCCAGACCCTGGCAGGCCCACCACCATCATCTCGATGACACGCGGCTCTAATCCTGTCACCATCGCCGTTTTCTCCCTGTAGAATGATTACAATACAGGCATACGCTAAAGTTGATGCGTTATTACCTTGTTCCTTGAATTCAGTGTATCACGCTTTGTGTTATTCTTTTTATTACCCCTAAGTTAAAGATAGAAGAATTTACGAAAATAGGATTCCGCACCAGTTGGGATGAAGCCATGCCAGTTTGTCAAGGGAGCAGCGCGACGTGTTCGATCTGCGTGCCGACGGGGATTTGCAGGCCCAGCGCACCGTTGGGCGTTGCACTGTCCAGGCTGGTGTCGAACAGCATCTGCTCGTTGACGACCACCGTCAGCCGGCTGCCGCGCCGGTCGGCACGCACGTCGAGCCGCTCGACGGGCGGGGCGTCCACCGGAGTCGCTTCGATTACGCTCAACTGCCCGGCGAACATATCCACCACGTTGAGCACCTGCGCTCGCGTTACCCGCACCAGAGCCGCCGCCGTCAGGCGTTCGCCGTCGTAAGACAGGCGCAGCGCCAGGCCTGGACCATCTGCCGGGATGCCGAGCAGCACGTAATAATCGGCGGCCAGGCCGGGGCCGGTTACCGGGCGCAGGTGAACGGTCAGCGCGTAATCCTGGAACGAATCGCGGGTCAGCAGCCAGGCGCCGCTGCGACGTGCCACCAGCCGCCCATCGGGGTTGAGCAGCCAGTCATCGACCTGCTGGTAATCCCACACGGCCCCGCTGAGGGTGGCGGCGCTGCCGTCGGTGAACAGCGGAATCGCCGTCAGTGTGGGCGGCGGCGTCTGCGAGAGGATGTCCTGGCCGCTGGGGGCCAGCGTAGCGAAACCCAGCGCGACAGTCGTCGCCTCGCGGTTGAGGGCGGCCTGGGTGCCCTGGTATTCGATTTCGACCTGGGTCGCCATGCGGTCGAAGGCGACGCGGGTGCCTTCGAAGGCCAGGGCGGCGTTGGTCGCCTGCTGGGCGTTGTTGGCGGCGATGCGCGTCTGGGTGGCTTCGGCGTCCAGCGCGGCCTGCGTGCCCTCGGCGGCGAGCTGCGCCTGCTGGCTCTCGATGGCCTGGGCGGTGCTGGCGTTGGCGACCGCCTGCGCCTCGTTGGCATCGAGCGTGAGCGCCAGCCCGCCGGCCTGGGTTTCCAGCACCTCACGGGTAGCGCCGAGCACGGCAGCGGTCGCGCTGGCATCATCGCGGGCGGCCAGCCCGACGGCATCGGGCCGGTAGACGAGCGTCACCACCCCGCCGATGAGCGTCACCGACAGCAGCGCGGCGGTCGCGGCCAGCATAGCGAAAGCGCTGCGACGCTGGCGGCGCGGCTGGTCATCGGGGAGGAGCGGCGGACGTTGGCTCATTTCTTCATCACCTGTTCGTAGACGGCCAGCGTGCCCTCGGCGGTTTTGCGCCAGTTGAAGCGTGTGGCCTGGGCCAGCCCCTGGTTAATCATCGACTGGCGTAAGGGTTCCTGCAGCAGCAGGGCGATGATAGCGCCCGCCATGGCGCGCGGCGTATTCGTCAGGAAAGCGCCATCGCCCACCGTTTCCTGATAAACGTCGATCTCGTTGGCGACGACCGGCGTGCCGGATGCCATCGCCTCGATGACTGGCAGGCCGAAACCTTCGTAGGCGCTGGGCGAGACAAACACAGTCGCCAGCCGGTAAAGCGAGGGCTTGTCTTCCTCGTCGATGTAGCCGGGCCACAGGATGTAATCGTCTATCTCCAGGTCGCGGGCCAGGCGAGGGATATCGGGGAAAACGGACGTGCCCCAGGGCGGCGCTTTGCCGGTCAGCACCAGCGGAACCTCGTCGCCTTCGGACTGGATGACATATGTATAGGCGTGCAGCAGCAGGTTGACCTGCTTGCGCGCGTCGAAGCCGCCCAGATAGAGCACGAAACGCTCCGGCAGATTGTACTTCTGGCGCACGGCCTCGTCGCGCTCGGCACCCAGGCGCGGATGATAAGCCGAGTCCACGCCTAAATAAGTGGTGGAGATGGTCTCCGGTGGCATCTTCAGGTAGGCGATGATGTCATCGCGGGCGGCGTCGCTGATGCTGATGGCATGGGCCGATCCGCTGGCGGCGGCCCGCACCAGCGCGGTATATAGCCTTCCCGTGAGGCCCGCCTGGTATTCCGGCATGACCAGCGGAGCCACGTCCAGGATGGATGTGACCAGCTTCGCCGGGGATGACAGCGGCGGCCCCCAGTAGGGCACATGGGCGATATCCGCGCCGCACTGCTGCACCATACGCGGGAAGATACGCTGCTCGAACCAGACCTTGCCCCAGCGCCCGCCGGGGCCGTCGGTGACCAGCAGATTGACGTTCTCCGGCACGTCGTCCGGTGTGTGATTGTGGGGTGGCAGCACCAGCGTAAACTGAACCTGTGGCGCGATCTTCTGCATGTGATGCAGCAGGCGTCGCAGATACTGGCCGCTGCCGACCGCTGGCTGGTCCCAGAACCAGCCGTTTAGTGCGATGTGCATATCGTCTCGATTTTGCTTTCCAGATCAACAGCCAGAATAGTAGCAGACTCCGCCGGGGTTGCCAAAGCTGAAAAAGGAGACCGGCCCCGCTCGGCAGGTGCGGACCGGTCCCGCCCGGCGTTAAAACTAAAGCGCATTAGCACGCGCTTACGATGGCGGGGCGCTGCCCGCCAGGACTTTGTCCGCAAGGGAGCCAGGCTCCCTTGACCCCTTACTTTTCGGCGCAAGGCGTCGAAAAAAGCAAAAGTTTTGTCCACTTTTGGAAGAAGTGGTGGGGTTTGGTGCAAAGCCCCAAAGTGAAGAAGCCGACTTTGCAGAAGCCCTGCACCCATAAGGATAGCCCCTCTTTTTTTGGGCGGTGATCTGCTAAAATGATTCGGCTCCCGATCGATTCTATAGTTCAAATAAGGCACAAGATGACCGTAACGCGGGATGATCTACGCAATATCGCCATTATTGCGCACGTCGATCACGGTAAGACGACGCTGGTTGACGGTATGCTAAAGCAAACCAAAGTCTTTCGTGATGCCTCGCTGGCTGGCGAGCGCATCCTGGACTCCAACGCGCTCGAACGCGAGCGTGGCATTACGATTCTGTCGAAGAACACCGCCATCACCTGGAACGATATCAAAATCAACATCGTCGATACACCCGGCCATGCCGACTTCGGCGGCGAGGTGGAGCGCGTGCTCAACATGGTGGACGGAGCGCTGCTGCTCATCGACGCGGTCGAAGGCCCCATGCCGCAGACGCGCTTCGTGCTGCGTAAGGCGCTGGACCTGGGCCTGCGGGTGGTGGTGGTCATCAACAAGGTGGACCGGCCCCATTCGCGGCTGGAAGAGGCTCTCAACGACACCTTTGACCTGTTCATTGAGCTGGGCGCTACCGACGAGCAGGCCGACTTTCCGGTGGTCTACACCATCGGCCTGGAAGGGCGCGCCGGGCACACACCAGACGACATCCAGGACGACCTGGTGCCGCTGTTCGAGACGATCATTAAATCCGTCCCCGGCCCGACTGTCGAGCCGGACGCTCCGGCCCGGCTGCTGGTGACGACGCTGGATTATGACAACTATAAAGGTCAGATCGGCGTTGGCCGTGTGCAGGCCGGTGTGCTGCGCCGGGGCATGAACGTCGTGCGCATCACGCCCCAGGGCCAGCGTCTGCCGGGACGCATCGAGTACCTGTATACCTATCACAATCTGTCGAAGCAGGAGACGGACGAAGTCGCCGCCGGTGACATCATCGCTTTCGCTGGGCTGGACACCATCGGCATCAGCGACACCATCGCCGACCCCGCCGTGACCGAAGGGCTGCCGCCCATTCACGTTGAGGAGCCGACTGTGCGCATGACGTTCGGCGTCAACACGTCGCCGTTCGCCGGACAGGAAGGCAAGACCGGCTGGGGCACATCGCGGCGGCTGCGTGAGCGCCTGTACAACGAGATTCGCAGCAACGTCGCCCTGCGCGTCGAAGACGGCAGTTCGCCGGAGAAATTCGTCGTCAGCGGGCGCGGGGAGCTGCACCTGGGTATCCTCATCGAGACGATGCGCCGCGAGGGTTACGAGTTCGAAGTGAGCAAGCCGGAAGTTATCTTCCACGAAGACCCGAACACCGGCGAACTGCTGGAACCGGTCGAAGAGGTTCATATCGACGTAGCCGACTCGTATGCTGGCACCGTTTTTGAGCAGATCGGCGGGCGGCGCGGGCAGATGCTGCACATGCACAGCGAGAACGGCACCACCTACCTGCGCTATCTGGTGCCGACCCGCTTCCTGATCGGCTTCCATTCGCAGTTTATGCGCGCCACCAGCGGCATGGGCCAGCTTCACACGCTGCATCACGGCTATACGCCGGTTCAGGGCGAGACGCCCACGCGCCAGCTCGGCAGCCTGGTCGCCGACCAGACCGGCACGGCGATGGCCTACGCGCTGGTCAACCTGCAGCCGCGCGGCGCTTTCTTCATCGGCCCGCAGACTGAGGTCTACGAGGGGCAGATCGTCGGCGAGCATGTGCGCCCGGACGATCTGGCGGTCAACGTGACCAAAGCCAAGCATCTGACGAACTTCCGCGCCAAGCCCAGCGAGACGACCGACGGCCTGACGCCATACCGCCAGATGAGCCTGGACGAGTACATCGAGTTCCTGTCGGAAGACGAGCTGCTGGAAGTCACACCCAAGAGCCTGCGCCTGCGCAAGCGTATTCTGAACCACGAGCAGCGGATGAAGGCGCTCAAGGCCGCCAAAAAGGCCGCCGCCGCCAGCTAACGGATTATAAACCATCGTCGCCCAGGTAAGCCTGCCATGATCTCACTCGACTGGAACCGGCTGCTGCCGGTGATCGTGTCCATCCTCATCATCATCGCTATCGCCGTGCTGCGCCAGTATTCGCGCACGCTGTCGGCGATTGTGGCCGTCATGCCGCTGAATATTCCGCTGGGCATGTGGATTATCTATGCCGGGGCCGAGGACGGCCAGCAGGCCATCACCGAGTTCAACCAGGCGCTGCTGATTAACATCATCCCGACGCTGTTCTTTATGCTGGTCGCCTGGCAGTTGACCCGCGCTGGCTGGGGACTGTGGCCCACCATCGGCGCGGGTTACGCCGTGTGGGGTGCGGGGCTGCTGCTGCTGGTGTGGCTTCGCGGTCTGCTGGGCTGGTAGGGTGCGAATTGGCGCGGGTTAACCGGCCAATCAGCAAATACTCAGGCGGAGTCGGTAGAATAGGATCATCGACGAGTTGACGAGGATGTAACCCTGTGATTACCGCCATCTACGACGGGCACTGTGTCATCTGCAACACGACTCGCCGCGTGGTACGCGCCTTCGACTGGCTGCGGCGGGTGGAGTTCCTGGACCTGCACCAGCAGGACGAAGTCGCGCGGCGCTATCCGACCATCGACCATGAGGCGGCGATGGGCGCGATCCATGTGGTGGACCGCAGCGGGCGTGTGTACGCCGGTTTCGACGGCACGCGGCGTATGCTGCGCGAGCTGCCGCTGCTGCTGCCGCTGTGGTTGCTACTGAATGTGCCGGGGATCGGCAACTGGCTGGGGCCGCGCCTCTACGGTTTTATCGCGCGCAACCGCTACGCCATCAACCGGCTGCTGGGCGTGGATATCGAGCAGCAGCGCCAGGAAGAAGCCGACTGCGACACCGTCTGCAAGATGCCGGA